>NZ_JAJNHH010000004.1:0-181389 GCF_022386955.1 Mammaliicoccus sp. A-M4
GATCTATTTAAAATGTTTTGTGCAGTAACTTCAGGAGTAAAAGGCTTATAACGTTTGGTTTTACGACGTATAATTGCTTTTAATTTTAATTGTTTCATTAATCTATAAACACGCTTATGATTTACACGTTTATTTAATTTAAGACGGATATAGATATAAATACGTCTATAACCATAAATACCTTGATATTGGTGATAGATATCGTTGATATCTTCCATTAATGTATTATTTTCAATCTCTCTCTTAGAGGGTTTTCTATTTGTCCATTTATAATAACTTGATCTATTTATTCCTAAAACACTACATAACCATTTAATTGGATATTTATTTTTTAGCGCTTTAATCGTTTTGTATGACGCGATTTGTTTACTTTTTGATTCATCATCTCTCTTTCGAATTCTCTCCGCTTTTTTAAAACCTCATTCTCCATTTCTAAATATTTATTTCGTTCTTTTAATGCTTTAATTTCTGCATCTTTCATTTCATCTTCTGTCATTATAGATTGAGGTTTCCCTTTGCCTCGTCCATCTTCTAAACCAGCATTACCATGATTTTTATATTTTTTCACCCAATTATAAACTTGACCATAAGTCACTGAATATTTATCAGCGATTGTTTTATAATCACTATTACTTTCTATGTAATCTTTAACTATTTCAATGCGTTCTTCTAAATTTGTTTTTCTTGCTTTCATCGTATACACCTCGGGTTTTGGAGAATATGTTTTGTTCTCTTTACCCATAGTATAACGTTTTATCCAGTTTCGAACAGTGCGATCTGATGGGATATTGTATTTAATAGCCAACTGTACAGGTGATATTCCCTTTTCAAAATACTCATTAATAATTTGTAATTTAAAAGATGACGGATACGAGTTATTTTTTGTTTTAGGTAACAATCCATTAACTCCATATAATTTATACCTCTGGTATTTTTCACTTAATAATCTACGATTTGTATTCAATGACAACATTTTTATAACGTTTAAGAAGCTATAGCCTTGTTCATATAAATCAAAAGCTTCTAATAAAGTATTGATATCTATTTTAATATTTCTAGTCATAATAAAACTCCCTGCTAAGTTTTCACTATTTAAGTGTTTACTTAACAGGGAGCATATCATTAAAATAGGGGATAGTGCTTTTTATTTATGATTTAAATGTATTTCTAAGTTGTTGTTGTTCATCTTTAAGTTGTAATAGTTTAGTTTTTAAATCTTGTTCTAAAGATTGTAGTTCTTGTTCAGCTTGTTGACGTTTACGTGTACCGTCTTCTTGTATTCTTAATGTTTCTTGAATTGTATCCACGATATTTGTTTGTGTCGTCTTAAGTGTCTCAATATCAACAATACCACGTTCATTTTCTTCTGCTGTTCTTATCGCATTTTGTTTCAACATTTCTGAGTTTTTAAGCAACAGTTCATTTGTCGTATCTGTAACTTTCTTCTGTGCTTCTGAAGCACCTTGTTGCCTCAATAAAGTTAACGCGATAGCCATTTGGTTCTTCCATAATGGAATACTCGTTAAAATCGAGCTTTGAATCTTTTCAGCCAATGTTTGGTTAATATTTTGTATCATTCTAATTTGTGGTGCTGATTGTAAAGTAATTTGGCGAGATAATTGTAAATCATAGATTCGCTTTTCTAATCTGTTTATATATTGTTGTAAATCAGCCAAATCTTGTACATCCATTTGGTTATTAGATGCTTTAACTTTTTTCTCAAGCTCCACTAAATCATTTTGTTTAAGTTCATCACGCTTTTGTTCAGCTGCTGCGATATAAATATTTAAAGCATCAAAATACGCTTTATTTTCTTCATACAATTGATCTAATAGACCAACATCTTTCATCAGCATATTTTGTGATTTTTGCAGCTCTACAGATATGCGGTCGACTTGCGCACCAACTGATTGGTATTTGCTAAACATTTCATTAACTGAGCGCTCAGCACGCTTAAAAATACGTTTTAAACGCGATTGATTTTGTTTTTGTAATTCATCAGGATTTACTTCTTTTAATTTGTTCATCAAGTTTCTAAGTGAAGAACCGATTGGCCCGACATCTTTAGATTGAACTTGGTTGAGCATTTGATGAGAAAACTGTGATAATTTGTTTTGAGCTTGTTGACCATACAGTAACAGACCATCATTATCTAATGGTTTAATCTGTTTAGCTATTTCGTTTATTTTTTGTTGATCTTCATCTGAGAAATTCTTTTCATAAGTTGAAGTTACATCTGATTGACCAGATTGCTCATTTTCTTGAGCTTCCTGTGGTGCAATTTCATTCGATGAATCCTTAAACGGATCATCAATTAAGTCATCAAATAAATTTTTATTAGTTTCTGTCATAATTACGCTCCGTTTCATATTCGTATTTTTCTTGATTAGTCTTCAAATTTACTTTTTCTTTAGTTGTTTCAGGTATTTCTTTAGTAAAATCTTTTCTGTTTTTAGCCATGTCAGCTAATTCCATCTCAATATCCAATTGATTATAATTCGATACATTCAACTGCTTTAAATCAGCAACTAAAGTCCTTTTATTCTCATCAATCGTAAGTTTAGTTTGTTTCAATTTAGCTTTTTCTTCTTTAGTTTTATTCGGCATGCGTTGTAATAGAGTGTAGTTATCAATTAAATTAACTGTATTATCTAAATGCGAATAGAAAAAGCTTTCGACTGTATAAAACTTTTCTGGAGATTGTTTAACAGTGTTGTAAATTGTTCTTGTTAATTTAGCAACTTCATTTAAATTTTTAAATTCATTATATGAACGTACACGCATATAATTTTTATATAACCGTTTAAGTTTTGGGCTCGCATCATTTAATTGTTTTCTAATGAAATGATATTCTCTACGAGTTAATCCCATTTCCTTTAAAAAACGTCTAGAGCTATACCATTGAATAGGAATAAAACTCAATATATATGATCCGATAAACATACCAGTATCTAACATGAAATGTAAATCCAATTGAAATACACTAAATAAAAAAACAACAGACGATATTGGTACAGCTAATAGTGCACCTAATATATACGATAAATTATATTTCATTTTCATCTTCCTAAATTATAACGTTTTGAAATGCTTTGTATTTTCATCTAATGTTACATCTTCTATGTTGTAATCATCTACTTGAGAAGCAGGTGCAACGCCTTCAATTACTCCTTTAGTAAAACTTTCTAAGTCATCTGTTTTCCCGCTAGCATAAACTTCAACATAATCGTTAACATTTTCAACTGAGCCAACTATATTATATTTCTTAGCCAGTTGTGCTGTGAAAAATCTAAAACCAACGCCTTGTACGCGTCCATAAACTTTAATGTGTTTTCCGTTCATATTAATCACCTCATATATCCATTATAAAGGGTTTCTTACAAAAAAACTAATAATTAGAAACATAAATACTAAGCGCTTTTCTTGATTTCATCTTCAAATAGATTTAAATTTGTTTTAAGGTAATATTCTGAATAGGGGCGTTATAAATGTGGAAAGTTGTTACTATGCGGGCAGATTATGAGGGCTGGTGGCTATTCGATGATTGGACAGATCATATTATTCATGAAATCATTTGCAATGATTTTGATGAGATGCTAATAACTTATAATGACTTACTGAAATCGTACCAAGAAAAATATGCAAATGAGATAGTTGGTAAATATAATATTCATGCTTTTTATAATAATTGCGATATTGCTTTTTGTGAAGATTGTGAAGAAGATTTACAAATTTTTTATAGTATTCTTATATTAAATGACAATTCTATTTATACACCTTTACCAAATTAATAAATTCTGAAAATATCTGAATTGGTATTGCATTTGAATATTTAGTGACGTATAATAAGTAATAGCAATATCGTTATTCCATATTGCAAATGACATTATATATTTGGTGTTTTTTGTAATATGCGAATATCGCATATTGAATTTTAGTCTTGGAGGTTTCTCAATTATGAAACAAGGTACAGTAAAATGGTTTAATGCAGAAAAAGGATTTGGTTTTATCGAAATCGAAGGAGAAAATGACGTATTCGTACATTTCTCAGCAATTAACCAAGAAGGTTACAAATCTTTAGAAGAAGGTCAAGCAGTAGAATTCGAAGTAGTTGAAGGCGACCGCGGCCCACAAGCTGCAAACGTTGTAAAACTATAAAATATATGAATTTGAAAGACTAGAAAGAAACCCTAACAATGTTAGGGTTTCTTTCTGCAAAACTATAATACTATTAAATAATAATAAAGTTTAAGTTTATATAACGATATCTTTAATTATTTAAAAGCGCTACCCGCAGATTTCTATCTGATTGGGTAGCGCTTTTTTATTCAAAAAAATAAATAATTATTTATTTCACATCGTTCAAAATGAGTTGTTTTAATGTTTGCCTCTTAATAACTTCTCTTGCTTTTCCATCTCTGACAAATAACACTGCCGGTTTTGGCATTTGGTTATAGTTAGAACTCATAGAGTAGTGATACGCTCCTGTCGATAATACAGCTATATAATCACCAATTTTTGTTGATTTAGGTAATTTCATATCTTTACCGATTAAATCACCTGATTCACATAATTTACCTGCTATTGTTACTTCTTGTAAATCATCTTCTTGTCTATCTACTAATAGTGCCTCATATTTCGCATTATATAAAGCTGTTCTAATATGATCACTCATACCACCATCAATTGAAACGTAAGTATTAACATTAGGTATTTCTTTAATAGTGCCAACTCTATATAAAGTTACACCCGCTTCTCCTACGATAGAGCGTCCTGGCTCTATAGATATCTCAGGTATATCCATGCTATATTTTTCACTATTTTCTTTAATAGCATCAGTAATGCGCTTAATACTTTCTTCAATTGGATAGCTCTTATCTTCGTTTGTATATTTAATACTGAAACCGCCACCCAAATTGAGAATTTCAATATCGATATTATTTTCTTTTAACCATTCAAATACAATTTGTATCGTATTAATCGTACCATCCGCTTCAAAAATTTGTGACCCAATATGGAAGTGGATACCTTTAAAGTCTATTTTGTCTGATGCTTGTAGTGCTCGTACACCTTCTAAAGCAGTACCATGTTTTATCGATAATCCAAACTTACTATCTTCTTGTCCTGTTTGTATAAATTCATGTGTATGTGCTTCAACACCTGGATTAACTCTTAAAACTGCTTTGATTGGTTTAGATGCAATTCGGTTAATACGTGTAATTTCATCTAATGAATCAATAACGAAATACTCAACGCCACTTTCAATTGCATATTCTATTTCATCATTCGTCTTGTTGTTACCGTGAAAGTGTATTTTACTCGGATCAAAATCACTCGCTAAAGCTGTAAATAGTTCTCCTTCAGATACTACGTCTAAGCCCATATTTTCCTCTGCCATTAGTTTAAATAATTGAATGCTACTAAAGGCTTTAGATGCGTATGAAATATTATATTTTAGACCACTGTTACTAAATGCTTCATGAAATCTTCTACACTGTGATCTGATTTGTTCTTCATCATAAACAATAGTAGGGGTACCATAACTAGCTGCAATTGTCTTTAATGAGATATTCCCCATCGTTAATACGCCTTGATCATTATATTTAACAGTCATGATTTAATCTCCTTTATTAATGAATGATGGTTTAGTGCACTAATTTGTTCTGAATTAGCACCTACACCTTTAAATGTAAATTCGTCTATTCTTATGTCATTGCTATACATTGTTACCATATCTCCACGTTTTACTGATTCATCCACTTCTACAAACATATGACTCATCATTAATCCACGTATAGGATACCTTTTACCATTGATTAGCGCATCATGTTTAGCACGTGTTTTAAGTATACCGTCTCCATAACCGATATCAACTACTGCAAGGTTACAATCTTTATCTGCTGTATATTGGAAACTATAACCACAAGTTTCGCCTTGTTTAATAGGGCGTACTTGAATCACATTCGCAGTAACAGTAAAATTTTGATGAGTAGTTGAAGTAGCGAGACTACTATAAGGTCTTGAACCATATAGAATAATACCTAATCGCGCATGTGTATGTTGATCAAGCAAGCCATCTTCTCTTACAAAACTCGCACTATTCTGAGCATGAATAAATTTAAACGTATAACCTAAACTTAAGATTTCGTCTAAACAACTTAACCAAGCTGCTCGTTCTATTTCATACTCATCTCCACCAAATTCATCTGCGTATCCGAAATGCGTCCATATTCCTTCTATTTTAGCTTGTTCATCATGGGGTAGGTTAGTATTGAATTTTAATACTTCTTGCATTTCTTGAGCATTTTTCAATCCTGAACGGTGTAGCAAGTTTTCTAATTCTAAATGTAACTTAATACCACTTAAATCGTCTTTAAATTCATAATAAAATTCTAAAGAGGGTAAAGTCATTGCGATATTATATTGTTTTAAAGTTTCAAACTCTGTAGATGGATTCATTAAAAAGATATTTACATCACTGTTTAAATTTCTAATTCTCACAGCTTCATGTAAAGATGTCGTACTAAATGTCTGTATAGCAGCAGCGATAAATGATTGCACTGCAAATTCTAAACCAAAATGATAAGCATCATTTTTCACAACAGCCATAACTTCTTGTCCATCTGTAAACTGTTTAGCGTTATTTATAAAGTCTTGTTCATATATTGTGATACGTGCAACCATTATTTATCCCTTCCTTGATTTAACAATGCCATATAATAATCAGCTATTAAAATAAGCACTTCTTCATCAAAATTTAATTTGTTTGTATGTAGACCATACACAAAGTCTTTTTCAATATTTTTAGTTCCGAAAAATACAAAATAACTTGGCGCCAATTGTCCATAGAAACTAAAATCTTCGCCGAATAAATATGGTTTTTCTAGTTCATGTAATTCGACACCAGTTGTATTTAATGCTGACTTTACATTTTCGTATAGTGTCGAATCATTTGTAGTAGGTGGGTATCCCTCAGCAAAATCAACACGACATTCAACATCAAATAACAATTCAACACTTTGAGCAATTTTTATCATTTGTTGTTTCACGGTTTCTAAATCTTGTACATCATAAGTTCGAATTGTACCTTCTAAATAGCCATTTTGTGGGACCGTGTTAATTGCTTCTCCAACATTAAATTGACCTATGTGTACAATGTTTCTATTAAGACCATTTAAATGAAATTGTTGAATTTGACTCACTTGGCTTAATACATGCATTAATGCTTCTGATGCAGCTTTTCCTTCTTCTTTACTCGCTACATGACTAGATAAGCCATTTAAATAGAAACGATACTCTGTAGCACTTGCAGTTATTTCATCATTTTTAAATGCTACTGTACCTAAATCTTCAAAAGGCATGATATGTACGCCATAAATTTCTTCTATTTGAAATTGATCAAATACTTTAGATTTTATAAGTTGATTTGCGCCCGCTTCCGTTTCTTCTGAAGGTTGAAAAATGAATACAACGTTATGTGGTAATTCGCCTTTGTCGTATAATGCTTTACACCTTTTTGTAAATAACATTAGCGCTGTCGTATGACCATCGTGTCCACAAGCATGCATCACATTGTCATTTTTACTTTTATAAGGTACTTCATTTTCTTCATGAATAGGTAAGGCATCAATATCTGCTCTATAAGCAATTGTCCTATTTGAATTGCCTTCTAAATAACCAATAATCCCTGTAGTAATAGGGCGTTCATATGGTATTTCCAATGATTTAAGAAAATTTTCAATATATGTTGTTGTTTCAAATTCTTGCATGCTTAATTCTGGATGTTGATGCAAATATCTTCTTGTTTCTTTAACAAAATTTAATTCAGACATTTAAAAATCAGTCCCTTTATAGTATGTATAGAAAGAGAGTGGGACATCATTCCAATTTTTTTAATAAGATTTCATTGTCCCACCCAAGCAAATATAAATAGCATTGAAAATTTTAATATAATCTATTTCAAACTAGATATATATTGCCAATCTAATAATTTAGGCTGAGGCATTTATTTATGTCTCAGCCTAATCTTTTATATGATGAGTTATTGGTTTAAGTTACGTAAAGCAGATACGATTTCTTTTTTACCATCTTGTACATCTGCTGATTGTTTAATAACTTTAGCAGGGGTACCAGCAACAACTGCTCCTTCTGGAACATCTTTCGTTACAATTGCACCAGCAGCAACGATAGCACCTTTACCAATGCGAACACCTTCAAGTATTACTGCATTAGCTCCGATTAGTACATCGTCTTCAACAACTACTGGAGAAGCACTAGGTGGCTCAATAACGCCCGCTAATACTGCACCTGCGCCAACGTGCACATTTTTACCTGTAGTAGCACGACCTCCAAGTGAAGCGTTCATATCAACCATTGTACCTTCGCCAACTACAGCGCCAATGTTAATTGTAGCGCCCATCATTACAACAGCGCCATCTTCAATAACTGCATGTTCTCTAATGAAAGCACCAGGCTCAATACGAGCGTTTGTATTTGTTAAATCTTTTAATGGTATCGCTGAATTGCGACGATCCATTTCTATTTCGACATCTGTAAATTGATCTGCATATTTTTCATTAAATGCTTTCCAATCTTTAGCATCACAGAAAATTGTTTTAGATGTTTCTGAACCAAAAACTTTAAATGACTCAGGGAACTCAACATTTTCAAATTGACCATTAACGTAGACTTTTAAAGGTGTTACCTTCTCAGCCTCACTAATATATTGTATAATCTCTTCTGCAGTAAAATCTTTAACCATGTTAAATTCTCTCCTCATTTAAATTATTGTATGTGTAATATCCGTTTTCTTTATTTACTAATATATTTGCCACACTTAGAGCACCGTTGGCAAATATATCCTTAGACTGTGCACGATGCGTAATTTCAATCGTTTCATCATGTCCTGCAAACAATACTTGGTGCTCTCCAACTATTGTACCACCACGTTGAGAACTAATTCCAATTTCAGAAGGTTCACGCTTCGTGTTAGTTTCATGTCTATTGTAAACCGGAACAGTTTCTTCACGCTTTTCTTTAATAGCATCATATAGTTGTACTAACGTACCACTTGGTGCATCTACTTTTTTATTATGATGTTTTTCCAACATCTCAATATCAAAGTCTTCAAGTAATGGTACAGCATATTGAATAATTTCTTTTAGAATATGCACGCCATAACTCATGTTTGCACTGAAGAATACCGGCATATCTTTAGATTTTTCTTTTAACTTTTCAATGATTATTTCTTTTTCACCTGTAGTCGCAATAACTAATGGTAGTTTAAAGTCTTCTTCTAATAGCGGAATTAATAATTCTGGGTTAGAAAAATCGATTGCTACATCCGCTTCAGGTGCCGATGAAATTGTATCAAAGGCAGGGTAGGGATATTGTTTAGAAGGATCTTTAACAACCACGCCTACAATTTCATTATTATTTTCTTCTGCTAGTCTTGCTACACGTTCGTTCATTGCGCCATAACCAATTAATAAAATTTTCATTGTTTTACACCATCTTTAAAGTTAGCAAATGCTTTGCTTAATGTTTGTTGTTCTTGTTCATTTAATGTTACTAAAGGTAACCTTACTTCATACTGACCAAAACCTAGTTCACTTGTTAATAACTTAATAGGAATAGGGTTAACATCTACACCTAAATCATTAAGTAAACTTAGAATTTGATCTCTTAAGTTTTCAGCAGTTTTCGTATCATCTTTTTGAACAAGGTCGAATAATTTTTGAGTTTCTTGTGGTATTGCATTTGCCACAACTGAAATTAATCCTTCTCCACCAAGCTTGTAATAGTCATACATATTATCGTCATTACCACTGTATAAAGCAAAATCAGAAGGTAATTTCTCTTTTAATGTTTGTGCATATTCTAAATCTCCAGTAGCATCTTTTAATGCTACAATATACGGATTTTCACTTAATTTAATCATTGTTTCTACGTCAATTGTCATATTTGTTCTAGAAGGTACATTATATAGAACTACTGGTAATTCAACTGTGTTTGCAATTTTAGTAAAGTGGGCGATTAAACCACGTTGGCTTGTTTTATTATAATATGGTGTGATAAGCATAATTGCATCTGCACCTAATTCTTTTGCTTTCAATGATGCTTCAATAGAAGCTTGTGTGTTGTTAGTACCTGTACCTGCTATAACTGGAACACGACCATTTACTTTTTTTATACCTATTTCTAATAATTGATTTTTTTCATCGTTTGTTAAAGTTGGATTTTCTGCAGTAGTACCGTTAATCACGATACTTTGTACACCGTTTTCAATTAAAAATTCTATATGGTTTTCAAATGCTTCGTAGTCTACATTCTCATCTGTGAATGGTGTCGTTAACGCAACACCTACACCTGTAAATATATGTGACATACTTAACACTCCTCAATTTTTTTATTTATTTAAATTCATAACTTGTTCTAAAACTTGTACTGCATTTAAACTTGCGCCTTTTAATAAATTATCAGAAGTACACCAAATATGGAATGTGTTATCTAATGATTCATCCTTTCTAATTCTTCCTACGAATACTTCATCTTTACCCGTAGAATGAATTGCTAATGGATATTCATTATTTTCTACATTATCAACGAGTACAACTCTGTCATCTTCATCGAATAATTTTTTAATATCTTCAACTGTAGCTTCTTTATCTAATGTTACGTTCATATGAACGCTGTGGCTGTCTTGTACAGGAACACGAACACAAGTTGCTGTAACATTTAAAGTGTTATCGTTTAAGATTTTACGTGTTTCGTCGATCATTTTTTGTTCTTCTTTTGTATAACCATCTTCTAAAAATGAATCGATATGTGGTAAGACGTTATTATAGATTGGGTGAGGGTAGTTAGTTGGTTCTTCACCTTGTTCTCCTTTTAATAAGTCTTCTTTACCAGCTAAACCTGAACCTGATACAGCTTGATAAGTAGTATAAGCTACACGCTTAAGGCCGAACTTATCTTGTAAAGGTTTCAAAGGAACTACAGATTGAATTGTAGAACAGTTTGGATTTGCAATAATTTTTCGATTTAATTTTGGTTCGTTTACTTCAGGAACGATTAAATCGATACCTTCGTGCATTCTCCAGTGACTAGAATTATCTATAACAATTGCGCCATTCTCTTCAAAAAGTGGAGCGAAATGTTCACTCGTGCTGCCACCAGCACTCATGATGACATAATCAAATTGTCCATCTGTTTTATCGTCTGTTAAAGCTTCAACAGTGTATGTTTTACCTTGGAATTCTACTTCTTTACCTGCTGAACGTGGTGATGAAAATAATACTAATTCATCAAATTGGATATTCTTTCTGTCTAATACTTCTAATACTTTTTCTCCTACTAAACCTGTTGCACCTACAACTGCTAATTTTGTCATTTTGTTCACTCCATCATTCATTATATATTAAATGTTTCACACAAAATACGTACTGCTTCTTCACCTAAATCTCGATCAACGACATAAGAAATACTAATTTCTGATGTTGTTGTTTGATAAAAAGGTATGTCATTACTAATTAAAGTTCTGAATGCTTTAGAAGCAATACCAGACATGTCTCTCATGCCAGTTCCAATTACGGATAGCTTTGCATAATTTTCTTTCATTATGTAGCGAAGGTGAGGGTAATCTAGCATTAAATCTTCTATAATTCTTTCAATTTGTTGTACTTCAGAATCTTTTATTGTAAATGACAATTGTAGACCTCTCTGATTTTCAATTTGTGAAATCATATCTACATTCATTGACTCGTGTTCTAAAGAATCAAACATTTTTTGCAGTAATTTAAAGTTTTGCATTGGATACGTTAATGTTACATGAATCATATGCGTATCTAACGCGACTCCAGTGACTGCTTTTTTCTCTAAAATTTCTGTTTGTG
The DNA here is from genome assembly GCF_022386955.1 of Mammaliicoccus sp. A-M4. Taxonomy (NCBI): domain Bacteria; kingdom Bacillati; phylum Bacillota; class Bacilli; order Caryophanales; family Staphylococcaceae; genus Mammaliicoccus; species Mammaliicoccus sp. A-M4. The sequence continues at coordinate 11,895 of NZ_JAJNHH010000004.1, forward strand.
GCATAATCCATGTTCCTTTCACGTTTGATAATGTTCTACCTAAATAAAGAGGTATGTTGTAATTTCTAGCTATTTCAACACTCCTTGATTCTAATACACCAGCTCCTAAAGCACTCATTTCCATCATTTCTTCATAAGAAACTTCAGAAAGTAATTTTCCATCTTTATAAATTCTAGGATCTGTTCCATAAACACCATCAACATCAGTGTATATTTCACAAGTGGAATTTATACTTGATGCTATTGCTACAGCGCTTGTATCTGAACCACCGCGTCCTAAAGTAGTGATTTCCATTTCATCATTAACACCTTGGAAGCCAGCTACTACTAGAATATCGTTTGTTTTAAAAGCTTCTTCAAACCTAGGAGCATCAATTTCAGCTATTTTACTCTTTAAATGATGACCAATTGTTTTAATACCAGCTTGATACCCCGTCATCGCCTTCGTTTGAACACCTATATCATTCAACACCATTGAAAGGTAAGATATTGTTTGTTGTTCACCTGTAGTTAGCAACATTGCTAAATGTTCATCTTTAGGTTGCGATGTTAACGTATCAATATTTTGCATTAAAGTATCAGTCGTTTTGCCCATAGCACTTACAACAACTACTAGTTGTTCGCCATTATCAACGCGAGATTTTAACATATAGGCTATATTTTTAATTTTGTTAAAATCACTTACGGATGTTCCGCCAAATTTCAATACACTTTGTGTCAAGATTATTCCTCCAATTAAAATCGGGAGGTCAACGCCGTAATATAAATAAAAAAACAAGTTCGGCATCCGAACTTGTTTTAATTTATATATACAAGTGATGCACTCCATTTATCATTAAGATAATGACAGACAATAAGCTGTTAACCTATACGTCCAACATAATAGTTCTGCAAAAATATTATGTTTCGGCATCGCACCCTTTCACTCCTTGAAGATTGCAGTCCTATAGGGGAGTTACTAATGATTGATGCGCCTCATCAAAAACATATTCAATTGATATGCATTCATTATACATAGAAAGAATATTTATGTAAAGAGAGAAAACAGATTATTTCAAAAAGTCACAACAATTCAACAAATTTAAAATGAATAAAATGGGTAAATTAATGCAGAAACAAAGAATGGGTTGGGAGATAAATTATAACTCAAAATAAATAATCTACGATTTTGTTCGTGCATGCTTGACTAGGGTATGGTTCGAGCCTGTAGTCTCTCACTCATAATATTCCCTCAGGCTTCAGCACTTTACAAAATCGTAGGGAACATCGCGCTAACGAGCTTGTTTGAAATTTCTTGCTCGTTAGGGGACACGTCCTCTTCTTGTTCATTATAAACAATTAACTACTCTCGCTTATATAATAAAAACAGGCTGGGACATATAAATGTCTCAGCCTGCTCATATAAGTTCAGCATAAATTAGCTATATACACCTTGATCTCTTAGGTATTCTTCATAGCTAATTTCTTTAGAAATTACGCCATCTTCTTTAATATCAATAACTCTATTAGCAATAGTGTTTATAAATTCAAAGTCGTATGAAGTAAAGATTAATGAACCTTTGAAGTTCTTCAGACCATCGTTCACAGCTGTGATACTTTCTAAGTCTAAGTGGTTAGTAGGTTCGTCTAATAATAGTACGTTAGAATTTGATAACATCATCTTACTCAACATACATCTTACTTTTTCTCCACCTGAAAGTACGTCTGCTTTTTTCTTAACTTCTTCACCACTGAATAGCATACGTCCTAAGAAACCTCTTAAGAATGTTTCAGTTTGTTCTTCTGGTGGTGCATATTGTCTTAACCAATCAACTAAGTTCATATTTACACCATCGAAGAATTCTGAGTTATCTTTAGGTAAATAAGAACGAGAAGTTGTAACTCCCCATTTAACTGTACCTTCATCTGGTTCAATTTCACCAGCTAAAATACGAAGTAGGGTAGTTTTAGCGATTTCACTTTCTCCTATTAATACAGCTTTATCATTAGGATTCATAGTGAATGAAACATTATTTAAAACTTTATTACCATCAATTGTTTTTGAAACACCTTGAACTTGTAATAAGTCGTTACCGATTTCACGACCAATATTAAAGTTAACAAATGGGTAACGTCTTGAAGAAGGTTGAATATCATCTAACTCGATTTTATCTAACATCTTCTTACGACTTGTTGCTTGTTTAGATTTAGATGCGTTCGCACTAAATCGAGCAATAAAGTCTTGTAATTCTTTAATGCGTTCTTCTTTTTTCTTGTTTTGATCTTGAGCCATTTGTGCAGCTAGTTGACTTGATTGATACCAGAAATCATAGTTACCAACAAATAATTTAATTTTTCCGTAATCTAAATCAGCGATGTGTGTACATACGTTGTTTAAGAAGTGTCTATCATGAGACACAACGATTACTGTATTTTCAAAGTTTATTAAGAATTCTTCTAACCAAGCGATTGCTTGAATATCTAAACCGTTTGTAGGCTCGTCCAGTAATAGAACATCTGGCTCACCAAATAAACTTTGAGCTAATAATACTTTAACTTTTTGGTTATTTTCTAATTCAGACATTTGTTTATCATGTAGGTCGTCTTTAATACCTAAACCTGAAAGTAATACAGAAGCATCCGCTTCAGCGTTCCAACCGTTCATCTCAGCAAATTCGCCTTCAAGTTCAGCAGCACGCATACCATCTTCATCAGAGAAGTCTGGCTTCATGTAAATGTCGTTTTTTTCTTTCATAACTTTCCATAATTTTTCGTGACCTTTTAATACCACGTCAATTACTTTTTCATCTTCATGAGAAAAGTGATCTTGCTTTAATACAGCTAAACGTTCATCTTTACCTAATGAAACGTTACCTGATTGTGAGTCTAATTCTCCAGATAATACTTTTAAAAATGTTGATTTTCCAGCGCCATTAGCCCCAATAAGTCCGTAACAGTTGCCTGGTGTGAACTTAATATTTACATCTTCGAATAGTTTACGATCACCAAATCGCAAACTTACATTAGTGACTTGTAACATTAAATGACTCCTTTTCATTAATACTTCTATCGATGAATTATACCATATATCTAACAAAAAAGGACAAGAGAATGAACTGTCGTTACATGAAACAAAATGCATGTTATAATGTAGAAACTAATAAGATAAGAATGGAGAATGATATGGCACAAGAAAAAGATACACTTGTAGGTCGAATAGACTTTTTAAAAGTGGATAGATTGGAAGGTTCAACGTACCATTTACTTGGACCTAACAGCGAACATATTAAAATGAATGCATCTGAAGTAGATAATGAAGACGATTTAGAAATAGGCGAAGATTATAGTTTCTTTGTATATCCAAGCCGTTCTGGCGAATTATTTGCCACACAAAATATGCCAACAATTACAAAAGACCGTTACGATTGGGTAAAAGTTTTAAGAGTAGATAGAGATGGCGCAGCAGTTGATGTTGGTCTACCTAGAGAAGTATTAATCCCTTGGGAAGACCTTCCAAAAGTTAAAGAACTTTGGCCACAAAATGGCGACATGATTTTTTGTACGCTAAGAATAGATAGCAATAGTCAAATGTTCGCAAGATTAGCGACTGAAACAATTGTTGATACTATGTATAAAGCTGCGGAAGAAACAGTTTTACATCAACATGTTACAGCTAGACCATACCGCCTGTTAAGAGTAGGAACATTTTTACTGTCAGAAGATGGATACAAAATATTCGTACATGAATCTGAACGTAGACATGAACCTAGGTTAGGCGAAGAAATGGACGTTAGAATTATTGGCGTTAAAGAAAATGGCGAGTTAAATGGTTCATTCTTACCATTAGCACATGAACGTCTTGATGAAGACGGACAAATTATTTTTGATTTACTAGTTGAATATGATGGAGAACTACCTTTCTGGGATAAATCTGACCCAGAAGCAATCAAAGAAGTATTTAATATGAGTAAAGCAAGTTTCAAACGCGCAATAGGTAGATTGTATAAACAAAAACTTATCGTTATTGAAACAGGTAAAATTGCGATTACTACAAAAGGCTGGGCTCAAGTTAAACAAGACGAAGCATAAATTCTTATATTGTTATAAATGAGTTGAGCATATACAAGCTGTGACCTAACGCAAAAGTTGGGACACGGCTTTTATTTTTTGAAGAAAATTATTTGTATTAGCGAACGTTGTTGACACGTTTGATGAGAATAGTCAACAAGGGTAGCGTTATTGACACGTTTGGTAAGAATAGTCAACAAGGATAACGTTATTGACACGATTGCTAAGAATAGTCAATAAGACCAGCGTTATTGACACGTTTAATAAGAATAGTCATTAAGAGCACTAACAATAAAGGTTCTTTTCGCCATTCATGACGAAAAGAACCTTTATTTAATTATTCAATTTCATCTGTTAATGTTTCTAATTCGTCAATCAAACTACCGATATAAGCTATTGTTTCTTTTAACGGCTCGTCTGTAGTAACATCAATTCCAGCTAACTCTGCTAATTCAACTGGAGATTTTGAACCACCTGATTTCAATACATTTAACCAATCATCAACAGCAGGTTGTCCTTCATTTTCTATTCTTTGACTCATTACTGTACCAATTGTTAATCCAGCAGAGTAAGTATATGGGTATAATCCCATATAATAATGAGGTTGGCGCATCCAAGTTAATTCAGCACCGTCAGTTATTTCGACTTCGTCACCCCAAAAATCTGAAATAGCTTTCTTTTTAATTTCATTAAGCAGTGGGGCAGTTAAAGCTTCACCTTCGTCTACTTTTCTATAAACTTCTCTTTGGTACTTAGCTTCTAATAAGTGCGTAACCATATTATGATAATAAGTTCTTGAAATAATTGAACTTATCACCCAACGTTTGAATTTTGGATCATTTGATTTTTTTAATAAGCTATTTGCCATTAACATTTCATTCATTGTAGATGGTGCTTCCACAAAATACATAGAACAATCAGCTTGGTATACATTTTGATATTTATTCGCTAAATTAAAATGACCAGCATGACCTAATTCGTGGGCTAATACAAATACTTCAGTCATTTTACTTGTCCATGAAATGAATATAAATGGATTTACGCCATATGGGCTCGCACAATAAGCACCTGTTTGTTTACCTTTATTTTGAGGAAAATCAATCCAGCGTTTGTCATAACTATCATTTACCATTTGCATATAATCATCGCCAAGCACACTTAATGCGTCTTTAATATATTCTTTTGATCCTTCAATCGATACATCAGGTTCATAAGTTGGATCTAGCGGAATTCTTAAATCTTCAAAACGTATTTCATCTAAATTATTTGTTCGCTTTAGCAATTTAGCATAACGTCTCATATGTGGTGCTAATTCTTCAGAAATCACATCTATTTGTCTATCGTACATTTCTCTCGTAACATCTTGAGGTTCAAGTAAGAAATCTATAACAGAATCATATCCACGAAGTTCGGATTCTATTTTTTCTTTTTGAACATGAGCGTTGTATGTTGCAGCAGTCGTATTTTCATAGCGACGCAATGCTTCGCTGAATTTCTTAAACGCATTTCTTCTCACTTCAGTATTTGAGTGAACTTCAAAATCTCCTTCGAATGATACATAATCTAATGCAATTTCTTCGTTATTTGCTTCAAACGTACCAAACTCAATATCTAACATTTTCGTAATTCCATACAATTCAAACGGTGCACTAAAAGTAGGTGAGAACGTCGCTAAAGTTTTTTCAACTTCAGGATGTAACGTATGTGGTTTTTGTCGTTTTAGTAATGATAAATATTTAGGGTATTCTGATTGTTTAATTAAAGCATTAAATGTTTCCTCTTCTAATTGTAAGATTTCCGATTCTAAAAATGATAATAAACCTGCAATCTTCCCGTATGTAGTAGAAAATTGTGCTGCTACTTTTTGATTATCAGCGTCAGTCGTATCAGTAGAATACAATAGTTCTGCATATGTACTTAAATGTATTACATCAATAATAAGATCAGCTTGTTCATGTAAAGCTGATTCAATAGTCGATACATCCTTTAATTGATTGAGATACTTTTCATTAAAATCAGTCACTCTTTGAACTAAGTCAGTTAACGTTGAATAAAAAGCGTTGTTATTTTCGTATAAACTCGATAAGTCCCATGTTTCGTTAATAGGTATTTCACTACGTAATTTTTGTCCCATTGTCTCATCCCTTTTTAAAATATTTGCAATGTTCACATAATTGCTCATTTTCATTATAATATTAATCATTTTAGAGTACAAATTTGCTAGGTTATAAAACATTTGTTAAATTCAATTATTTTTATAAAAATACTGCAAAACTTAATTAATATATTAATAATCGGGTATAATATTAGATATAGTTGTAAAGGAGGCGTAATAGTTTGAATATATTTGATTTCCCAAATTACTTATGGATATCATTTGTGATTGTCGTCGTTTTCTCAATATTGTCTTCATTAATATTAAAAAAATATGTTATTAGCGCAATATTAACATTTATAATATTAGGCATTATTGCTTTTATCTTACCTAATTTTTATGATATTACATACGAACCATTATTAGGTTACGCTGCCTTTATGGCCATTATTAGTTTATGCTTCAGTCTTTTAACATGGTATTTAGTCAAAAAGAATAGACAAAGAAGACTAGAAAAGTTAAGCGAAAAAGAAGGTATAGATAGCGGGCATCAATTTGAAAAATTAAAAAGACGAGAAAAATAATGATAAACAACATAATATAGAATAAAACATCGACCTGAATTTACATTTCAAGTCGATGTTTTATTTTATTATTTAAAATAAACTGGTGTAGCTACAGCATATAATACTTCATTTATTAGCTTACTACCATCTGAACTTAAATCTGAATTCTTTAATGTTCCTTCTAATTCATATCCACAACGCTCGATAGTTTCTATACTTTTAGTGTTTTGAACATCTATATAAGCTTCAATTCTAACAAAGCCATGTTCTTCAACTAAATATTTTGTAACATATTTTATAGCTTCGGTAGCAAATCCTTTTCCTAAACCAGAATTAACCATCCAATAGCCAATTTCACATGAGGGTAATCTTAAATTAATATCTTGTAAAACGATTGATCCAACGAAAGTTTCAGTTTCTTTATCGAAAATAAAATATCTTAAAAATTGTTTATTTAAGTTTATATCAGTAGTTTTATTAATAAAATCTGTAACTTTAAAATCGTCAAAATTATGATTAAAAAAGGAAACCCATTCTTTTAAGCGATCAACTGAATTAAGCATGCCTTGTTTAATAGTATCTTTATATGTATAAACACGTTCTCCAGCTAGTAAAAATAAACGATCAGTTTCTAGCTTTAAATCAAATTTTATGTTGTGACTCATAATAATGCTCCTATCTGATTCAATTTTTCTTATTTCTATAGTATATCAACTATAACATTATCTATATGACCAAAAATAATATTTTTTAATATTTGTTGTTGACCCTTACGTTACGTTAGACTTTATAGTAATAAGTAGGAGGAGGTCAGAGAAATGGAAATGACTGTAAAAGAAGTTGCAGATTTAGTAGGAATAAGCGTGCGCACGCTCCATCATTACGACTCAATAAACTTATTAAAACCAGATAATACAACTGAAGCTGGGTACAGGTTATATAACGATAAAAGTCTCGAAAAATTACAGCAAATTCTATTTTTTAAAGAACTAGATTTTCCTCTCAAAAAAATAAAAGAAATTCTCAATGATCCATCATTCGATACAAAAGAAGCATTAAGGTTACACAAAGAAATGCTTTTAGAAAAAAGATTGCGTATAGACAAAATGATAGAAACCATTGATAAAACAAATCTACATTTAAAAGGAGAGATTAATATGACAAAAGAAGAAAGATTCGAAGGTTTTGATTTTAGTCAAAATCCTTATGAACAAGAAGCTAAAGAAAAGTGGGGCGAAAAGACAGTTGATAAAGCTAATGAACAATTAGCAAATATGCCTAAGCAAGAAAGATTCGAAAAAGAAGATGAAATGAACACTATATTTAGAGAACTAGCTTCAGTTAATGATAAAGAAAAATCACCAGCATCAAAAGAAGCACAACAACTTATTCAAAATTGGTATGATTTCTTAAATGATAACATCAATTATGAGTATTCATTAGAAATATTTAAAGGTTTAGGTGAAATGTATGTAGCTGACGAACGTTTTACTAAAAATATAAACCGATTTGGTGATGGATTAGCACAATTTATGCATGAAGCTATTAATATATATGTAGAAAATCATAAATAAGAGAAACACCAATGATTTAATCGGAATAATTACGATTTAAACTCATTGGTGTTTTATATTATGTTTATGTTATTGTAGCTTAATATTAAATTTTAAGGAGAATCATAATGATATACATACTTAGACATTGCAAAGCTATCGGTCAAGATAAACATGCAAATTTAACTGAAGATGGCCAATTATGTGCAGAACAATTAGTACAAGTATTAGCAAACCTTAATATTGATCAAATATACATTAGTAATATGAAGCGTACATATGAAACAATCAAACCATATATAAGTAAATATCAAGTAAATGTTATTACAGATTCAAGGCTCAATGAACGTCAATTAAGCGACATATCATTAGATAATTGGTTAAATGAGCTTAAATACACATTTAAAGACTTTGATTATCGTATACATAATGGCGAATCAAGTTCAGAAGCTCAAAAAAGAATTTTAAGCGTATATGAATCCATTAATCAATCATATAACAGCTTAATCGTTACACACGGTAATATAATGACATTGCTATTAAATCATTTTAATCACGAGATTGGATTTGAAGAATGGAAAGCATTAAAAAATCCAGATTTATATAGCATAGATAAATATAACAACGTTAAACATATAAGTATGTCGTTAAACGAATAGAAAAGGGTCCCCTAATCAAAATACACACAACTTCCTATAATATATATTATGTAAACTAATATGTAGAAAATATATAGTTAACACGTATATCTGTGTTTATTGCGTTTTTATATAGTTTTAACTCGATACTTAATATTATCAATTCTCATTCATTTAACTCATGCAATTATTAAACTTATGATTATAGAAATTACAACCATTACGACACTCCAAATTATTGATGCTTTTCCTGATAATCTGCTTGTTTCATATAATAAGATTGCTATTAAATATCCAACTATCAATATTCCGAAATCAAACACGCCTAGATAAATGTTGTCGCTGCAAACAAACTTGATGCTTTTACATCAGATATTATGCTTAATTTTGATGATGTCAACGTAAATATCCATACTATGATTAATTCTAATACAATACTTAAAATCATGTTTACTAGCCACTTTGGTTTTTCTCTAAATTTATAAAAAGTTTCAGCTAAGACGAAATTGGATTTTTTCATATTAGTCCCCCTATTTAAATAAATTTATATTTATATAATATCACCATTTGCCTCGAATTCCATATATTTTTTTACAATATATGTTATTATTTTGAGGTAGACATTTTTAATATAGGAGTGAAAAATTTTGAAGAAGAAACTCATTTGGATAATCGGTATCATCGTTATTCTCTTATTAGTCTTGACTGCATATATTGTAAAACAGACTAGTAATGATAATGACAAGAAAAGTGACGGTTATGATACATATCAAGTTAAGGAAGAATCGCCTTTAAACATTTCTGGGAAAGCTTCCCCATCTAAAATAAAAACATATAATAACAATGATCAGTTAGGTGATTTAGTGAGTACTTTGGTTGAAGACGGAGAAAAAGTAAAGCAAGGCGATAATTTAATCAACTACAATATCAACGATCAAAAAAGACAGGACTTATCAAGTAAGGTTAACGACGCGCAAAATGTAGTTAATCAAGACTATCAAAATATTAATCAGCAACCGAACAACAACGATTTACAAAAGAAGTTAAATCAAGATTTAAACGCATTGAATGAAGCGCAAAAAGAACTATCTCAGTATACTAAACAAATTAATGATAGTACTTATGCATCATTTGACGGTGTAATTGAAATGGACAATGATACAGATGCTGCAAGCGGAGAATCTATATTAAAATTGATAGCAAATGAAACTCAAATTAAATCTTCTGTTTCTGAATTCGATGTGAACAAAATAAAAGTCGGAGATTCAGTTAACATCAAGGTTAATAGTACTGGCGAAAAAGGTCATGGTAAAATCACGAAAATATCTGAACTACCTAGTAACTATGAAGAAAAAGGTGCTACTGGTGCTAGTATGAGTCAAAGCGATAGCGAAGAAGGAAGTTCCCAGGCTTCAAATCCTGTGTCCAATAACCCTACTTTAAATAAGGACAACTCAAAATACCAAGTCACAATAGGAAAAATCGACTTACCTATTCGCAGTGGTTTTTCTACAGAAGCAGAAATCCCTATAGATGCTATTAAACTACCTAAGAGTGTATTAACTAGAAATAATGATGTTTTCGTATTAAACAAAGATAATAAAGTTGAAAAACGTCATCTTAATATCGAACGTCAAAATGGTGAAATATTTGTTAAAAAAGGTCTTAAAAAAGGAGAAAAACTGATTGTTTCACCTAAAAAATCATTAAATAATGGTGATAAAGTTGAGGTATCCTCATGATTAATTTAGTAAATGTTAATCGACACTTTAAGAATGGCGAAGAAACAAACCATATTTTGAAAGATATTAATATTTCGATTGATACTGGTGAGTTTATTGCAATAATGGGACCTTCTGGTTCAGGAAAAAGTACATTGATTAATATTTTAGGCTTTATAGATCGAGGCTATACTGGTGAATATTTATTTAATCAAGAAAACTACCAAAATGTTTCGGATAATAAGCTTGCTGCTGTAAGAAATAAAACAGTCGGATTTGTCTTTCAAAACTTTAAATTAATACAAAATAATACGATATTAGAAAATGTGAGCATCCCCCTACTTTATTCAGGTATGTCCACAAAAGAAAGAAAGCGTCATGTAGAATCCGTTTTAAGAGAAGTTGGCATTGAAGATAAAAAGAATTTAGTACCTAGTAAATTATCAGGTGGACAACAACAACGTGTTGCTATAGCACGTTCGATTGTAAACCAACCGAAATTTATTATTGCCGATGAACCTACCGGCGCACTAGATTCTCAAACATCTAAAGATATTATGGATTTATTCGTACGGTTAAATCGTGATAAAAACACAACTATGATTATCGTCACACATGACCGCAAAGTTGCAGAACAAGCAGATCGGATCATACACATTTTAGATGGTCGTGTTCAACGAGAAGAGGTGGTTGAATGAAAAACTTACCTAACATTATATCAATATCTCTTAAACCGATTATGAAAAATAAACGTCGGAATATCTTCACGATGATTGGTATCATTATTGGTATCGCTGCAGTAATAACAATCATGTCATTAGGTAATGGCTTTAAAAAGACAGCTTCAGAAGAATTCGAAGATACTGGTGCAAGTAAAGGTCAAGCAGTGATAAGCTATATGCCCAGTAATCCAGATAACGCCACTAAAAATCCTTTTGATAAAGAAGATATGGATATGGTAAGACAAATTAAAGGCGTTAAAAGCGTGAAAATTAAAGAAGACAAAAATCAAAGTTATTCAGCGAAATTAACAAATGCTCAAAAACAACAAAACGTTAACATTATTAAAAAAGAACAGTTTTCAAATACAACAGAAGGTCATGGATTTTCGAAAACAGATAATGAATTAAATGAAAAAGTTGTCACGGTAGATAAAACAATAGCGAAAGAAGTATTTAATAATGACGCTATAGGACAAACATTATTTATTGATGATCAAGGCTTTAAAATAGTCGGCATTGCTAATGATGAAATGAATGATTCAGCAGTGCATATGCCTAGCCAAACATTTAGTAAATACATGGGTAACTTAAATCAAAAGTTTCCAGAACTTGAGATTAAAGTAAACGATGATAGCGAAAAGAAAGAAATAGCCAATAAAGCTGCTAAACAATTAAATAAAAGCGGTTCTGGTAGTAGCGATGGCAATTACGAATATACAGACTTAGAAGAAGTTATGAAAAGCATTACACAAGTATTCGATGCCATTACGTACTTCGTAGCTGCAGTAGCTGGTATCTCCCTATTCATTGCAGGTATCGGTGTAATGAATGTGATGTATATTTCAGTAGCAGAACGAACAGAAGAAATCGCAATTAGAAGAGCATTTGGTGCCAAAGGAAGAGATATAGAAGTACAATTCTTAGTTGAAAGTATTGTATTATGTCTCATAGGCGGAATTATAGGATTGATACTCGGTATATTAATATCAAAACTAGTAGAAGCAGTAACACCTGATATGGTACAAAGTGTTATCAGTCTAGGATCTGTAATTTTAGCAGTTGGCGTATCAACATTAATCGGAATAGTATTCGGTTGGATACCAGCACGCTCAGCATCGAAAAAAGAATTAATAGACATTATTAAATAGAATTGAAACAGGTTGAGACATAAATAAATGTCTCAACCTGTTTTTTATATAATTGAGGCTATGAATGTCGCACGTGCACCTCGTCTTGCAACATTCAGACAAATTACAAGTTGTGACAATATAGCTATCCTTGTTGACACGTTTTACTAGTTATGACAATATAACTATCCTTATTGACACGTTTTACAAGTTGTGACAATATAGCTATCCTTATTGACACGTTTTACAAGTTGTGACAATAAGGACATTACACCTATAATGAAAGAAGCTGAGACATGTATCTATGTCCCAGCTTCTATATATTTTCTATCTTTTAATTTTTGAGCGTACTTTTTGTAATGTATTGTATAAGAAATACTTTTTCTTATTGATTGGTTTGTAGAAATCACCTATAAGTTCTTCGATTTGTACATTAAATCCTCGTTTGAATCGATATACACCGTAGTCTTCACTGTTTTCAGTAAAGTCTCCTGATAAACCGTAGAAGTTATATCTATCGAAGCCATTATCGAAACAATAGTTAATCATATACCAATGCATCATATATGGGCCCATGAAGTGATTGTATTTTTCGCTTGAACCACCTGAGAAATAGTTGATTTCATATGCGTTTTCAAAGAATACACCTGCAGAGAGATTTAATACTTCTCCATCTGTCTTCATTAACTCACTTGTTTCTAGTAATTCTTTTTGAGCATGGTCAATCTGTCTATCAGTTTCAGCGATTTTCTTAAGTTGCTTTTCTGATTTATTTTCTTTAGCCATCATTTGATCGCGTTTCGTTTCTAATTCAGTTAAGTTTTCTTGAGTAGATTGTATATATTCATTTAAATCTATATACGCTAATGGTACTAATGCTTTAGAACCGTATGTATTGATAAAGTTCATAAAGTATTCGTCTGTTTTAGATATAAAGCCTGCTCTCTCTTCAGTCTCTCTATATAATTTGAAGAATATATCTAATTCGTCTTCTTCTAGAAATCGAACTTTCACACCGTAGTTATGAGCTTTATTAACGTTACGTTTTCTCTGGCTATCGAACCCTTTTTTAACTTCTGCTAAAGTCTTGTCTTTTAAGTTTAGTACACCCATCCATCTTACTTGGCTTGATGGATCATATTGTGTAGTAAAACCATGGTGTTGATATCCTAATGATTTTATTAAGTCGACAATTTGGTCGTTCGGGCCATCTTCTTTTATTGGATTAAGGTCTTTATCATAGATGTTATAAATCCAGTAAGGGTCTACTTTAACATATAAACATTGATGTTGTTTTAAATATTTTTCAAGCGATTTAAAATAGTATTCTACTAATTGTAAATCACTGTAATCCATCACTGGACCACGGTTTGAATAATAAACATAACTGCCTAATGTTGGTATTTTAGAGAACAAACTTGCTGCAACAACTTGGTTGCTCTCATCTTTAACACCTAATAATACGACTTGGAAGCCATCATTTTCTCTTGTTTTGATATTTTCTTTCACTTGGAAATAATGACTTTCATATTGACTATCAGATACAAAATCGTCGTATTCAGTAACGGTTAATTCTGTAAATTTCATATTATCTAAATTCCTCTCTTACTGAAAATCGTTTATTTTTTTAATACTTTTTTTAACACTTTATAAGCGGTATATGCTGGTTTATTAATTGGTTTCACAAAGTCACCAATGTATTCATAAACATCTGCATTATAACCCTTTTTAAATTTAATAACGCCAGCATCTGGTGCATCTTCAGAGAAATCTCCACTAATTCCATAGAAGTTGTAGCGATTAATATTGTGTTCTAATGCGTATTTAATCATTTCCCATTGTATTGCATAACTTCCTGCAAAATGACGATATTCATTTGATGAACCGCCTGCATAGTAAACAACTTCGAATGGATTAATGATGAAGAATCCTGCTGCGATTGGTAAAGTATCACCGTGCTCTGCCTGTAATTGTTTAGCTTCGTCTAATTTAGCTTCGTTAGCTTCTCTTTGCTGTTTCAAGTTATTAATTTTATTGATTGCTTTTTGGTTGTCTGGTTTCTTTTCTAATTCTTTTTCAGCTTTTTCAATTTCTTTATTATGTTCCTCAAAGTCTTTTTCTAATTGAGGTATATACGTTTCGAAATCTATATATGCTAACGGTATTTTAACATTGTCAAAGTATTTTAATCTGTTGTAGTAGAAGTCGTCACCGCGGTCGTCGAAATCTTTCTTCTCTGTTGTATCTTCCATAAATCTTCTAAATATAGGCATTTCATCTTTAGTTAAAAAGCGAACTTTAACACCATTTTTTTGAACTTTTTTAGTGTTACGTTTTCTCAAGTTATCCATGTTTTTAATTAATGACTTTTCGTCCATACCTTCTAAGTCCAGTACAGAATGCCATCTAATTTGATGTATTGGGTGGAAACCAGTTGTAAAACCTTGATGTTCATATCCTAAAGATTCAAATTGCTGAATTAAATTATCACGTTCAAAGCTCTTTAGAACGTTACCGTCATGATCTCTTAATTGATATGGTAAATAAGGATCAATTCTAAAGAATAATGCTTTGTTCTTTTTTAAATACGGTACGATTTTTTTAAAAAAGAAGTCAACAAGTTCTTTATTATCAAAGTCCATTACTGGCCCTCGATTCGAATAAAAATAATTAAACTTTTTCATTACTGGCACACTTGTAAGCAAACATGCAGCCAACACCTCATCTTGGTCATTCTTTACACCAACTAAATGTGTTGAAGTGCCCTCTGATGTCTTTAGTTCATAGTTACCCACTGTCTGAGTAAAATGAGCATATGGCATGTTATTAGTAAATGTTTCAAATTCACCAGTCGTTAAATTTGTAAATTTCATTTATACAATACTCCCAATCTAATATTTATGTATTTAATACAATTATACATTATTTTACCTTTATTCTAAAACAATACTCATTACTATACCATTATTTTACTTCGCACTATAGAGTTTTATGACACAAATGTATAACTAATTGGTTATGAATAAAAAGGAATAGAACTTAACTTTATACATTTACACGTTAGAGATCTTCTAAAACAAACAGAGCTGAGACATTTATGTATGTCCCAGCCTGCTTTTTCCATCACTTTATTTTTTTAAAACATTTACAATTTTTTCTGCTACTTCTTCACTTGAATTAGGATTTTGTCCGGTTACAAAATTACGATCTACTACTGTATGTGAGTCGAAATCACTACCTTTGACGAATCTTGCACCTTGTTTTTCTAATTCAGTTTGTAATAAGAATGGAACGTCTTTTTCTAATCCCATTGATTGTTCTTCACTATCTGTGAACGATGTTAATTTAACGTCGTTAACTAAATAATCGCCACTAGGTAGTTTGGCACCAATAAATGCGCTTGGTCCATGACAAACTGAACCAATCACCTTATTTTTCTCTTTATAATAAGCTAACATATTCTCTAAATCAGGATTGTTAGGGAAATCAAATACTGTCCCGTGACCACCTGGTAAGAATATGCCATCATAATTTTCAAATACGATATCTTTAATTCCGTAAGTTTGTTGAAGTTTTTCTAAAACATCATGATATTCTTTCGTTTCATCATTTTGAGTTGAATTTGGATCGATTGGCACACTACCACCACTAACTGATGCGATGTCCACTTCTATTCCATTTTTGATGAAAACTTTGTAAGGAATTGCTGCTTCTTCTAGCCATAATCCAGTTGGTTTACCATCTTTAAATTGAGATGTATTTGTTACAACCATAAGTAATTTTTTGCTCATTAGAAACACTCCTTTTCTTTTGTTACATCCGATTATACATGATGTTAACTTCTATTTCTTGTTTGAAGGGTTTGTAAACTTTATTTTTCGTCTAAAGCATTTCTAATAGACTTTATATATTCGATTGTATCCGTAGTTGGATCTTGTTCTAACCTTTTTACGATTTCACTACCTATAACAACCCCATCGCTAAACGATTTAATTTCTTTAACATGTTCCTCTGTTTTAATACCAAATCCACAAACAACAGGTACTTGAGAATGTTGTTGTATAAATTTTATTTTATCTTTAAGTGATTCATGGAATCCTCTACCATCACCTGTAGTTGCGTTCATCGTAACTGTGTAAATAAAACCTTCTGCATGTTCTGCAATTTGTTTAATTCGTTCATCACTTGATGTCATCGCAATTAAAGGTATTAATTTCACATTTGTTTTTGCTAATTTTTCTTTGAATCGTTGACCCAATTCAAATGGTAAGTCTGGAATAATTAATCCATATACATTAGCTTCATCTATACGCTCGATGAAACGTTCTACACCATAAGCATCAATTAAATTATAATAAGTCATAAATAGATATGGTGTATGTATGTCGTTTTTATGTTCGATTAATTCATCGATGATTTTATTTACATTCATACCTTGTTTAATTGCCTCTTGGCCAGCTTTCATAATTGTTGGTCCATCTGCTACAGGATCAGAAAATGGCAATCCTATTTCAATGTAGTTAGCACCATACTTATCCATTAGTTTCACATTTTCAATAAAATCTTTGTTAGCCATTATATATGGTATAAATAATTTACTCATTTTGTTCACCCTCTTGATTTTGCATATATTTTCTAATCGTTTCCATATCTTTATCACCACGTCCTGAAACTGTGACAACAATAATTTCATCTTTATCCATAGTTGGAGCTAGTTTTTCCACGTAACTTAACGCGTGAGCACTTTCGATTGCTGGAATAATGCCTTCAAGTTGAGTGAATTTAATCAATGAATCCATCGCTTCTTTATCACTTGCATTCGGATATTCTACTCGACCAATATTGTTATAATAACTATGCTCTGGTCCTACACCAGGGTAATCAAGCCCTGCTGAAATAGAGTGCGCTAATTCTATTTGTCCATTTTCATCTTGTACGAGATACATTCTTGAGCCATGTAGTACACCAGGCTTACCTTTGTTGATTGCAAGTGCGTGTTTCTTAGTATCGACACCTTTACCTGCAGCTTCTACACCATACAATTTAACTTCTTCGTCATTAACGAACGGATAGAATGTTCCAATTGCATTTGAACCTCCCCCTATACAAGCTACAACTGCATCAGGTAAACGAGATTCTTTCTCTAAAATTTGCGTTTTAATCTCTTTACCAATAACGCTTTGTAAGTCTCTTACTATAGTAGGAAATGGATGTGGTCCTAATGCTGAGCCAAGTAAATAATGTGTATCCTCAACGTTTGAAACCCAATATTGTAAAGCTTTGTTAACAGCATCTGATAAAGTACCTTGACCATCAGTAACAGGTACCACTTTAGCGCCTAGTAGTTCCATTCTAAATACGTTTAACGCTTGGCGTTCAATATCTTCTTCACCCATAAATACTATAAGTTCCATGTCAAACAAAGCAGCGATTGTGGCGCTTGCCACACCGTGTTGTCCTGCACCTGTTTCTGCAACTAATTTTCTTTTGCCCATTTTTTGAGCGATTAAAGCTTGTCCTAATGCGTTATTAATTTTATGAGCACCAGTATGGTTTAAATCTTCTCTTTTTAAATAAATTTTTGCGCCACCTAATGCTTCTGTATATCTTTTTGCATAAGTTAAAGGTGTTTCTCGACCTACATAATCTTTTAAATAAGCATTCAATGTTTTATGAAATTCTGGATCATTTTTTAATTTTTGATAAGTTTCATTTAATTCTTGAATTGCTGGCATTAGTGTTTCTGGTACATATTGCCCACCAAATTCACCAAAAAATCCTAAATCGTCAGCTTCTAATTGTATTTCATCAGCCATTTTTATCATCCCTTCAATTGTGTTAATAATGTTTTAATTTTTGAGTTGTCTTTTTTACCTTCTGTTTCAATGCCGCTAGATATGTCATACCCTATATTAGATAATTCACGTTTTTCAATTTGTTGTATCTTTTCTAAATCTAAACCACCAGCTATTAAATATGGCACATCTTCTATATGCTCCAATATAGACCAATCATAAGATTTTCCTGTCCCACCATAATCTTTCGAAGGTGTATCAATTAAAAATAAATCAACTTGTCCTTTAAATAATTGAATATTGTCTTCTAAAGAATCATTGGCTGGCAATGCTTTAAAAATTTTTATATTTGGATATTTTATTTTCACTTTTTCAATGAAATCAACTGTTTCATCACCATGAAATTGTATTGTGTTTATGGAAGTACTTTCTACTAATGCTTCTATATCTTTAATTATTGGATTCACAACAATTGCGACTTTATCGACTTTATCATCGATATCTTTACTTAAAGTGCTAATTTCTTCCACCGTTACATAGCGTTTACTTTTAGGAAAAGTGATAAAACCTATTGCATCAGCTTGATATTTAACAGCTGTTTCGATGTCCGATTTCTCTTTAAAGCCACAACATTTAATGTACATCCTGTTCACCCCTTTTTAACACTCGAATACTTGGTAGAAATGTTTCTAAATCTGGATGTTTCATTAAAGTTTCGCCGATAAGTGCGCCGTCTACACCACTTTTTGTAATTTCTACTATATCTTCTTCAGTGCGTATACCACTTTCAGAGATATACGTTACACCTTGTTTCTTCGTAGTTAATATTTCATTTGTATGTTTAACATCCGTTACAAAACGTTTTAAATCTCTATTGTTCACACCGATTAACTCGGCATTTGTTTTATGAGCAATTGCTAATTCTTCTTTATCATGTACTTCTACTAATACTTCTAAACCTTTTTGTGTCGCATATTCATATAAATCTTTCAATTGTGTTTCCGTTAATATATTAACGATTAGTAAGATAATAGAAGCACCTACTTGATGAGCTAAGTCTATTTGTCTTTTATCGATTATAAAATCTTTACACAATACTGGTAATGTTGTTTTAGTTGTTAAGCTTTGTAAACGTTCATAACTGCCATCAAAATACTTTTCATCTGTCAAAATAGAAATTGCTGAGGCACCATATTGTTCATACAATTTAATTTGTGTAGCCATATCTCTTTTAGGTATGTCTGAAACTGTTGGACTTTTTGCTTTTAATTCTGCAATGATATTCAATCTATCGTCTGTTTTTACACGATTTAAAAATGTTGTTTTATGTTGTACGTCTACTTTTTCTAATTCTTCCATCTTTGTTTCATAATAATTTGTAGCTAGTAATGATTTTTTATATTCAACGATTTCATCCAATATTGTCATATACTTGTCCTCCTACTTGATCTAGTATAGCTAGCGCTTCTTTGTTATCGATAATACTTTGAGATTTTTCTATACCTTCTTCAATCGTTTCAACTACTCCACCAATATATAATGCAAGTGCAGCGTTTAATACGACTACATCTCTTTTAGGACCATTGTCTTGACCTGATAAGATATTTAACGTGATATGTTTATTTTCTTCAGCTGTTCCACCTTTTAAAGCATCGTTTGATGCAGCTTGTAAACCAAAGTCTTCTGCGTTTATCGTATAATTTTTGATGCCTTCTTCTTGTGAAATTTCATAAATAATATTATCTCCAGATAAAGTTGCTTCATCCATTCCACCAGCACCATGTAGTACAATTGCACGTTTGCGACCTAATTTATATAGTGCTTCTGCAATAGTAGATAATTTTGATTCATCATATACACCCATCACTTGATAATCTAATTTGTAAGGATGAATCATTGGACCAATTAAATTAAAAGTAGTTGGTGTTGTGATTGTTTTTCTTACTGGTTGCACAGTTTTCATAATCGGATATGTTTCAGTAGCACTTAAAAAAGCTAAGTTTGTATCATTAACTCTTTTAGTTGCTTCATTAATTGGTGTCGTTTGAATATTTAACGCAGATAATATATCAATGCTACCCGTTTTAGATGTGATACTTTTATTACCGTGCTTCAATACTTTCAATCCAGCTGCAGCTACAACAAATGAAGCGGTAGTCGATATATTGAAACTACCTGAATGATCGCCACCTGTGCCACAAACACAAATGCTGTCTTCTATATATGGTCTATTTTGATAAGTTGTAGCTATAAGGTTTTCTGTTAAATAAGATAATTCATCAGATGTTTCACCTTTCATGCTAAGCGCAACTAAGTGAGCAACTTTCAATGAAACATCTTCTGTTTCATTCATCATTAATTGCACAAAAGATTTCATTTCTTGTTGATCTAAATTACGATATTGGATGAGTTGTTTTAATGTGTTCATTTTGTGCACCTTCCTTTGTTATATTTACAAATGTATTAATTATTTTATCTCCATTATCAGATGCAAATGATTCTGGATGATATTGTATTCCGAAATGCGGGTTAATTTGATGTTCAAACGACTGTATTGCATCGGGTGTTCTTCCTGTTATTTTTAAGCAATTAGGAAAAGATTTTTCATCACTTATGAGCGAATGATATCTCATAATATTAAAACCAGTTTCACATCCTTGATACAGTTTGGATGATTCTACAAAATCAATTTGGTCTACTTTGCCATGTTTTACTTTTTCTCCTACAATTACTTCCCCACCGTAGTAACAAGTTAATGCTTGTGCGCCTAAACAAATACCTAGTATTGGTACGTCATGATATGCTTTAATAATTTTATTTAAATGATTTGTATCTAACGGATGACCAGGACCCGGTGATATTACTAAACCGTCTATTTCCAGATCTAATGGTGCTTCATCCGGATGATGAATGATAACTTCATCATATTGCTTTATTAAATTGACTAAGTTATAAGTAAATGAATCATAATTATCTATTACTAATATCATGGCGATACCTCCAATAAACTTTTAGCTTTTATCTTCGTTTCTTGTAATTCTTTTTGTGGTACAGAATCATAAACTACACCGCATCCTGCTTCTACATTGATATACTCTGAATCAACAACCATCGTTCGAATTGTTAAAGCAAAGTCTAAATCATGATTACAATTTATATAACCAACGCCACCAGCGTATATACCTCTTTTTTGTTTTCTCGTTTCGTATATACGCGTTATAGCTCGCGTCTTCGGTGCACCTGAAACTGTGCCAGCTGGGAGTAAAGCTGTAATCATTTGAAGCGGCGTTACTTCCGCCTTAATTTCTCCTTCAACTATTGTCACAATGTGCATGACATGCTCAAATCTTTCAACTGTCATAAGTTTCGGCATATGGACTGAACCAGTTTTTGCTATTATGTTTAAATCATTTCTACCTAAATCAACAAGCATACGGTGTTCTGATAATTCTTTTTCATCGTTGATTAAAGCTTGTTCATTTGCTAAATCTTCTTCTTCTGTCTTTCCTCTTTTGTTAGTGCCTGCAATAGGATTTGTTGTAATAATTTTTCCTTCTTTTTTTATGAAACTTTCTGGTGAAGAACCTATAATCGTTCTTTCTTCATCATCGATGTAATACATATAAGGACTTGGATTTTGTCGTTTTAAATTTTTATACATCTGTAATTTCAAAGTGTCTTTATTTTCATTTTCAAAAAAGTGTTTATATTTATAAATACGAGAAGGAACAACTTGGAACATATCGCCTTTACTAATTAACGTTTTATAATATGAAACTTCTTCCATAAAAGCTTCTTCAGAAATATTCGTTTCTAAATCACCTTTTTTATGATGATTAATTTTGTTTTCAAAAAGTTTAATATTTTGAAGCTCTTCTATCATGTTGTCTAATTCTTGATTCAATGCTTGTTCGTTTCTATTACTGAAAAGGTTACTCGTTATAACAAATAAATCTTCTTTAAAATGATCAAATACATATACTGATTCAACTAGGTTAAATGAAGCGTCTGGATATTCAGATGAAACTTCTATACTTTTTAAAATTTTATTTTGATATCTAATTAAGTCGAAGCTACAATAACCAATCATTCCTGAAACAAATGGTAAATGTTTAAGTGGTTCTGGAATATTATCTGCTTTCATTTCATTAATAAATTGTTCTAATGCTTCATAAGGTCCATCATGTGTAACCGATTCTTGTCCGTTTATATTTATTTGAAAATACTCATCAAAAAGGTTCACTTTACCGATTGCATCAAAAGCTACAATTGAAAATCTACCTTTCATTTGATTCGTACTCGCACTTTCTAATATCATTTTCTTCTTATCAATTTGTCCTAATGTTTCTGGTGTAACATCAGCATTTAATCTTTTATATTTTATGTTCATCCTCTTTACCTCCTAAATAAAAAAACCGCGCAACAACATCCTATACAACAGGACGCTTTTGCGCGGTACCACCTTCATTAATAAGTTAACACTTATTCACTCATTCTATATTTAGCTTTAACTACATGATCCCCAATTCTAAATTTAAGTGTGTTAGTTTCCATCAACCACTAACTTTCTTTAACTACATTCTTAAATTTATACTTATGACCACTGATATTTTTCTATACAAAAAAGACACCACAGTAACGCATTCTGTAAGGACGCGTTACCGTGGTGCCACCTTAGTTAACATTCATTTTCATGTTCACTTTAAAAATCACATTAAATTTTATAATTTGAAAGCCCAATTCTCTCACTGTGTGCAGTGCTAATTTACATCAACCATTAGCTTTCTGATTACTACTAACATCACGAGATACTTATCTTTCAAATTCCGACAATTGCTTATCGGATTAATTTAAATACACTATACGAGATATTTTTTTTAAAGTCAACCCTTAATATTTAAATTAACTGTTAATTTCGGATAAGCAATAAGCTCTTAATAACTTTTCACTTTCTAAAATAGAATCTTCGTGTGTACGTTCTAAAGCGTGAGAAGACTCTATTCCAGGGCCAAATAACCCGTGACGAATATCTGCTCCAGCACGTAAAGCTGCTGATGCATCTGATGCATAATATGGATAAATATCTAATTTATATTTAATATCATTTTCTTTGCATAAATCAACAAAATGATTTCTTAATCCAACATGATATGGCCCAGAACCATCTTTTACACAAATGGATACTGTATATTCATCTGAAGCTTGTCCATCTCCTAGAGCACCCATATCAAATGCTATTAATTCAACGACTTTATCAGTAATATTTGAGTTTGCACCATAGCCTATTTCTTCGTTATTTGAAATATAAAATTGAGTCGTATGTGGTAATTCGACATTTTCTTCTTTTAAATATTTTAAAAATTGAATAATCATCGCGACGCTTGCTTTGTCATCAAGGTGTCTAGATTTAACAAATCCTGAAGCAGTATGTTCAAAGCGAGGTTCAAAGCTAACAGAATCACCAATCTCAATCCCTAAATTTCTAGTGTCATCTGCTGAAAATACTTTTTCATCTATTCTTACTTCCATATGCTCAGCATCTCGAGGGATTTCAGTATTATTTTTATAAACGTGAACGCTTGTTTCATGTAAACATATTGTGCCTGATATTTCTAATCCACTTTGTGTCGTAATTGTACAATATTCCCCTTCGATAGCATTCCAACTAAATCCACCTATTAAATCTAATTTTAATCGGCCGTCTTCTTTTATATCTTTTACAATCGCACCGAGTGTATCAACATGTGCAGTAATAACACGTTGTTTATCATCATTTTTACCAGGTACATTAATTAATAATCCACCTTTATGTGTTAAACTTGTTTCATAATTAAGTGCTTCAGCGAATTTTTGGCAATATTCAATTGCTGGATCTGCAAAACCTGATGGACTATTAATATTAACAAGTTCTTTAATTGTTACGATTGTATCATTTACATTGATTGTCATTTTCTCCACTCCCTACTTATTTCATATTAATTAATATTTTAAACTTTTATAGAAATAAATCAATAACACTTGCTTTCATACACTAACTTGCTTTAAACTATTAAAGTATTGGAGGGATTTTATGCAACGTATATTTATAGTAGGACTAGGTTTAATTGGAGGAAGTTTAATACAAAATATTAAATTTCATCATCCACACATACATATAACAGGTTTTGACTGTTTTGATAAATTTTCAGAGATTGCCTACTCTATGGGCATCATTAACGAAGTTGCACATGATTTTGATTCAGCTGCAAGTGAAGCTGACTTAATTATTTTGGCAACACCCGTTCAACAATCAATAGAGTACAGTAAAAGATTATTAAACATTGATACGAAACCTGGCCTTATCGTCACAGATACAGGCAGTACAAAACTTGGTTTAAGTACACTTGAATCAAAATTATTAAATAAAGATGTTCATTTAATTGGCGGACATCCTATGGCAGGTAGTCATAAATCTGGTGTTGTAAACGCTAAGAAACACCTATTTGAAAATGCTTATTATGTCTTGATATATGACCAAGTTGAGAATGAAGCGGCTCATAGTGAAGTTAAACATTTATTAGAACCAACTAAAGCAAAATTTATTAAGATGTCTGCAAAAGAGCATGATTATGTTACCGGCGTAGTTAGTCATTTCCCTCATATTATCGCTTCTAGCCTTATTCATATGAATGAAGAAAATACACAAGTTTCAGAATATGTAAAAACGCTAGCTGCCGGAGGTTTTCGTGATATTACTCGCATAGCGAGTAGCAATGCGGATATGTGGAGAGATATTACTTTAGAAAATAAAGACCATCTTGTAACGTTAATGAATAATTGGATTGAACAAATGGAACAGACGAAAGAAGTTATCGAAGAAGGAAATCCAAGTTTAATTCGTGACTTTTTCCAATCTGCAAAAGAATATCGTGACAACTTGCCTGTTAAAGAACAAGGTGCCTTGACTTCTACTTTTGATTTATACGTAGATATCCCAGATAAACCAGGTATGATCAGTGAAGTTACGAGAATTTTAGGTCAACAGCATATTTCCATTACGAACATTAGAATTTTAGAAATTAGAGAAGATATCATGGGTGCATTGCGACTTAGTTTTAAATCAAATAATGATCGTGATAGAGCTATAGAAGCATTGAATACTTTCGATACATATACTTTGTAATGGGCGATATTAAATTTTGATGATATAATATCACTATTGTATTGAAAGGGAAGATGACTGTGAAACTTAAACAAATCAGTAAGAATGTATATATATTACCTTTTGATAGTCATAGAGATAGACCTAATTTAGGATATATACATGGAGAAAAATATAGCATGTTAATAGATACAGGTAATTCGCCTGCACATTTGACAGAAATGCTAAATGAAATAGAAAAACTTAATTTACCTCAACCGAAAGTAGCGTTAATTACGCATTGGCATTGGGACCATACTTTTGCTATGCATGCATTTAATGGTATAACAATTGCAGAAAAAGAAACAGATTTAACATTAACTAAATTAAAACAATGGCAATGGACACCCGAAGCAATGGCAAAACGCTTAAACTCTGGTGAAGAATGTAAATTCTGTGATACACATATTAAAATCGAGTATGATGATATTTCAAAAATTAAAGTAGTTAATGCAGATATGACATTCGAAGATCATTGTTCATTTGATTTAGGTAATGTAACGCTAGAAGTACAACGCATTGTAAATCCCCATTCAGAAGACGGTGTAGTTGCTTATGTTCAAGAAGACAAAATATTGTTCGCTGGAGATGCCGATACCGGTGATTTCTACTTATTAGACGGTGGATACGACAAAGAAAAATACTATCATTATATTAAAACAGTAGAACAATATGACTATCAAACATATATTCATGGTCACTTAGAACCACTTAGTAAAGAAGGCATTAAAGAAGAACGATTAAATATAGAAGAAGAGTACTTATGAATAAAAACACAAATCTTAACTCAAAATAAATAAGCATATCACTTAACTGATTATTTCAGTTTGAAAGTGATATGCTTATTTTTTTATACAATCTACGATTTTGTTCGTGCATGCTTGCCTAGGGTATGGTTCGAGCCTATAGTCTCTCACTCATACTATTCCCTCAGGCGTCAGCACTTTACAAAATCGTAGAAAATATCGCGCTAACAGGCTTGTTTACTACCACTAGCTCGTTAGACAATGTAACGGGCTTGTTTAAAATTTCTTGCTCGTTAGAGTATCTGTCCTCTTCTTATTCACTACAAAGTTTGTGAAACTTGTTTAGTGTAATACATTGTATTAACAAGATACAGCAGAATCATAAGTGTTACTGAGAAAAATTGATTATCATGTGAAGCCAATGAATATATAGATGCTAAAGCGATAATCGCAATGATGATTTGTTGATTCAGTGAATATGTTTTTTGTAATGCTAGCAATGTAATATACTGTTCACCACTATCCATCATATTTATAAGTTTTTCGTTTAACTTTTTATCGCCTGGCTTTGGATAATTACGTTCTGGATATAATTTTCTCATGGCAGACATGTGCATATATGTTAATGGTGCTGTTACAAATAGTGTTACTACTACCATTAACGTAGATAAAATACTTACTTCTTCTGCCATATTTATCGTTATATTTAAAATAGATAAAGCAATTGCAGTATTAATACCTAAAATGACTGGAGCTAAAATTAACGTTCGCTCAATCTGAATTTCTATTTCATCTTCATTATCAATATTTGTTTCTGTCTCTCTTAATCTTTGTGCTTTTTTATATACATTAAGTAGAGCGATTACTAGAATAATATATATAATAGCCAACACTACACTTGTTATATCTGTTTGCATTTTTGATAATTTAAATTCAAACAGTTCATAATTATTGCTTAGTACAACCGATGTTAATCCACCTATAATACCGCCTATTATTAAATATAATAACAAGTTACCAAATAACATGATTTTACTCTTTTTCATAGTTCTTCCTCCTCGAATATGAAAACTTCTTCAACGTTTTCTTTCAGTATTCTAGCTATTCTTACAGCAGTCAGTATTGATGGCATAAAATTATTACGTTCTATTAATGAAACAGTTTGTCTAGAAATACCTGCTTTTTTAGCAAGCTCCGTCTGGTTATAACCCTCACGTGCTCTTAATTCTTTTACTCTATTCTTCATTAAACCACCTACCTACGACATCTAATATACATTATTATAGTCATTTTGACAAGTATATTAGTCAAAATGACCACTTTTATATACAAAAAGAGGATGAGACATAAAGATGTCTCACCCTTTCAACTCTTATTGGATTTTCTATGACATTAATCCAACTAACCACACTTTTATTGGATTTTCTATGACATTAATCCAACTACAATAAAAAACTATTACTATCCTTATATTTAACATTTTCATTTTATTACTTACGATAAATCAGTCGGAATATTTGTTCTGACTGTTGTTCTATTAAACTTTGTGCATTTTTAATAGCATATTCTAAACTAACTGGTTTTGTAGTAATACTGAATGCTGCTGTTAACCCTTGATTATGTAATTCTGATAAATCACTTTCTACAGAACCTCCTATTGCAATAACTGGAATATTATAATCAGAGGCTACTTTACAAATTCCTGAAATAACTTTTCCTCCTGCTGTTTGACCGTCAATTTTACCTTCTCCTGTAAATATATAGTCAAAGTTTTGCGTTCTTATAAGGTCGTGAAAATTCACAAAATCTATTACAAGTTCGATACCTCTTTCAATATTTGTATTCAAGAAAGCCATTAATCCACCAGCTGTTCCTCCAGCTGCACCAGCACCTTCTATTTCTTTAATAAAAATATTTTTATCTTTTTCAATGACATGAGCAAAATGATTCAAAGCATGATCTAATTCCATTACTTGTTCGTATGTAGCACCTTTTTGCGGTCCAAAAATATGGCTTGCACCTTGTTTGCCGACAAAAACATTCGTTACATCACAAGCAATATCAAAATGTGCATTTTTTAAATTTGTTAATACTTGAGACTCATCTATCGATTCAATATCTTTTAAATGTATGCCTCCAAATTTAATTTCTTGTTTGTTTTTATCTAAAAATCGATAACCTAATGCTTGTAATATCCCCACACCTGCATCATTCGTAGCACTTCCACCTAAACATATGATAAAGTGCTTTATTCCTTTTTCAAGAGCATCTTTAATGAGTAATCCTGTACCGTAAGTCGTTGTCACATAAGGATTTAATTCATCAGCCGACAGCAAATCAATACCAGAACTTGTCGCTAATTCAATTATCGCCGTTTGCCCATCACCTGTAATACCATAATCAGCTTTCATTTCTCTATTCAAGGGATCTCTACTATTAATAGTCTTTATTGTGCCATTTGTTGCTTGCACAAGGTTTATCATAGTACCTTCTCCACCATCAGCCATAGGTAGTAATTCAGTTTCTACTGTAGAATCAACTTTATGAATACCCGACTCAATTGCTTTAGCAGCATTTAAAGCATCAATACTTCCCTTAAAAGAATCGGGTGAAATTAAAACTTTCATTTTCGCACCTCATTTATATTCACTTTATATCTTATGATACATAAAATAATTAAAATTGTAACTTTGTTTAATAAAACGGGAAGAAAATTGGCAGTAATATCATTGAAATAATAATAGATAATATGATTAAAGGAATACCTGCGATAGCATAATCTTTAAATTTAAATCCACCGAGACCATACACCATTGTATTTGCTGGCATACCAATTGGTGTTGCAAATGCTAAAGATCCACCAATAACTGTTGCCATTACTACAGCACTTGGATCTGCTCCCATACCATTTGCTATAGATAAACTAATTGGTACTAACAAAGCTGTTGTAGCAGTATTCGACATAAAGTTTGTCATCACTGCAGATAATACTAAAATTACAAATAACAATACATAGGGGGAAGGATTTTTACCAAGTGTATTTATTAATACATTAGCTATTTCTTTACCTGCTCCTGATACATCTATTCCTTTTGCTAAAGCAAGTGATCCAACAAATAGAAGTATTGTATTCATATCTATAGTTTTCATTGCTTTTTTCTCTGTTATAACTCTCGTTGCTACAAGTATTAATGCTCCAATCCATGCTGATATATATAATGGTATACCAATTTGTTTTTCAAATATCATTGCAATAACAGTTAAAATTAATACACCTAATGCTACAATTTGCTTCCATTTAGGTACATTTGAATAGTCAACTTGTTGTGCATATATAGAATCTTCATCTAGATCTGTCTCTTCTCTTTTTGGAAGTAACTTACGACCAATTATTGCGAAATATAAAATACCAATTATTAATATTGGTAATCCTACTTTTGCATATTCAAAAAAGCCAAAGCCTTCCCCTATTTTTTTTAATGACGACTGAGCAATCATATTACCTGGAGCACCAATCAAACTTAAATTTCCTCCCATCGCTGCTGCGAATACTAGAGGTAGTAATAAGGTAGAACGCGAAAATCCAGCTTTAGCTGCAATTCCAATAACAACAGGAATCAACACTGCTGCTGTTCCAGTATTAGATAATACCCCTGACATTAAACCTGTTATTAACATTACTGCTACAATTAATTGCTTTTCTGTTTTGGCGAATTTTGTAACGATGCCTCCTATTTGCTGAGCCATCCCAGTTTCAAAAAATGCTCCCCCTACTATAAACATCGCCATAAATAAAAGTACATTACTATCTACAAATCCTGCAAACGCCTCTTCTGCTGTTAGAACATCTGTTAAAACTAAACCTACTGCAACAATCATAGCAGTAATAGACAAGGGTATTTTCTCCCCAGCAAACATGATAATTGCAAATACTAAAAATATTAGCGTGATTATTGATGCATCCATAAATAAAATCCCCCTTCAAATTTATGTTAGCGTTTTCATTTTTTCTAATCTTACATTAACGTATACATTAAGTCAATTAATTTATTTAATATACGATTAAATTCATCATAAATTGACTTTAATGTATACGTTGTTTGATAATGAGTTTATAACAAAGGAAAAGGAGAGATAATATGAATACGAAAAATACATTTAAGATTGCAGTAATACCTGGCGATGGAATTGGTAAAGAAGTTATTAATGAAGGCATTCGTGTTTTAAATCACTTATCAGAACAATCAAACGGTAAATTTTCATTTGAGTATGATTATTTTCCTTGGGGATGTGAATATTATTTAGAACATGAGAAAATGATGGCCGAAGATGGTTTAGAACAAATAAAAAATCATGATGCAATTTATTTTGGAGCAGTGGGTTTTCCTAATGTTCCGGATCATATTAGTTTGTGGGGGCTTCGCATAGCCATTTGTCAAGGCTTTGACCAATGGGCAAACATTCGACCAGTTGAATTTTTACCTGGAGTAAAAAGTAAACTTAATCATCCCGATGTTGAATCATTAAACTGGGTATTAATACGCGAAAATTCGGAAGGAGAATATTCAGGTATTGGTGGAAGAAACTTTACTGGTAGAGGTCCCGGTAATGAAGTAGCAGTACAATCTTCATTATTTACTGAAAAAGGCTGTGAACGTATTATCAGATTTGCTTTTGAAACTGCTAAAAAGAGAAAGCGTAAGAAAGTAACAAGCGTAACTAAAAGTAATGCTCAACAATATGGTATGGTGCTATGGGATGAAGTCTTTGAACGTGTAAGTAAAGAATACCCTGAGGTTGAAACTGATCAATGGTTAGTAGATGCTATGGCAGCAAACTTTGTGCTTCACCCCGAAGATTTAGAAGTGGTTGTAGCATCAAACTTATTAGCAGATATTTTATCTGATTTAGGTAGTGCTTTAGCTGGTAGTTTAGGTATTGCAGCTAGTGCTAACTTAAATCCTGACGGAAGATATCCTAGTATGTTTGAATCAGTTCATGGCTCTGCGCCAGATATTGCTGGACAGGGAATTGCAAACCCTATTGGTGCTATTGGAAGTGCGGCATTAATGTTAGATAATTTCGGTCTCAAAGATGAAGCAATGCAATTAAATAACGCTATAAAAAAAGCAACTGATTCTGGCGCACTTACTCAAGATATAGGAGGAGACACTACAACTGAAGAAATGACTAATGCTATCATACAAAATTTAAATTCCAAAATTGTAAAATAATAGATTAGATAAATAACTTCTATTCATATTTGATAAAACGTCTTTCTGGTATAATATACTTAGCTAATATACGAGATAGACGTTTTTTTTATTGTTTAATTTTGGAGGAGATTTTATGTCAAACGACGAACTAATTGAATATCAAAAATTGAAAGTCACATTAAATCAAATAGCTGAGCAGATTGATGAACAACGCTTACCTATTCGTGCTTATCATATTATTCGGATTGCTATAAAACAATTGAAATTAAAACCTGGTCAAACATTATTAGAACGAGAAATTGCTGAAGTTCTAGAGATGAGTCGTACTCCTGTTAGAGAGGCATTAGTTAGATTACAGACTGAGGGTTTACTCACACTCGTTCCTAGAAAAGGATTTATTATCAACCCGATAAAAAAGCAAGATTTAAAAGAGATTTATGAAATTACTGAAAGTTTAGATGGATTAGCAGTAGAATTAGCTACCTCAAAAATAACTCAAGAAAACATTAATCATTTAAAACATCTTGTATCTCTCCAACAAGAAAGTCTTGATCGAAATGATTTATATAATTGGTCTATTCTAGATGACCAATTTCATGCTGATTTAATTAGTTTTGCACAAAATACTAGACTAAGCAGTGTAATTAATATACATGCTGATCAATTATACAGAGCTAGATTATATACAATCAATAACCGCCCTATACCTTACCAATCTATTGTGGAACATCGTGCTATTATAGCTTGTATGGAAGCTAAAGATAAAAATGCGGCTAGATTTGCTATGCAATCACATAGAAATAGAGCTTGGGAAGAGATAGCTGAGACTTTAGAGGAATAACTAAAAAGCACACCGACTTTATAGTCGATGTGCTTTTTTATATTATTTATTCTTGATGGGTATATGAAAAATCCCAACCTATTCCAAATTTATCAATAACTTTAGCATAGGTTTGACCCCAAAACATTTTATCAAGTTCTACTTGTACTTGACCTTCTTTTTTAAATATTTCATAAACTTCTTTAATTTGCTCTTCTTGTTCAAAATCTAAAACAACATATATATTATGGTTCTTATTGAGAGACTCGTCATTATTAGGAACATCTGAAAACATTAATATATGACCATTTACCTCTAATTGTGCATGCAAAATTCTCTTAGGATCTTCTGCTGTTATGCCAGCATCTCCATATGTTTGTGATTCTCTTACACTTCCGTCTAGCGCTTCACTATAAAATGCCAATGCTTCTTCGCAAGTTCCGTTAAAGTAAAGATAAGGTGTAACTTGTTTAATCACATGCACCACTCCCCATATTTGATTATCGGTCAAAATTAAGTATATAAATGTGTGTGTAGTTTGTCAAATATTATATTTTTACACACATTTATATTATGTTTATAGATTTATTATATAAATTACTTTTTATGTCCTGCTATGAGTCCTGCTCTTTCTCTTGCTGTAGCTGCTGGTGTATATGACACAGCTCTAGATACAACATTAGGACCGTATTTTCTTTTAAGTTTATCGATTGTCTTCTCAAGTGCTTCATCTCGTTGTCTTTCAAATTCATCAATAAATAAATTAAGTTGTCTTGCTCTTTCTGGCACAAAGTTATTTAAAGTGACGCTTAATGTTCGATATTTTGCTTGTTTATCGCACAATTGTTCTGCAAAGCTCCAAATCACTCTAAATATATCCATAGTTAAATTCGTGCCATCTTTTAAAGTATATTGTTTATTAACGCCGCCTTCTCCACTATATCCCATTGAAAAAGATATGGTCTTAACTAATAAATCTCTTGATCTTAAACGCATCGCAACTTCTTCTACTAATTCTAATAATACAACTTTCGTTTCATGATAGTAGTAATCTCTCATCAGTATTTGGCTCTTACATATCGTCGGATTCATAATACGATGTTTTTCTTTAATTTTGCTTAAATCTATACCATTTGCATGCAAATGTAAATCCGTGCCAATTACACCATACTCTCTCTTTAAATATTGCTGTGGATAGTGCGCTAAATCTCCAATTGTGAAAATACCTTTAGCATTTAATTTCTTCTCAGTTCTATGATTAATCCCCCAAAATTTACTAAGCGGATTTATGGGCCATAACTTTGTCGGTACATCTTGATATCTCCACTCAGCAATGAAATCTTCATTTGTCTTTGACTCCATATCCAATGAAACTTTACTCAATAACATATTAGAGCCTATGCCAATTGCGCACTGAATTTGGGTTTCTTCTTTGATTTCTCTCATTAAACGTTGAGCAAATGCTCTTGGTGTAGAACTAAACTGTTTGTAACTATCCGTAATATCTATAAAAAATTCATCAATACTATATTGATGAAAATCTTCAGGTGCGACGTAACGTAATGCTATCTTAGTAATTGCTACAGAATATTCTAAATATCGTTTCATACTTGGATTAATAATGTAAATGTCATTTCTATGAGGTATTTCAAACAATCTTGATCCAGTTTTTACACCTAACTTTTTCAAAGGCTCCGTAGCTGCTAACACGATAGAACCTTGTCGTTTAGTATCTGCTATTACTGCTAATTTTGTTGTTAACGGATCCAGCCCTTTCATAATACAAGACACACTCGCAAAGAAGCTTTTCTGATCTATACATAAGATATCTCGGTCCTCACATAAATGATAATCATACATAATGTCACCTTCCCTCAATCGACTGAATATATTTTTATTATATACGAACACATGTTCTATTTCAACGTTAATACGTTTATTTTTGTATAAATAATGTTTTTAATCAATTGAAACGTTATATGTGTTGATGTTCAAAAGAAGGTTTCCCTTATTAATCCCTGTTATTCCAAAATAAAAATAAAACACACCACAAAAGCTAAGGATTACCCTACTTTTGTGGTGTGTTTTTAAGAATTTAAGCATGAACGTTACAATACTAAAATAACAATATTTTTATAAACTAATAGTGAACACTATCTTACTATAATTAATCGTTCTTCGTCATCTGCACCGACAGATTGATCAATATGAACATGTGTTTTTAAGAAGATTTCTTCAGGTTCACCTTTAAAATCAATCTGTTCTAATTTGAATTCAAATTCATATTCTTGTTGTGCACCTTTTTTAATAACGAAAGATTTATTAACTTTGTATTTATGCAATACATTATCAAATTCAGCAAAATCACTATCTTCATCTTTGTTGTTAACTCTTTCAATTAAAGATAACATAATATATTCTACTTTAATGTCACATGAACCACCATAAAAAATCACTTTACCTTTAATTGGTTCTTCTTCATTAAAAGTTAATTTTTCTAGTCTCGTATCAATTTTTAAATTACCGATACCAATAGAAGTTAGTAATTTTTCAAACATAGAGTGAACCCCCCTTAATCTTCATTAAGAATAGTTTAACGCGATTGGGTTAAAAGTTAAAGAGAATAAAATCAATTTTTATTTTAGAGTTAAAGAAATTTGTAAATTTGTTACATACGATTAAATATACAGATTATAAATACATGGAAATTATACGCTAATGTGCATGTATTTCGATACTTTCACATTATATTACCAAAAAAAGCTCCCTTCAAAGATTTCACTTTTTTAGAGTTTGCTTTGAAAGAAGCCTATCAAAATTTTATAGTTCTATTATTTATATAATCCTAATGCTTTTGAAGTTGATGTATTAATTTCATCAAATACTTCAGGATTTTCAGACAATTGTACTTCATATGAAGGTATCATTTGTTTAATTCTTTGTTTCCATTCTGGGAATTGTTCTGGGAAACTTTTTTCTAATAACTGCAACATAACATGTACTGCTGTAGAAGCACCTGGAGAAGCACCTAGTAAAGCTGATATTGAACCGTCTTCACTTGTGACAAGCTCAGTACCAAATTGAAGTGTCCCTTTCCCGCCTTCATCTGTGTCTTTAATTACTTGCACACGTTGGCCAGCAATTACAATGTCCCAATCTTCTAATTTTGCAGTTGGAATAAATTCTTTTAACTCTTCTAATCGTTTTTCATCAGATAAAAGTACTTGCTCCACTAAATATTTCGTTAATCCCATTTCTTTTAATCCAGCAGAAAGCATTGTTAAAACATTATTAGGTTTAACAGATTCAATTAAATCTAAATTTGAACCTGTTTTCAAGAACTTAGGTGAAAATCCAGCAAAAGGTCCAAATAATAATGTTCGTTTACCTTCAATGTATCTTGTATCTAAATGTGGTACTGACATTGGTGGCGCGCCGACTTTAGCTTTACCATAAACTTTGGCTTCATGTTTAGCAATAACGTCTTCATTATTACATACCATGAATAAACCACTAACTGGGAAGCCACCTATATTTGTAGATTCTTTAATACCTGTCTTCTGTAACAGCGGTAAACTGCCGCCACCAGCACCAATGAATACAAATTTAGTGTTATGATATTCAGTTTTCTTCGTTTCACTATTATAAATTTTTAATTGCCATGTGTTATCTTGATTTCTTCGAATATTCTGAACAGAATGATTGTAATATAACTCTACACCTTCATCTTTTAAATTACTTAAAAGTAAACGTGTTAAATTACCGAAGTTTACATCTGTACCAGATTCTATTTTAGTTGCTGCAATTTCTTCAGTAGTCGGACGTCCCTCCATCATTAATGGCATCCAATGTTTTAATGTTTCAAAATCATCAGTAAATGTCATACCTGTGAATAAAGGATTATTCGATAAAGCATCACAACGTTTTCTCAAAAATTCTATGTTTTTCTTTCCATAAACAAAACTCATATGTGGAACAGGACGAATAAATGATTTTGGATCAGCTAACTTACCTTGATTTACAAGATAAGTCCAAAATTGTTTTGATAACTGAAACTGTTCATTGATTTGGATTGCTTTATCAATATTAACGGAACCATCCGCCTCTTCTTTAGTGTAATTCAATTCACATAAAGCAGAATGTCCTGTACCTGCGTTGTTCCATTCATTAGAACTCTCTTCAGCTGGTTTAGATAATTTTTCGAATAATTTAATTTCTAAGTTTGGTGATAATTCTTTAAGCATTGTGCCTAAAGTCGCACTCATTATGCCACCACCAATTAATATTACATCTGTTTTCTTATGTATTGAATTCATAATTAACTACAGAGCCCCTTTCAATATTAATTTACTCATCTATATATGCCCATAACAAATATACAGAATTTCAGTTATTAAATTTGTTTACATAATTTTATGTATTAACTCTATTATAAACCTAATATCTATATTAAAAAAGTGTCAACTCATAGATAAGGTGTAATAAGACATTTAATGTATTAAGCTACATTAATATAGTAATCAAATAGTATGACATATTTAAATGTTATACATTTATAGTATAACACATTCCCTAGCTAATGGTCTTAAGAAATTTCAAACAACACTTATAGTTTACATAATAAAATTATAAGTATCTAAAATGA
Organism: Mammaliicoccus sp. A-M4; assembly: GCF_022386955.1. NCBI lineage: Bacteria > Bacillati > Bacillota > Bacilli > Caryophanales > Staphylococcaceae > Mammaliicoccus > Mammaliicoccus sp. A-M4. The sequence continues at coordinate 48,766 of NZ_JAJNHH010000004.1, forward strand.
TTAGCAATATTAAATTATGGGAATTAAGATGTTATCATTATAAAAATTTAATATGCAAAGGAGCTTGTTATGAGCAGATTTTTCAATTTACTTAAAAAAGGTAGCATGTCTTCTTTATCTGCTGCTATCGTTAACTTCATTCTTGGTTTTTTAAAGCTCTTCGCTTTTATTTTCACAGGCAACATCGCTATGTTTGCTGAAATGATGCATTCCTTTGGGGATGCAGCTAATCAATTATTCGTGTTTCTCGGTTCTGCTTTTTCAAGATGTAGTCCTAATGAGAAGTTCCCACTTGGATATGGTCGACTTATTAATCTGGTATGTTTAATAGCAGTTATAATTGTTGGGATTCTATCATACGAAACAGTAAAAGAAGGTTTTCACCATATTATTCATCCTAATGATACTGATGGCCCACTTTTATTTTTCTGGATTAATATCGGCGTACTCGTTATCGGTATTGTTTTAGAAGGTACAGTGTTAAGAAAAGCTGGCAAAGAAATTTTAGAAGAAGCTGGAGAATCTAGCAAAGGTTTATTAACACCTTTCACTAAAAGTTATTTAAATATCAGCAAAGCAAAGCCCGCTACAAAACTTGTATTTATGGAAGATACAGTAGCAGCTGGTGGCGGTATAATCGCTGTATTATCCATTATCATTGCTCGATTAACTGGCTTAGGTATGCTTGAAGGTATTGCTTCAGTCATAATCGGTATCATGATGTTTATTATTGTCGGTATTATATTTGTTGAAAATGCCCAAGGTGTTCTTGGTATCGCTGATCACGAATCAGAAATACATGCTTCACGTATCATTCTAGATGAAAAAGCTGTATCCGATATTAAACGATTAGCTGTCATTAAAGAAGGAGAAGCATTGCATATTGAAGCATTATTAGAGTTAAACAAGAACTTTACGTTAAAAGAGTTGTCAGATATCAGAAAACGGATTATATTAAAGTTGTTAGACTTATCACATGTTGAGGATGTTAATATCGAATTCATTGAAGATGATGGCCAGCAAGACTGGCGCAGTGATACAGGTCCTTCAGCAAATATACAATATAATGAGGAGAGAAAATAATGCCAATCGTAAATGTTAAATTAATTGAAGGTAGATCAGATGAACAGTTAAGAGGTCTAGTTAATGATGTTACCGAAGCAGTACATAAGAATGCTAAAGCTCCAAAAGAAAATATACACGTTATCATTGAAGAAATGAAACCTGAACACTATGGTGTAGCAGGCGTTCGTAAATCAGATTCTTAATTTTTAAATATATTAAAAAAAGGGAGCGAGACTATGAAATCTTTAAAAATAAGATTTCTGTCTCGCTCCCTCTCACTTTGAATACGGATAATATGCCATACTCATCTACTATTCATCAAGAAATTCTTTTATTGCTTTTTTATTCTGTTCTTTATCAATACTTAAAACAGCACCATTTTCAATATCATTTTCATTTGTATAAGAGCCTTTTACTGGCACTGTTAAAGTCTTAATATCTTTATCGCCTCTAGCTATAAAGCTAGCTCCCGTTTTATAAATTGTTTGATCATCTAAATTTGTATTAACATAACCTCTTGCAATACCTGCAATTTTAGGTGCTTTCAGAACTGAATTTACACTTAATAGTTCTGATTTCAGTCCTGTCATAACTTGTTGTTGTCTTCTTACTCGTCCAAAGTCGCCTTCTTCGTCATTTCTATAACGCGCATAACCTAATAATTCTTTCCCGTTTAAGTTATGTTGACCTTTTTTCAGAGAAACACCAATTTTTTCAGACATGTCCTTTTCAACATTGATTGGAACACCGTCTGGTGCAATTTCATCAACCATTTGCTCGAATCCATCAAAGTCTATGATGGCATAGTACTCTGGATCAAGACCAAGGTTTTTCTTCAATGTTTTACGCAATAATTCTGGTCCACCAAGTGAGTATGCAGTATTGATTTTGTAATTTCGATAACCACCAGGTATTTCAGAATAAATATCTCTCATGACCGAAACGATTTTTAAATCTTTCTTTAAGTAATCATATTGAACAACCATAATTGAATCGGTTCTAGGCTGTGAGTTATCAACTTTACGATCTTCCCCTAACACAAGCACATTAACCTTACCATCATTTCTGGTAGAACTATGGAACTTATGTAATTGATGGTCCTTACCATTCTCAGTTGAAACTTTCAAGCCAGACTTATATGAAGCAGTTATATAGAATACTAACCCGATTAATAGCAAAATGATACCTAAAAGAATAAAAGGCCCTTTTTTAATTCTACGCTTTTTCGTTCTTCGTGGTATATCTGTTTGACGATTGTCATCTGTTTCTGATTGATTTTGCGAAGTCATTGTTACCAACCTTTTATCTTCAAAATTGATATTAATTATATTATAATTAATATCATACACTAAGTTAACCAATTTATGGTTTAAAAATCAAGAAAAAATTGTGAAACAATCGGAAAATAAGACTTGAGACTGAATAAAGGATGGTAAAATTATAATGAATATGAATAAAGCGTATTTCGCAGGTGGATGCTTTTGGTGCATGGTTAAACCATTCGATGAGTATGAAGGTATTGATAAAGTCACTTCAGGTTACATGGGTGGAACAACAGAAAATCCAACTTATGAAGAAGTAAAGACAGGAGAAACAGGGCATCTCGAAGTTGTTGAAATCCAATACGATGTTGCATTATTCTCATACAATAGATTATTAGAAATATTTTTTGCAATTATAGATCCTACTGATGCTCATGGGCAATTTCAAGATCGTGGCTCCCAATATCAAACAGCTATCTTTTATACAAATGATGACCAAAAGAAATTAGCTGAAGAATATATCGCACAGTTAAACGATAAATTACCTGAAAATCAAACAGTTGTAACAAAATTATTACCATATCAAACATTTTATGAAGCAGAAGATCATCACCAAGATTTTTATAAGAAAAATCCTGAAAGATATAAAGAAGAGCAATTAGAAAGAAGTCGTTTTAAAAAATAAATATACCTTTAGTTAAATAGCAGTAAAGTATGTACAATAGTATACTGTACTGTTATTTTTCTGTTTAAAGTTAATTATATTTTTGACATGAATCATTACATAAGGAGTTAATTATGGAACAATGGATTACTGATTTTATGACCCAATATGGATACGTAGGTATCTTTATACTCGTGTTTTTAGAATATATTATACATCCCTTCCCTTCTGAAATTATATTAACATTTGCAGGATTTATGACAACACAATCTAATTTAAGTATTGTCGTCGTATGTATATTAGCAGTTGTTGGAGCGGTGCTTGGCGCGTTAGTATTATATGGCATCGGTGCTTGGATTGGCGAAGAACGTATATATCGTTTAATACATAAGCATGGTAAGTATATAGGAATTAAAACTAAAGATTTAGATAAAACAATTACTTGGCTAAATAAGTACGGAAATTGGGCTATATTTATCGGAAGATTTATTCCTATAGTAAGAACTTTGATATCTTTACCTGCAGGAATCACAAAAATGAATATACCTTTATTCATTGTATTAACAGCAATCGGTACCGGTATGTGGAATATACTACTGATTGTATTAGGCATGACATTAGGAAGTCATTGGCATAAAATAATTGAATTCGCAGGTATATATTCTAAATTATTTATCTTCATTATTGCGATTATTGTATTATATGTTCTATATCGTTGGTTTAAACGTATAAAAGAAACACGTGCAGATTAAAAAATAACGATAACACCTCGCTATTTGGTGTTATCGTTATTTTTTATTTTATAATTTATCGTTAAACTCACTCTTATTAAATTCCATAATAATGAACTATACTTTTTATAGACTAGAAATCTTGGTTCCCAATCTGGGTGGTATTTTTGTTTGTAATTTCTTAAACCTTGGAAGCTATATATACCGTTCATATTTTCAAAAACTTTAGCAGCAAATTTCTCTCTTAAGTATGCATATTTGTTATAACCTACGTTTGATAATGTAGCCATACCCATATTAAATTGTTTATAGCCTTGTTCTTTAGCCCAAAGCAACATGTGAATATATAGTGCATCCATCACTGCTATATCAATATCTTTATTCCATCTAATTAAATCAATCGATATCGACTGATTATAATTTGTATACATTAATGAACAAAATCCTACGATACCATATGCTTCATGACGTATAACAGCAATTGGAGCTTTATTTAAATAATTTAAATTAAAAGCGCCTACTGAAAAGTTCATTTCTTTTTTACCATTTAACCAATTATCACTTATAGTTTTCATCATTTGAATATCTTCTTCACTATATGGCGCCTCTAAAATTTCAAAGCGATAACCTTCAGTTTCAAGTTTATTATATGTTGCGCGCATACCTCTTTTCTTTTTTCCAGATAAGGTAAATGTATCTAGGTTAATGAGTGCTTCTTCACCAAGTTTAAAGAATACATTTCCATATTCATGGTATAAAGAAAGTAATTTAGTTTGTACTTGATAAAAAATGATATCTCTACCTAAAAAATACATTTGATCATAAAATTTAGTTAACACTTCAGAAAATTTATCTTCATTTCCGATAGGATCACCTAATACAATGACGGCATTCATTGTTTGACGATACATAATAAATACATCTTCATCTTCGTTTACAAAAAATTGTTTATCGCCTGTAAATGCTAGATGACTCACGTAAGAGCCTTCATATTTTTGAATGATATTTTCAATCGTTTTAAAATTAAAACCTTTAGTTAAATTTCTTTGATTATTTTTAGAAAGTATAAATGTTATGACTGTTCCTAGAAGTAATAATAATACGAGTACAACTATAAACAGACTAAATACGGCATATTTATCAAATTTTGTAACTTCATGTGGATATAAATTTAAATAATTCACTGTGATTATTCTGTTGAAAATAAACATGACAAGAATGAGTAAGCCACTTAGCAAAATTTTTATAGGTGTAACGATTTTTTTAACGACATTTGCATTCTTATAACCTATAAATAACAATATTAATAATATTGCTAACCATAAAAATGCAATAATTGTACCGTTCGTTAAAATCGACACGAACATTAATACTAGCGTTGATATAATACTCATTAATGTGGATCGCATTGTCCCGGACATTACACCTTTAGAACAAATAAGTAAAAGCAGTGTCGCAGCGGTATGTAAAGCTAGTAAAATAGAATAAAACGTATAATGATGAGAATAAATAGCATCATATAAAATAAATACATGATTAAAATATAAAACAAACCCAGTTATTCCGACTAATAATCCTAATGCGATAGAAGGAATTTTCGTCAATAAATCTCTTTGAATAGCTTTAATAAATGAAGTTGTATCCATCGCAGGCGTATAGAATTTGCTTTCTTCGATATACTTTCTAATAATACTCCCAAACTCGAATGTAGACAGTCCAAGAGCAATAATAAATGGAAAGAAATAATAAACAATTCTATACAGTAATAAAGCCAATAGAACTTGTTCTTCTGGTACGCCTAACGATTTAATGCCTAATAATATTACTAAATCAAAAGCACCAAATCCACCTGGAATCATACTCATTAGTCCTGATAAAGCTGCAATAACGAATATACCTACTAAATGTGAATAATCTACATGAACATTTAGAGCCAGTAAAATAACATATAGTAAAAAGCTCGCCGCTAACCATTCGAAAGCTGAAACTATTGTGAACTTAACACCTAATAATCTATCTTGCTCAGTGGAAGGCTTTAAAATTGAAAAAATTATAAATATCGGTAAAAAAGCACTGCCGATGTATAAAACAATTTTAGCCCATGAAATATTATCTAATAATGCATCGACTTTAAATAAATGCAGAACAATTAATAAACATAATAAACTCAGCCCACTTAACATAGAAAGTAATAATAAAGACACACTCTTGATGAGCACCTTTCTATCTTGGACTTCATTTCTATATGAATAAATTCTAATTCCAGCACCTATTAATCCGCCAAATCCTAAAATGCTATTAAAAGTATTAATGATGAAACTGATTGATAAAATTTTATGTAGCGGTAGTTTAATTTTTAATGATTGCTTTAACATAACGTCATATAAAGATAATATTAGGACAGATAGTACACCTAAAATAACAATACCGACAAATATAAATGTATCCATTTCTCTAAATAACACAAATGTCTTTTTAAAGTTAATTTTAGATATTTCATTATGTAGAATATAAATGACGACTATAAACACTAGACATATAAATGGAATTTTTAAAAACGAAATAATGCTCTTACTATTTAATAATTTCATATTTCGACCTCTTAATCATTTCTTCTACCAAATAATACCATAAAATTCAATAAATTTGTATTCATATATAGATTCAAAGCTATTACATATAAAAAAGCAGTGAAGAATTCCATTGTATTAGAATTCTTCACTGCTAGTCTTACTTTTTCTTAATTAGATTTATGATAGAAGATCATTAATTTTCTTTTATTACCTTATTATCTTCTATTTCATATGGTCCTGAATCATCTTTATAATATTTATTATATCTACGTTTAAATAAAGTAAATACGTGTGTTACAGCTACTTTAATAATAGCATATGCTGGAATTCCTAGAATAACACCTATTATGCCAGCTAAATTACCTGCACATAACAATACAAATATAATTGTAAGTGGATGAATTTTCATCGTTTTACCCATAATATTTGGCGAAATAAAATGCCCTTCTAAAAATTGTACTGCTGCCCAAACGATTGCAAGTTTAAGTAGCATAAATGGTGAATCAATCGCTGCCAATACTATTGCTGGTGAAATAGCTATCATAGGCCCTAAATAAGGCACTACACTTGTCACAGCAGCAATACTTGCTAATGTTAATGCGTAATCAAGTCCAATGATTGAATAGCCAATAAATAGTAATACACCAATACAGAATGCTACAATCATTTGTCCTTGAATATATGAACCAACTTGAAGGTTCATTTTATCAATTAAATCATGTGTATCTCTTCTAAATTTAGGAGGCATTAAACTAATGAAATAGTTTCTAAATTTTTCTCCATCTTTCAATAAGAAAAATAACACAAATGGGAATGTCGCTATAATAACAACAACATGCGTAATAGTAGAAACAAATGATTGGAATTTGTCTCCGAAACTACCTACTGAATTTGATATTTTTTTAGGAATATCACTAAAGTTTTGTTGTAACCAATTTTGAGCTTGAGTGTAATAATCCGCTATAAACGAATTTTTGGATAACTGTTTAATTTTATCGCTAAACTCATCTATATATGTAGGTAAGTTTTTTGAAAAGCTTTCTATTTGATGCTGTACGACTGGAATCAATAAAGTAACTATAAACGTAATACCTGCAATGATAATAAGTAGTAAAATAAGGATTCCCCATAATCGTGAAATATTCATCCTTTCCATAAAGTTTACTATTGGATTAAATAAATAAAATGCTATAAACGCAACGATAATTGGGCCAATTAAAGTTGTCGTTACTGTGATTAATGGTTCGAAAATAAATGAAACTTTTTGGAATATAAATACCGTTAAACCAATGAGTATAAGCAGACCTAAAATAAAATAAATATCTCGGCCTCCAAAAAATCTCATAAATCTTGTTTCTTTACCGTTCGAACCTCGACTTCGTGATTCTTTTTCCAAGAATAGCCCTCCTTGTATTAATTTATAGTCTATTATACCCTAATCGACGAAGTTTAACAGTAAAATTTTACATCAATAGTTTACATAATAATTTTATGATTTATCATAAAAAATAAAAAAGAGAAGAATCTATTTGAAGATTCTTCTCTTTATATATTCTATTTAACAATAAAAATTTTATCGCCTTGTTCTACTTTTCCTTTAACTAATGTTTCTAACTTAGAATCATTAAGGTTTGTTACAACAATCGGTGTTACTGTGCTATCTGCATGCTCTTTAATATAGTCTAAATCTACTTTCATTAAAGGTTGTCCTTTAATAATATCAGTTTCTGCTTCTGCTAATATTTCAAATCCTTGACCTTCTAATTTAACAGTTTCTAAACCGAAATGAATTAGTAATTCCACACCTTCAGTTGATTCTAAACCAATAGCGTGCTTTGTAGGGAATGTCATTTTTAGTTTACCGTCAAATGGTGCTACAACTTCGCCTGTTTCTGGAATGATAGCTATGCCGTCACCCATCATTTTTTCAGAGAAAACTTTATCTGGTACTTCACTAATATCAATGATTTCACCTTTAATAGGAGAATAAATTGTTGCATCTCCTTCAGCTAGAATTTCAGCATTTTCTTGATTGCCTTCTTCTGTAACTGTTGTTTCGCTTGGTTTCGTAATTTCACCTGAAATAATACGTGCCATGTCATGTTTAATTTGATCTGATTTAGGTCCAAATATCGCTTGAATATTATTACCTACTTCAAGTACACCTGAAGCACCTAAACTTTTCAGTTCAGATTTATCAACTTGGTCTTTATCTTGAACTTCTACACGTAACCTGGTAATACAAGCATCTAAATGTTTAATGTTATCTTGACCACCCATTGCTTCTAAAACTGAGAACGGTAATTCACTATTAGATACAGTTGTTGTTTTTTGTTCTGCATCATCTCGACCAGGTGTTTTGTAATTGAATTTTGAAATAAAGAATCTAAACACAAAGTAGTAAATAACTGCGTATACTAAACCAACTGGGATTACTAGCCACCATGCTGTTTTACCTTGTAAGATTCCAAATGTGAAGAAATCAATGAATCCACCTGAGAATGTATAACCTAGATGTAAATCTAATAAATATAAAATTAAGAATGATAATCCGTCTAATATTGCGTGAATAAAGAATAATAATGGTGCTACAAATAAGAATGAGAATTCTAATGGTTCCGTAATACCTGTTAAGAATGATGTAAGTGCTGCTGAACCCATTAAACCAGCAACTACTTTCTTGTTTTCAGGTTTAGCTGTATGGTAAATTGCTAATGCTGCTGCAGGTAACCCGAACATCATAACTGGGAATTCACCTTGCATAAATTTACCAGCAGTTAAACTTACATTATCAGCAATTTGCGCTTGGAAAATTGATAAATCTCCGTGTACAACTTTCCCTGCTGCTGTAGTATATGATCCAAACTCAAACCAGAATGGCGCATGGAAAATATGATGTAAACCGAATGGAATTAACAGACGTTTAATAAATCCGAATAAGAATACTGCTAATCCAGTATTTGCATCGATTAAACTAGATGAGAATTCGTTTAATCCATATTGAACGTGTGGCCAAATCCAAGCCATTAAAAACGCTAATAGGAATGATGATGCAGCCATTACGATTGGTACGAAACGCTTACCAGCAAAGAAACCTAAGTATGATGGTAACGTAATGTTATAGAACTTGTTATAACACCATGCTGCTAAAGCACCAATGATGATACCGCCGAATACCCCTGTTTGTAACGTTGGGATACCAAGTACTAAAGCATTACCAGGGTTCTCAGCATTAATATCATCAGCTGTGATACCTAAATATTGACCCATAGTCATATTTAAAACTAAGTAACCTACGAATGCTGCTATAGCTGCAACACCGTCTCCACCTGCTAAACCAATTGCTACACCCATAGCGAATAGCATAGGTAAATTATCAAATATAATACTACCAGCACTCTGCATTAAATCAGAAATCATAACAACCGTATCATTTGTTAAGAACGGCATTATTTCAACTAAGTTAGGCGTTTGCATAGCTGACCCAAAAGCTAACAACAGCCCTGCTGCTGGTAAAATCGCAACTGGTAACATTAATGCTTTACCAATACGTTGCAACTGACCAAAGAACTTCTTGAACATTATAAAACCCTCCTGTATTTTGAACTTTATAAATTATGGCACTAAAAAAGGCATGAGCAAATAAACATACCCTTGGGTACATTTTATTTGCTCATGCCTAATCGTATTAGTAACACGCAATTTATAAGTTATTATTTAAGTGTTGAATATTTTTCTACACTTTATCTACCGACTTATTATAGCACGATAAGATTACGCTTTCAATAATATTTTTTATGAAAACACGTGTAACAAAGTATGGGCTCCTGAGACAAATTTCTTTATCCTTTTTATTTCACTAAAAATATTTTATCTCCTTGGTCAATGTGTCCATTAGTTAATATCTCCAACGTTGAACCTTCTAAATTTGTCACGACAATTGGTGTGACTGTGCTATCTGCATGTTTTTTAATATAATCTAAATCAACTTTCATTAGAGGTTGGCCTTTAATAATATCAGTATCAGCTTCTGCTAATATTTCAAATCCTTGACCTTCTAACTGAACAGTTTCTAGACCAAAATGAATTAACAGCTCAATACCTTCTTTTGATTCTAGTCCAATAGCGTGTTTAGTAGGGAATGTCATTTTTAGTTTACCATCAAATGGTGCTACAACTTCACCTGTTTCTGGAATAATTGCTATGCCATTACCCATCATTTTCTCGGAAAACACTTTATCTGGCACTTCACTAATATCTATGATTTCACCTTTAATAGGAGAATAAATCGTTGCACCGCCTTCAGCTAAAATAGCTAAACTTTCTTTATCTCCTTCTTCCGTAACTGTCGTTTCACTAGGTTTCGTAATTTCACCTGAAATAATACGTCCCATATCATGTTTTATTTGATCGGACTTAGGCCCAAATATCGCTTGAATATTATTACCTACTTCAAGTACACCTGAAGCACCTAAACTTCTAAGTTCTGATTTATCAACTTTCGTTTTATCTAAAACTTCTACACGTAATCTTGTAATACAAGCATCTAAATGTTTGATGTTATTTTGACCACCCATTGCTTCTAACACATCAAATGGTAATTCTGATACTGAACTATTACGTGATTCTGTTTCTTTATCTTCTCTTCCGGGTGTTTTCAAATTGAATTTCTTAATTGCGAACGTAAATAAGAAATAATAAATTAATGCATAAATGATACCTACTGGAATAACTAATATTGCGTTGGTGCGATCCCAGTTTAATAATCCATATAATACGTAATCAATAAATCCACCAGAGAACGTCATACCTATTTGAATATGTAATAAATGCATCACTAAAAATGAAGTACCTGCTAATATAACATGTATTCCATATAAAACTGGTGCAACGAATAGGAATGAGAATTCTAATGGCTCTGTAATACCCGTTAAGAATGAAGTAAGCCCCGCAGACAACATTAATCCACCGACAACTTTTTTGCGTTCTGGACGAGCTTGACGATATATAGCATATGCAGCCGCTGGTAAACCAAACATCATAAATGGATATTTACCAGTAGTAAATGCCCCAGCTGTAAATGGTACTTTATCTTTAACTTGTGCCATAAATATACTTTGATCTCCACGAACTAATTCTCCAGCTTTATTTACATAACTTCCGAATTCAAACCAAAACGGCGAATAAAAAATATGATGTAGTCCAAATGGAATTAAAGATCTCTCAATAATTCCAAATATAAATGTCGTTAAAGCTAAATTTTTACCTAATAAAAATGTAGATAAGTTATTTAAAGCTTCTTGTATCGGTGGCCAAGCAAATGACAAAACAATACCTGTAACGATGGCTACTACAGATGTAATAATTGGAACAAATCGTTTACCTGCGAAAAACCCTAAAAATGGTGGTAAATTTATGTTGAAATATTTGTTATAGCACCAGGCTGCTAAAGCCCCCATTATAATACCACCAAATACCCCTGTTTGTAGTGTTGGTATACCTAGAACTAATGCATGTGATGGCTCTCTAGCAGCTTGGCTAAGTGTTTCAGCCCCTTTACTATAAGAGTATATGTTATCTATTGTAATGCTTTTTATAACACCCATTGTAGTATTCATAATAAGATAACCTACTAACGCTGCTAAACCTGCTACGCCATCTCCTCCAGCTAAACCTAAAGCAGTACCAATAGCAAAGAGTAAAGGTAAATTATCAAATATAATTTGACCTGAAGACTCCATAACAGATGCAATCATTACAATAATATCTGTTTTTAACCAAGGTGCAATTTCAATAAATTGAGCGTTTTTCATTGCGTTACCAAACGCAAGTAAAATTCCCGCTGCAGGTAATATTGCAACTGGTAACATTAAAGCTTTCCCAATACGTTGTAATTGACCAAAAAATTTCTTAAACATTGTAAAACCCTCCCATTGTTTAACTCAATAAATTACAGCACAAAAAAAGGCATGAGCAAGAAACCTACCATAAGGTAATGTTTATTTGCTCATGCCTGACGAAACAGTAACACGCAATTTATAAGTTATTATTAAAGCGTTGGATGTGCATTGTTAAATATGCTAATTCAGATTCATAAACTGGCCTCTTTAACTGTGTTTGCATCATCTTCACTATCTTTACAGCAATATTATAGCACAGTGGATATTGCGCTTTCAATAACAATTCAATATCAGTTGCATCCGGAATTCTTTCATCTGCTAAGACTCTTTGAATCGCAAAATGTAAGTGTCTTACAAAACGACTATAATTAATACTATTCTTATCTATATTAACTTCAAGGCCCTCTTCTATCATAATAATTGACTTCTGTATAATTTGTTTTATATTATTTATGTCGTTAAGTGAATGATTTTCTTCAGCTGAATGGATATGTAATGCTATAAATCCAGCTTCTGACTCAATAAACTGTAAATCTAACTTTTGATTTAAAGCTTTAACAGCGTTTTCAGCAATTTGATATTCCCTTGGATAAAGCACTTCTGTCTCTTTTAAAAATGGATTATGAACATGAATGCCTTCTTCTATTCGCTTTATTGCAAATACAATATGATCAGTTAATGAAATGAGCGTTTTTTCACTTACACTACCGCCCAACTGTTTATCAATTCCATTTACTACTTCTAATATTGTATTAAATACGTGTTCACTCGTTCCGTTTAATAACTGTGTATATCTATCTTTATCTCTCTCAGATTCTAATAAGTAAACTTTCTCTATTAAATCTGTATCAATTTCTTCACCTTGTTTTTTACCAAAACTAATCCCCTTGCCTATTAAAATTACTTCTTTTTGATAATAGTTAGCAACTAACACATTATTATTGAGTGTTTTTTCGATAATATATTTTCCCATATAAAAACCTCATTCTGAAGACCTATTACATATTATACAATTGATGCTAATATAATGATAGATATAATATATCAATAAATTTATAGGACGTGAGTCATGTGAGAAACTTAAAAACATACATTATTTCTATACTATCCGTTTTAGTTATTGCTACTATTTTTTATCCGAAGCAACAAGCTCAAGCAGTAACTGAAGAAGCTTGGGATAACGCAGTTACTGTTTATGGAGCAGCTTTAGAGAATAATCCTTCATCTAAAGAAACAACTTCAAATCTTTTAGGTACAAAAAACAGTGATAAAACAACATATGTTAATGCTGAAGATTTAAATAAATACTTGAATATGCAGTCATCAAACGATGTACTCAAATCTAGCATTCGTATAACGAAAACTTCTAAAGGTAGTGGCTTGAATTTAACAATCAACCAAGATCAAGGTCAAATCACTAAAGTTACAGAAGATACTTACAAAAATGCTCTAATGACAGCTGGTATTAAAGATGCTGACGTTACAATCGCGTCAAGTGAAGATGTTACAGGAGAAAGTGCACTTGCAGGGGTTTATAAAGCCTTCGAAGCACAAGGTGAATCTATAGATTCAAACAGAACACAAGTAGCACAAGAAGAGCTATCTACAATAAACGAGATATCTGAAGAGAATAAAGGTCAAGAAGGATTCTCTCAATCACAACTTAACAAGACAGTGGCAGAATCTAAACAAGCAGTTGCAGAAAAATCTGGAAACGTTTCAGTAACTGAAATTACAAATATCGTAAATCAAAAAATTGAAGATAATGGATTAACAAACATCATTAATGAAAATCAAGTTAACAAAATTGTTAATGTAATCGATAGTGCTCAAAAAGACGGTATTTTCGATGGAGAAAATGCTAAAGACTTTATTAAGAACTCTAAAGATTATGTTAATGACATAGTTAAGTCAGATGATTTCAAAAATGCTAAGAAAAAAGCAGAAGACTTAGGAAATAACATTAAAGATAAATTACAAGACGAAGGACTATGGGATAAAATCGTCAACGCAATTAAAGATATCTTTAATTCAATCGCTAATTTATTTAAATAATTTTAGTGAATATACAGAATAATGAGGCTGGGACATAAATACATGTCTCAGCCTCATTTTTACATTCAAAACATAAAAAAGACTGCCGATTTTCTCGGCAGTCCTAAGTAACATTTTCATTCATTTTTTATAAATGATAATTATTGATCTTTCTTATCATCATTTAAAGTTTCGTCTTTATTTTCTGAAACATTTTCTTCTTCTGAATCTACAGTTGGCTTATTTTTCTTTTTCACTGCTGTATCTTCATTTCTACTATATGGGTTATTGCCCCAAGCTTCAATATTACTGAAGTTTGCTTTTAAGTTTTCTATTTTAAATACTGGATTTAATTTACGTTTTCTTTGGTCTCGATAGTCTTTCGCTACTTCAAACACGACTGTAGCTAGACCGAATAATGCTACGATATTAATAACCGCCATTAATCCCATAAATAAATCTGCAGTATCCCAAACAGTTTGTACTTGTATAACTGAACCAACGAATACCATTCCAACAACTAATAATCTAAAAATAAACATTATAAATTTATTTTTCGTTAAATATTCAATATTAGCTTGTCCATAGTAATAGTTACCAATAATAGACGAGAATGCAAACATAAATACTGCAATAGTTAAGAATATACCACCAAACTCACCTACATGTGTTGTTAAAGCTTGTTGTGTAACTGCTACACCTTGTTCTGCATCTGCTCCAAATTGTAAGTCAGTATATAGCAATAACATAATTGCAGTAGCTGAACAAATAATTAATGTATCAAAGAATACACCTAATGATTGAATTAAACCTTGTTTTACTGGGTGACTTACGGCTGCAGTTGCTGCGGCGTTTGCTGCAGAACCCATACCAGCTTCGTTTGAGAATAACCCACGTTTAATACCTTGCATTAATGCAAAACCAATTGCACCACCAAATGCTGGGTGTAATCCAAAAGCACTTTTTACGATGTTTTGTAACATTGGAATAATTTGATCAACATTCATCGCTAAGATGTAGCCTACTAATATAATGTAACCGACTGCCATAATTGGAACGATGAAAGAAGATACTGTTGCAATACTTCTAACACCACCAAAAATAACAATCCCAGTTATAATAGCTAAAATAACACCTGTTATAATATTCGAAAATTCATATTGCTCATTTAAAGATGCAGCAATTGTATTAGATTGCACAGTATTAAATACAAATGCAAAAGTAACTGTAATTAATACTGCAAAGATAACACCTAGCCATTTTTGACCAAGTCCACGTTCTATGTAGTATGCTGGGCCGCCTCTAAAACCGCCCTCTTCATCTTTTACTTTATATACTTGAGCTAAAGTAGCTTCAAAGAATGCGCTGGCTGCACCGATAAATGCAATAACCCACATCCAGAATACAGCACCAGGTCCACCAAGAACGATAGCTGTAGCTACACCGGCAATATTACCAGTACCTACGCGTGAAGCCGCACTAATTGCAAATGCTTGGAAAGATGATATACCTTTTTTCCCATCTTCAAGTGTTTCTGGCTTTTCAAAAATAATTCTAAACATTTCTGGCAGCCATCTAAGTTGTACAACTCTAGAACTAATTGTGAAGAATACTCCTGCCAGTAAAAGTAAGAAAATTAAGTTTTGCGTCCAAATTAAATCATTACCCCATTGAACAAAGTCATGAAACCAACTTGGGATATAACTATCAAAGTCTTTCAAACAAATCCCTCAATTCTAAATAAAATTAGTCTAATAAATCATTATCATGATTTTACCATGACAATTAGTATATGACTATATTTTTTTATTCAAGTGCTTTTTCATCGAAGTATGCATCTATGACTTGACCAAACTCACTTTCATCAACAATAAATCTACCATTTGTATATCTTTCGCTGTAATTAAAGTCTTTAGTGTCTACTTTAATGACGTCTTTTTCAGATAAAATTATACAAGTTTCATTTTCAGAAAGAGTTAAAGCTTTTATAATTTTATGTGATTTTGATTTTAATTCTTTTAATATCATTAAACCACGTTGAGATCTTTTCGCGGGAACAAATTGGTCTGCTTTCATATGTTTTACTGAACCACGATCTGTGACAATAAATACTGATTTGTTACTTGGTAAAGTTTCTGTCATGACCACATTATCATTATCTTTTAAGTTAATAGATTTAACACCAGCAGCTTTTAATCCTATATCTGATAGTTCATCTGTATCATACGTTAAGCTCATGCCTTTTTCAGTTATCACTGTTAAAAGTTCATCTTCTGTTATTTTCAATACTGAAATAACTTCATCATCATCTTTTAGTTTCATTGCAACTAACGGTCTTGTAATTCTAGATGCTTTAAATTTATCATTTGTTGATTTCTTAATCATACCGTTTTTCGTAGCAATTATATAATTAGATTCTGGTTTAAAATCAGTTTCAAAGAATATATCTATAATTCTTTCGTCGTCACCGATAGGAATCATCTGTGAAACATGTTTACCTAATTCTTTCCACTTTAAATCGGCTATTTCATGTACAGGAATGAATAAATAATGACCTTTCGAAGTAAAAGCAATTAGCGTATCTTGTGTGTTTACTTTTTGATGTTTTAACAAATAATCTCCATCTTTTAAGCCAACTTCTTCAACACCACTTGCTTGATAGCTTCTATTTGAAGTTCTTTTAACATATCCATCGCGTGTCATAGAAACAATCGTTTCTTCACTAGGTACAAGAATTTCTTTTTCAATTTTAATTTCAGAGATTTTTTCTTCTATGTCTGTTTTTCTTTCATCACTAAATTCTTTTTTCACAGATCTTAATTCTGATTTAATCACTTTTAACAATGAACTTTCATTATTTAAAATATCTTTCAGACGCTCTATTGTTTTCTTTAATTCATCGAATTCTTCTTCTAGAGATACAATATCTGTATTTGTTAAACGATATAATTGTAGCATTACGATTGCTTCTGCTTGTTCTTCAGTAAATTTATATTTTGCAATTAAGTTTTCTTTAGCATCACGTTTATTGTTAGAAGCTCTAATTGTTTCTATTACCTCATCAAGTATAGATAAAGCTTTTATCAAACCTTCAACGATATGCATACGCTTTTCAGCTTGAGAGAGTTCATATTGAGAACGTTTAGTAACAACTTCTTTTTGATGTTCAATATAGCTCTCTAAAATCTCTTTAAGTCCTAATAACTCTGGTCTTCTCTTGTTAATTGCAACCATATTGAAATGATATAAAACTTGTAGATCAGTATTTTTATATAAATAATTTAGAACGCCTTCACTATTTATATCTTTTTTAAGCTCAATTGCTATTCTTAAACCTTCTCTATCAGTTTCATCACGAACTTCAACGATGCCTTCTATTTTTTTGTCAGCTCGTAGTTCATCAATTTTTTTAACTAAACTACCTTTGTTCACTTCAAAAGGAACTTCTGAAACGATAATTTGTTCTCTTCCGCCACGTATTTGTTCTATTTCTACTTTACTTCTTACAACTATTTTACCTTTACCAGTTTTGTAAGCCTTTTTAATACCATCTAAACCTTGAATAATACCACCGGTAGGGAAATCAGGTCCTTTAATAAACTTAATAAGTTCATCTATTGTTGTAGTAGGTTTATCTATTAATTTTAGTGTCGCATCAATAACTTCACCTAAATTATGTGGTGGAATATCAGTCGCATAACCCGCAGAAATACCAGTAGAACCATTTACTAATAAATTCGGATATCTCGCTGGTAAAACCATAGGCTCCATTGCCGTATCATCAAAGTTTTGAACATGTTCTACTGTTTCTTTATCTATATCTTGAAGCAGTATTTCTGCTAATTTACTAAGTTTAGCTTCTGTATAACGCATTGCTGCTGGAGGATCATTATCGATACTACCATTGTTACCATGCATTTCAATCAATACATGTCTTAGTTTCCAATCTTGGCTCATACGAACCATTGCATCATATACCGGTAAGTCACCATGAGGGTGGTAATTACCGATTACGTTACCTACTGTTTTCGCACTTTTTCTAAAGTTTCGCTCATAAGTGTTACCATCTTTGTACATTGCAAATAAAATTCTTCGTTGTACTGGCTTCAAACCATCACGTACATCAGGAAGTGCTCGGTCTTGGATAATATATTTACTATACCGACCGAATCTATCCCCTATAACATCTTCTAAAGGAAGGTTTTGTATTTGTTCAACCATTAATTAACTTCCCCCTCTGTTTCTATTTCATCATCAAGCAGCTGAATATCATCACTTTCAAGTATGCTTTGATCTTCTTGCATACCAAATTGGACGTGTCTTTCAATCCATTCTCTACGCGGCTCAACTTTGTCACCCATTAATGTTGTCACACGTCTTTGTGAACGTACTTCGTCATCTATGCTTACTCTAATTAATGTTCTTGTTTCTGGATCCATAGTTGTTTCCCATAGTTGGTCAGCATTCATTTCACCTAAACCTTTATACCTTTGCAGTGTGAAACCTTTACCGAGCTTTTTCATTAATACTTCTAAATCTTCATCTGTCCATGCATATTCAACTTGTTTCTTTTTACCTTTACCTTTTTCTACTTTATATAAAGGTGGTAATGCAATATACACGCGACCTGCTTCTAATAAAGGTCTCATATATTTAAAGAAGAATGTTAAAAGTAATACTTGAATATGAGCACCATCTGTATCGGCATCTGTCATGATGATAACTTTTTTGTAATTACTGTCTTCTAAACTAAAGTCAGCACCTACGCCGGCACCAATAGTATGAATAATCGTATTGATTTCTTCATTTTTAAATATATCTTCAAGTTTAGCTTTTTCAGTATTAATAACTTTACCTCTTAAAGGTAGGATCGCTTGGAATTTACGATCTCTTCCTAATTTAGCTGAACCACCTGCAGAGTCACCCTCTACTAAGTATAGTTCATTTTTCTCAGTATTTTTACTTTGAGCAGGCGTTAGCTTACCTGAGAGCAATGTTTCTTTTCTTTTATTCTTCTTACCATTTCTCGCTTCTTCTCTAGCTTTACGTGCAGCTTCACGCGCTTGAGAGGCTTTTACAGCTTTCTTTAATAATGACTTAGATAATTGTCCTTTCTCTTCTAAATAGAAAGGTAATTGATCAGATATTACTGAATCTACGGCAGCTCTTGCTTCAGTCGTACCTAATTTAGATTTAGTTTGTCCTTCAAATTGTAGTAAATCCTCTGGAATACGCACTGAAATAATAGCTGTTAAACCTTCACGAATATCGCTACCATCTAAGTTTTTATCTTTTGCTTTTAATTCTCCAATTTTTCGAGCATATTCATTAAATACTCTTGTAAAAGAAGCTTTTAGTGCCGTTTCATGTGTTCCACCATCTTTAGTACGAACATTATTCACAAAACTTAAAATAGTTTCTGAATACTGATCGTTAAACTGAAAACTAATATCCACTTCAATTTGATTAGAAGTGCCAGTAAACATTGCAACATCATGTAGCACATCTTTGCCTTCATTCAAATATTTAACAAACTCTTTAATACCATCTTCATAATGATAAAAAACTTCATTAGGCTCTTCGCCTCTTAAGTCTTTTATTTTAATTTTGAGCGCTTTTAATAGAAACGCAGATTCTTGTAGTCTTTCACACAATGTTTCAAAATTATAATGAGTAGAATTTTTAAATATTGTTGGATCTGGTTTGAAATGTACAGTTGTTCCAGTTTTTCTCGTCTTCCCCTTTTTCTCTAATGTTGTAACTGGTCTACCGCCTTTTTCAAATCTTTGTTTATACGTATGGCCTTCTCTGTGAATCGTTACTTCTAACCATTCACTAAGTGCGTTCACTACAGATGCACCTACACCATGTAATCCACCTGATGTCTTATAGCCTCCTTGGCCAAATTTACCACCAGCGTGTAAAACTGTGAAAATAACTTCAGGTGTTGGTTTGCCGGTTTTGTGCAATCCTGTTGGCATACCTCTACCGTTATCAGAAACAGAAATACTATTATCTTTATGTATTGTTACTTCTATTTCAGTACCATACCCATTTAAAATTTCGTCAACAGAGTTATCTACAATTTCATAAACTAAATGGTGAAGTCCGCGAACATCTGTTGAACCGATGTACATACCAGGTCTTTTTCTAACAGCTTCAAGACCTTCGAGTACTTGAATTGAATCTTCACCATATTGAACTTTTGCTTGTTTATTCAATATTTCTCCTCCTACAAACGTACGTTCGTTTTTTTACTATACATTAGTTATTTTGTTATAAATCTCCGGAAAATGCAAGTCCTATCACTAATAGTAGTACAATTTCACTTTATATCTTATGGTAAAATCATATTTTAAATAGTAACCTATTTCTAGTTATGGTAAACTATTAGTACCTGCTAACAAAGGAGTGTTTTATAATGACATTTGTTGTTATTATACTTAGCTACTTGATTGGATGTTTCCCAAGTGGCCTCGTGTTAGGTAAATTATTTTATAAAAAAGATATCAGAAATTTTGGAAGTGGCAATTTAGGTGCTACTAATACTTTTAGAGTATTAGGTAAAAAAGCTGGATTTATCGTAATGTTTTTAGATATTTTCAAGGGATTCATTGTAGTTTTCTTCCCAATATGGTTTAATTTAGATATTCCTAGTATTTTCATAGGAATGTGTGCCGTTGTCGGTCACGTATTCCCAGTGTTCTTGAAATTCCGTGGTGGTAAAGCAGTAGCAACAAGTGCTGGTGCAGTATTGGGTGTTCACCCGATATTACTCATCGTACTTGCAATTATATTCTTTGCTATATTATTCCTAACTAAATATGTATCATTATCTAGTATGGTTGCAGCGACGTTTTGTGTTATAGGTGCAATTATAATAGGCGATATACCATTTTTAGTTATTTCAATCGCGATATTCATCATATTATTTGTAAGACATCGATCAAATATCGTGCGCATATTTAAAGGGAATGAACCAAAAATCAAATGGATGTAAAGGAGAATGCACTATGAATTTAGAAATTACAGATAAAGCAGTTGAATGGTTTAAAAATGAATTAGAATTCAATGAAGACCAAGCGTTAAGAATATTCGTGCGTTATGGCGGTGAATTTCAACTCAAGCAAGGTTTTTCACCTGCATTCACTGTAGAACCTTTAAATTCATCTGAAGTTGGGTTTAAAGACGAAAAAGATAACCTTCCATTCTTTATTGACGAAAAAGATTTATGGTACTTTGAAGATAATGATTTACTTATCGATTTAAATGATAACGAAGAAATTAAATACGAAGCTAAAACTTCAAAATAAACTATAAAACAAGCAGATAAACGTCGCTTTAAGGCGATTTATCTGCTTTTATTTTTTATAATTTTCGATCAATACCTTGTTCTGTTTCTTCTTTAATTTTTAAGTAAGCTTCATGCCATTCTGGGAAGCTTTTATCTAATCTAATTGGTCTATTTGTACCTTTTTTCAAACAAACATGCGTTGTTGAACCTGTACTCACAATTTCCCCATCTTCATTCAATATTTCGTATGAATAAATTGACCTAATTGGTGAATAATGCGATATCCACGTTTTAATGATAACTCTCTCAGGATATGTAATAGATTTTTTATATTTAATATTTAAATCGACTACTGGTGAGATGATACCTGCCTCTTCCATATCTGCATAGCTGAAGCCAGCTTTGTAAATATAATCTGTACGTGCAACTTCTAACCAAATTGCGTAATTTGCATGATATACGACGCCCATTTTGTCTGTTTCTGCATAACGTACATCTATTGGTGTTTCACTATAAATCATTTTGTATAATCCCTCTTTCTAAATCGCTATCCCTAATATCATAACATAAATAAAACGAGTCTGAGACATAAATGAATGTCTCAGACTCGTTTTTCTGAGTTTAAGCTAATTTATTTCTTAATACCATTTGTAGAATACCACCGTGTCTATAGTAGTCAATTTCTACTTCTGAGTCGAAACGAGCTAACGCTTCAAATTCAGTTACTTTACCGTCTTCATCAGTAGCTGTTACTTTCAGGATATCACGAGGTTTTACACCTTCGTGTAAGTCTACTGAAATAGATTCTCTACCAGTTAAACCTAAGCTATCAGCTGATTCGCCTTCTTTAAATTGTAATGGTAATACACCCATCATAACTAAGTTTGAACGGTGAATACGTTCATAACTTTGAGCGATAACTGTTTTAACACCTAGTAAGTTAGTACCTTTAGCAGCCCAGTCACGTGATGAACCCATACCGTAGTCGTTTCCTGCTAACACACATAAGCCGATACCATTCTCTTGATATTTCATTGAAGCATCATATATAGGCATGATTTCTTCTGTTGGCCAATATGTTGTAAAGCCACCTTCAGTACCTGGAGCTAATTGGTTCTTGATACGAATGTTAGCAAATGTACCTCTCATCATTACTTCGTGGTTACCACGACGAGAACCGTATGAGTTGAAGTCTCTAATTGCTACACCATGATCTTGAAGGTATTTACCTGCTGGTGTATCTTTACCGATTGCACCTGCTGGAGAAATATGGTCAGTTGTTACTGAATCACCAAATTTAGCCATAACTCTTAAATCTTTTAGAGGTTTAATATCAGCTGGTACAGTTGATAAACCTTCGAAGAATGTT
This sequence comes from Mammaliicoccus sp. A-M4, assembly GCF_022386955.1. Lineage (NCBI taxonomy): Bacteria > Bacillati > Bacillota > Bacilli > Caryophanales > Staphylococcaceae > Mammaliicoccus > Mammaliicoccus sp. A-M4. The sequence goes on from NZ_JAJNHH010000004.1 coordinate 71,658, forward strand.
GGGTTTTGGATATATGTTGATTCTGGATCGAAATCATACAATGGTTGATCTGTTGTTTCAATTTGATTCCATACTTCGTTTGATTCAAATACTGTTTTATATTCTTCACGGAATAATTCAGGTGTTACAACTGAAAGTACAGTATCTCTTACTTCTTCAATTGATGGCCAGATTTCTTCTAAGTAAACATCTTTACCATCTTTATCTTTACCGATTGGATCATGTTGTAAATCGATATTCACAGTACCTGCTAAAGCATAAGCTACTACTAATTGCGGTGATGCTAAGTAGTTTGCTTTAACTAACGGATGAATACGTCCTTCGAAGTTACGGTTACCAGATAATACTGAAGTAACAAGTAAATCTTCGTCTGCAATTGCTTTTTCAATTTCAGGTAATAAAGGACCAGAGTTACCGATACAAGTCGTACAACCGTAACCAACTAGGTTAAATCCTAATTCGTTCAGATAATCTTGTAAACCAGCATCTCTTAAGTATCCAGTAACTACTTTTGAACCTGGAGCTAGAGATGTCTTAACGTATGGAGGAACTTTTAATCCTTTTTCGATTGCTTTTTTAGCAACAAGTCCAGCACCTAACATTACGTATGGGTTTGAAGTGTTTGTACAAGAAGTGATAGCAGCAATAGCTAAATCACCAGTTGTCATAGTAGTCTTCGTACCATCATCTAATTCAATATCTACAGTTTTATCAAATTCAGATTCATCAAAGCCGTGACCTTGGTTACCTGCTGGAGCAGTTACTGAATCTACGAATGATTTTTTCATATCGCTTAATTTAATTAAGTCTTGAGGACGTTTAGGTCCTGATAATGAAGCTTCAACTGTAGCTAAATCTAAATCAACAACATCAGTATATGTTGGATCAACTTTTTCAGCTTTGAAGAACATATTATTTTCTTTTAAGTATTTTTCTACTACTTGAACTTGTTCTTCTGTACGACCAGTCAAACGTAAATAGCTTAGAGATTCTTCATCTACTGGGAAGAAACCACAAGTCGCACCATATTCAGGCGCCATGTTTGCGATAGTAGCTCTATCTGCTAGTGGTAATTTTTCTACACCAGGACCAAAGAATTCAACGAATTTACCTACAACGCCTTTTTTACGTAACTCTTCAGTAACACGTAATGCTAAGTCAGTTGCAGTTGTTCCTTGTGGAAGTTCGTTCGTTAATTTAACACCTATAACGTCAGGTACCGGGAAGTAAGATGGTTGACCAAGCATACCAGCTTCAGCTTCAATACCACCAACACCCCAACCTAGAACACCTATACCATTGATCATAGTTGTATGAGAGTCAGTACCAACTAAAGTATCTGGGTAAGTCACTAATTCATTTTCTTCTTCTCTAATGTGCACGACGCTTGCTAAGTACTCCAAGTTTACTTGGTGAACAATACCTGTTGCAGGTGGTACAGCACGATAGTTATCGAACGATTTAGTAGCCCAATGTAAGAATTGGTAACGTTCAATGTTACGTTCAAATTCTAATTTCATGTTCATTTCTAAAGAAGATGGTAAAGCGTAACTATCAACTTGAACTGAGTGGTCAATAACTAAATCAACAGGAACTTCTGGGTTAATTTTAGATACATCTCCACCTACATCATCCATTGCTTTACGTAAAGAAGCTAAATCTACAACTGCTGGAACACCAGTGAAATCTTGAAGAATTACACGTGATGGTTTGAATGGTACTTCAGCATCTGCATCATTTGATTTACCCCATTTAGCTAAATTCATAATGTGTTCTTCTTTAATAACATGTCCGTCATACTGTCTTAAAACTGATTCTAATAATACGCGGATAGAATATGGTAAATTATCAACATTAGTAAGACCTAATTCATCTAATGTATTTAAGCTGTAGAACGTATAATTTTTACCGTTCAATTCAAAAGACTTTTTAGCTTGTTCTTTTAAACTTGAGCTCATTTTTTGTTCCCCCTTTAATTTGTACATCAAAATGCTTCATATACAATTGTATAATCAAAACTTAGGTAAAACAACACTTTCACCCTAAAAATCATTATATTTACCATTCAAGTTTTTGATACGCAACCATAAGTTTTACTTATGCATAATAGTTTATACATAAAAATTAGTTATTAAATGAGAATGATTATCAACTCTTTACGAAATTTATTTTAGAAATAATATAATTTTTATAATAAAAAAACACCTATCAAATAATCACTAATGTGAAATTTGATAGGTGTTTTTAATTGATTAGTCTTCTAATTCTCTTTCTAATCTTCTTTGTTCTTTTAATTCTTGTTCGTATTCACGTTTTGATTTTTCAACGTATTCTTTCATACGATGTTTATTTGGTGTAATAGATAAACCAAGGTATTTACGTTCTTGGTTAGCATCTTTGTAAAACGCTATAATCATCATAATTATGATGAAACTAAATGGAAACGCGGATATTATGGCGGCTGATTGCAATGCGCCTAACCCAGTGTCACCACCAGAGAATAGCAACACAAATGCGATTAATGATTGTGCTATACCCCAAACAATTTTAATTCTACCAGCTGGCTCTAATGAACCATAAGTTGTTTGCATACCTAAAACGAATGTAGCTGAATCGGCTGAAGTAATAAAGAATATACAAATTAATGCCAAGGAAACAAGCGATAAAAGCATGCCCATAGGCAATTCATTAAATACTCCAAACAATTGTGTTTCAGTTGTCATTTTAAATATTTCAGGTGTTTTCTTACCAACTTCAATACCTGTAACTCCAAATACACTGAACCAAATGAAGCTGACGATTGTTGGTACTAACATAACGCCTAAAATAAATTCACGAATTGAACGTCCACGAGATACACGTGCTATGAATATACCTACGAATGGACTCCAACTCATCCACCAGCCCCAATAATAAAGTGTCCAATCATTTAACCACGCACTCTTTTGCTCATTTAATGGTGCAATATCGAAACCATTAAATAAGAAACTATCAAATAGAGCTCCAGTTGATGATGTAAACATATTTAAAATTAAAATAGTAGGGCCGATAATTAAAGTAACAATAAGTAATATACTTGCTAAAATAAGGTTCAAATTACTTAAATATTGAATACCTTTACTTAGTCCACTCCATGCACTTGCAAGGAATAAGACAGTTACAATAACAATGATAACACCTTGTACTACGATATTGTTCGGAACACCGAATAAGTATTCTAAACCACCATTGATTTGTAGAGCACCCATACCTAGTGAAACAGCAACCCCTACTACTGTAGCGAATACTGATAACACATCGATAAATGTTCCAATTGGCCCATCTACTTTGTCACCTAATAAAGGTCTAAGCGTTTTAGATAATAGACCTGGCTCACCTTTTCTAAACTGAGCATAAGCTAACGCTAATGCTACTACTCCGTAAATTGCCCACGCATGAAAGCCCCAATGTAAAAATGTAGATCTCATTGATTCTGTCATTGCAGCTTTACTTTCCGGACTAGCTGTTGGTGGTGAGATAAAGTGTGACATAGGTTCAGCAGCACCATAGAATACTAAACCGATACCCATACCAGCACTAAATAACATAGCAAACCATGAAATTGTATTAAATTCAGGTTTATCTTGTGGTTTACCTAATTTCAGTTTACCTATTGGGCTAAAAATAATAAATACACAGAAAAATACCATCAATATAGTAATAATCATATAATACCAACCAAAGTATTTAGATATCCAAGCACTGATATCAGCAGTTATACCGCCAAATTGAGTTGGAAAAATAGCACCGAGTGCTACGATGATACCTACTACTATTGCACTAAATGTAAACACATTTGATATTTTTCTACCATTTGGATATTTATGTACGTTCGACATCGCACTACTCCTTTCAAATACAAACTCATAATTGTTTATTCCCGTTTAAATTATTTTTAACCTAATAAATTTAAAAAATAATTTTAACAAAACAGCAACTTCAATACTTTACCAAATATCAAGTTTTAAATCAAATTCACTATTTCAATTTTTGCGTGTTTAAGGTATTATTATGACGACGAGGAGGTGTTTAATATGTCATTATTAAAAGAATTTAAAGATTTTGCTTTACAAGGTAATGTTTTAGATTTAGCAATCGCCGTTGTTATTGGTGCAGCCTTTAACAAAATTGTTACATCTTTAGTAGAGAACGTAATCATGCCATTAATTGGTCTTATTTTTGGTGAAGTAGACTTCGCTGAAAAATGGTCATTAATGGGTATTAAGTACGGTTTATTTATTCAATCGATTATTGATTTTATAATCGTGGCATTCGCTTTATTCATCTTTATTAAAATTGCAAATACTGTTATGAGAAAAGGTGAAGAAGAGGAAGAAATCGACGAACAAACTGTATTACTTACAGAAATTCGCGACGCTTTACGTGAAAAGTAAGTTTTACATATACCATTTGAGGCTGAGACCATTTTTATTGTGTCTCAGCCTCTTCTTTATTTCCTTTTCTTACAAAACGTGTCAATAACACTACTCTTGTTGTCATTTCTCTCAAAACGTGTCAATAACACTACTCTTGTTGTCACTTCTCTCAAAACGTGTCAATAACGTTATCCTTCAATTTATAGATTCCAAAAATAAAAACCCCTAAATCTTAATAATACTAACGATTTAGGGGTTTATTTAAATATGAATTTTAATCTTCAATTGGGCCTTCTTCAACTAATGTCTTAACATCAGCTACGATTTCTGATTTAGGGAATTTCTTATCCCCAGCATCTTGACCACTATATGTTTTAATAATTTTTCCATTCTGATCAACTAAATAGAAACTTGTACCGTGTGTTACTTGGTTACTACCTTTTGGTGGCGGCGCTACAATTGATTTAAAATTATCTTCTGCATATTGCTTAATAAATTTAAAGTCATAATTCGTTACTAGCGTCCATTTTCCATCAGGTACATTATATTGTTTAATATAATCTTTTAATTTTTTAGGTGTATCGTTATCAGGATCTACACTAAAACTGATTACGCCATAATCTTTCACACCATCTTTTTCTAATTGGTCAATTACTGTACTCATATTATATGTCATTGGTGGACAAACTGTTTCACAATCAGTAAATATAAAATCGGCTATGTATACTTTACCTTTCATATCTTTTTGTGAAAATTTATCGCCATTTTGATCAGTGACGTTAAAAGATTGCAATTTGTTGCCATACTGACTCTCGGGTTCTATTGCATTGTTACTACAAGCACTAACTATCAAAATTATGGTAGCGAGTAAGCCAATAAATATTCCCTTTTTCATCTAAACACTCCCAAAATTTGCTATTAATTAAAATATATCAAATTAAATTTACAACTTAAACACATATTTTCATTAATTTATGTCTTTGCTGTGTCTTTTAGTTAACCGTAAAAGAGGTTGTGCTTAAAAATCCATTTTTATTTACATTTAAAATGGTTGGGATTCTAGTTTTTAATTCTGAAACGTGGGAAATGATACCGACTAACCTTCCAGACATTTGTATATTTACGAGTGTATCCAGCGCTGTTTCTAATGTTTCTGCATCTAACGTTCCAAATCCTTCATCTATAAACATTGATTCTAAGTGCACAGCACCCGCTTCTTGCTGCACTATATTAGATAATCCTATCGCTAAAGATAGTGACGCTTGGAACGTTTCTCCACCTGATAACGACGTTATATGTCTCGTTCTATTAGAAAATCTATCGAACACTTTTATTTCTAATCCGCTTAACCCCATAGACTTTTCTTTTTTACGTACAAGTTGATAACGATTGTTGGTCATTTTAACAAATTGTTGATTTGCGCTATCTAATATATTGTTTAAATAGTAAATGAGTACGTAGTTTTCTAATGACAATTTCTCACTATTCTTACCGTTCATCACTCTAGATAGTTCAATCATTTCTTCTTGTTCTTGTAAATCTCTTTCTATTTTGGCTATTATCTTTTGAATAGCGTCTCGTTTGTCTTTATTTTGATCAACTTTTAATTGTAATTGTGTGTTTAATTTCGTCATTTCTGCTTCTAATTCTTTAGCAGTATTTAATTGAGAAATGATGTCTTCTAAATTTGGCACATCACAATCTTTAACTTTTTCAGTTAATTCTTTTACATCCGCTTCTAACTTAATATATTTCTTATCAAATTCTGTTACTTCAACTTGATACTCATCAATTTTATTCACACTTAATATAAGTTTATCTAATTGTTCGTATGACTCTATTTGTTGCTTATCCATTTCACTTTCTAAATATGACTTAATAGATGCTACTTGTTCTTCAAGCATTTGCCTTCTTTCGCTAATAGAACTTAGTTTGTTCTCTATTTGGTACAACTTCTCTTTATATTCATTTACTCGAGACTGTAATGTTTCTAATTCTTGATCATAACTTTTAATTTCATTTTCAAACGATTTAAATTGTTTACTAAAGTCTTCTATAGATTCAAATTGAGTTTCTTTATTAAAATAATCCATGTTATGTTCATAATTCTTGATTTCATTTTGAATACTATTACTATTTATTTCATCTTGAGATAAGCCTTTTTCTAAATCGTGCATTTCTTGTTTCATTTTTTGGCTACGTTGTCTACTATCTCTCAAGTCCGCAATTTCTTTTTGTATTTTTTCTAAATCATCGTTTACAGATTGTATTTTATCCGAAACTGATTCAATATCATTTAATTTCTTAAGCTGTGATTCTGTATTGTTTTGTCTTTCCTTATATACGACAATATCATCAGAAATTTTTTGATGCATTAGTTTAATTTCATGCTGTTCTTCTTTTTCTTTTCTTAATGAATCAAAATCTATATCACCGTTTAAGTTCTCTATGTTGGAACCACATATAGGACAAGCATCACCTTCATGCACATGCTTTTGAATTTTCAGTATTTCATCTTCTACTGTTAATACTTCAAATGGATCTGACTCTTTCATGCTTTGTTCAATATTCTTTTGTTGTTGTTCTAACTCACCTAGTTTTGATTTAATCTCTTTCTGAGTTGCAATAAGTGTTTCCTTTTCTTGAAATTGATTTTGTGTATTTTCTAATTGCTGTAATTCAAGTTTTAAAGATTCTTGCTGTTTTAATTTATTTTGTTCTGCTTCATCATCTGCATCTATATTTTTTAAAGATTCTTGCAATGTTGTAATCGAATTTGTCTTCTGAGTTATCTCTTCTTTTAACTTCTCTAGTTGTTTTTTCGCTTCAGGTAAATGTTCTTTACTATCATAATACTGTTCTATGCTTGTATAGATATGATTTGTCTTATTAATAAATGCTCTTTTCTTATTAATGTCCTCTTGGCTTTCGAGCTTTTCACTTAACTTGTTGTTATAAAATTCAAATTGACTGTGAACTTCTTGCTTTTCTGTTTTTAATTCTTCGTGTTGCTTCTCAGTTTCTTTCTTGTTAATTTGTTTCTCTTTTAATTGATTATACTGATGCGTAATATTTTGTACTGTTTTTAAATACCTTAATTGTTCTCTTAAGTTATTAATATGTTCAACTTGTTCGTTAAGCATATTTAACTCATGTTGTTTTTCTTGTAATGTATCAAAGTTTTGTTTAATGATCTTCTTATCTTCATATTTCTTTTCTAAATTTTTAACGATTATTTCTTGTTCTTTTAATTCTTTCAACTGATAGTCTAATTTTTCTTTACCTATTTCTTCATACTGTACTAATGCATTTTCCACTTTCTTATAGCGATGGCCTTCTATATCTTTTAGTTCTTTTAATGTTTCGTGATCGAAGTCATGTAAATCTGATAAGCATTGAGAAATTTGCTGATAATGACTTTCTATTAAAGCAATTTCTTTCTTCATCTCTTCGCCTAATTGTTCTTGCAATGCTTCGAAACGATCACTATCAAATAATGTTCTTAAGATACTTCTCTTCTCTGTACTATTTGAAATTAAAAATTGCTTAAACTCCCCTTGAGGTAATATTAAAATTTGTCTAAATTGTTTAACGTTCATATGCAATATATCATTCAAATATTGATTACTTTCATTTATCGTACTCGTCTGTAAAGACCATTCGCCGTCTACTTCTTTATACACTTCCACAGTAGAATTTGTTGGATTCTTATTTCCTTCTTTTATATATTTAATTGTTCTAACCACTAAATATGATTCATTTTTAATTTTAAATTCAAATTGCACTTTACTCGGTAATTTAGGATCTGCAAAGTGACTTCTTAAATCCACTTTATCTCTTGATTGGGTAGATGTCTCTCCATACAAAGCATATACCATAGCATCAAATATCATCGTTTTCCCAGAACCTGTTTTACCACTTATTAAAAAGAGTTGAGATTTTGATAAATGGTTAAAATCTATCGTTTCATTAATAAACGGTCCAAAGTATTGCATGTTTAAAGTAAGGGGTCTCATTATTCATCAACTCCTTTATTGATTGCTTTTTCAAGTAATTGAACAACCTTTTCTTCTTTAATACCAGATAATTCCTCATCTGTTACATGACTATAAAATGACTTTATGATTTCTATATCACTTAAAGCATGAACATCTAATTGAATTTCATCTTCTTTCACTTCATAATCTTGTCTAGATATTTGTAATGTATTTGGATATATAGCACGTATCTTCATAAGTGGATCCGTTACATGATCCATATTCGTCAATTTAAAATGAAAATAGTCTTCCTGATTTTGAATTGTAATATTTTCATGTATAACATCTTCATAAGACGCTTGAACAATATGAAAAGAACGTTTAGGTGTTAGTGGTATAAAGTTTTGCTCAAAACTACTCTCGCTATATTCAAACAACCTATAGCCTTTAGCTTGGTTCTGTTCAGAGAATGAATATTGCATTAACGAGCCTGAATAAAATATATAATCTGATTGAATCGCAAATGGATGATGCAAATGTCCTAGCATAACAGTATCAAAAGACTTAAAAGTTTGAGCGCTAACTGTTTCAATCGTCCCTATTGATAGTGGTCTTTCAGAATCACTTGATTCTCCTCCAGCTACGAATAAATGTCCTACGAGTATATTCGTTTTACTGTCATCCATCACTTCTTCCATATGTTTAACGATATAATCAGTAGCTTCTTGGTGTGTATGTATGTCTTTATTGCCAAATGCTTGCCTTATATCAGCAGGCGTGAAATACGGCATAACGTATATATGGATATCATTCATTTCTACTGGTTTAAACATGTCATGATAATCTGTCATAATCTTTAATCCTGACTTAGCAAACCATTTTTCACCGTAATTCAATCTTTCTTTCCCATCATGGTTACCACTTATAGCGATTATTGGCGTATTTAATTCTAAATTAATCTTAGATAACGCATCTTCCAACACGACCATTGCATCTTTACTTGGATAATGTAAATCATATAAATCCCCACTTATGATTACAACATCCGGTTTATGTTCTTTTACTGCTTCGTATAATTGTTCTAATACATATTTTTGGTCTTCTAATAATGACTGGCCGTTTATAGTTTTTCCTATATGCCAATCAGCTGTATGTAAAATTTTCATATTCTATCACCTTTCAAAATATTTGTTAGACAGGTTTATTTGCTTCATTTATACTAGTCATAAGGAGTGATTTCATTGAGTAACGTATTTATATTCTTTATTGTCTTATGGTGCATAGTTTTTATTTCGTTACTTGCTATTGGCGGATTCTTTATGTTTCGAAAATTCTTAAAGCGCATGCCTAAAGATGATGGCATGAGTGAACTCGATTGGCAAGATTACTATATCCACAAAGCCTTGCCTTTATGGAATGATGAAGCAAGATCATTATTAAACGAATTAGTGTCTCCAGTACCAGATCTTTTTAGAGACGTTGCTAAAGAGAAAATCGGTGGACGTGTATCTAAAATCGCGCTAGAAGAACATGCTACTTCGATTGAACTCGATCATATCATGAGGGGATATATCGTTGCTACACCTAAACGAGATCACAAATTTATGAAGAAAAAGCTAACAGAACTTAATATCGATTATACACCATATTTGCCATTGTTCGAATTAGCAGACGATGAAAAAAACAAGTTTTCCATATTTGATCATGCAGAAGAAATTTCAAATGCAAAAACAACGCACACTCAATAAATGAGTAGTGCGTTGTTTTTATTTTACAACACTTATTTGATTACGTAATTTCTTATATTTAAAGTACATAGATATTCTCCAAGGAACAATCATACTAAATGCCAATAAGAAAAACATACCAGCTAATTGGCCCGGATCGATTGAATCACTCAATACAAACTTGCCTACAGTTCTTATAATCAATAAAGAAATAAGAATTACTGGAAATAATTTTGAACGTTTCATATATATTTCAGAACGTTTAATTTCAAAGTTGGATGTGAATATGAGAAATAATGAAAAGAAAAGACCTACAATGATCGATTCAATTATTTCAGCACCTGTTAGTCTGAAATAAGGCACTACGTACATAAGTGCTCCAGTAGCCATAAAAAATGGTGGTAATATAATCTTTCTAGTATTTGTTGGATAATTTTGTGCTTTCATTCTTACAACTATAACGGCTAAGCTCATTAAAGCTGCTATAAATACTGAAAAAAGCAAATACATGATTAAAACCCCTTTAAGTTCTAAATATCATTTGTGTTTATTCCAAACCCAAAGATTGGAAAAATATTGTTATGTCAGTTAATAAATCAAAGAACAATAAAATTCCCATAATTATCATAATTATACCACCAAACTTCATGATAGCAACATTGTACTTCCTAATTATTTGTAATTTTGTTATAAAGAAAGTTAATACGAAAAATGGAATGCTAAATCCAAGTACATACAGTAGCATATATAACATCGCTTGGGATGAATTTGTTGCTGCTAACGTTCCAATCGCAGCTATAATCGGCCCGTTACACGGCGTCCACCCAGCTGCAAAAGCCATACCAATTAAAAACGTACCAATAAAACCTGAAGGCTTTGCTTTAAAATTAATTTTTCTATCTTTCATTAAAAATTGTGGTTGGAATACACCTAAAATGATTAATCCAAACACAATAATGATGATTGCTCCTACTTGTCTTATTAATGTTTGATAATTTATAAACAAGCCAGATATGTATCCTATGCCCATACCTAAAATCATATAGATTAAACTAAACCCTAACAAAAAGATAATAGTATGTAATATTGCATTACGACTTAGCCCTTTATTTTTTAAATCATCGTAACTCATACCTGTAATGTATGACACAAAAGCAGGATATATAGGTAGAACGCAAGGAGAAACAAAACTTAATATACCTGCACCAAAAGCAACAAAAACTGTTAATTCCATTATATCCCCCCTCACTATTATTTCCATTTTATCAAATTTATGCGTCATTAAAACGATTTATTTTGAACAATAAGTGAAAAGTTATTAAAACTAAGGTTTAATTATACTAAGTTTAACAAATAAAAAGGGACCACATCACTTTCAAGAAGTGTCGCAATCCCTTTAACATCAATGTATATAAACTACTTGATTTTTTGATCCATGTTTTTGTTCATCATTGTCATCATTTGGTTTATTTTCTTTTGAGATGGTTTTTGACCCATTTGCATCATCATCATTCGTAACATTTCTTCATTGATAGGTGGATTCTTTTTCAAGTAATCCATCATATATTTACGCGCAAGGAAGAATCCTAGAGCAATCCCACCGATTAATGCCACGATGATTAATAGTATTGCTAACCATGTTGCCATTATTTCACCCACTTTCTGTATCCTCTAAAAGTTTACTAAATTAAAAAGATTTTATCAAGATGAAACTTAATGTTTCAAAATTAAAAAGGGAGCGGGACAGAAATCTCATTTTGCTAAAAAGATTTCACAGCCCACCCCGGCAAAGATGACTAGGAATAAAACAGTCCAAGACATTTATATATGTCTCGGACTGTTCAGTTTAAATTAGAAACTTAATACTGTGTTTAATACGTTTTCTTTAGTGAAACCGTATTTTTCAACTACTAAGTCTCCAGGCGCACTAGCACCGAATCTATCAATACTAATTACTTTACCTTCTATGCCAACATATTTGTGCCAACCTAATGATGATGCCATTTCGATTGCAACACGTTTTCTTAATGTTGGAGGTAAAACAGTAGCTTTATATTCAGGGTCTTGTTGATCAAATGCATGCCAGTTTGGTAATGATACAACTTGAACGCCTTTACCTTGAGCTTCAATATCTTTAGCTGCATCTACTGCTAGAGATACTTCAGAACCAGAAGCTAATAATAGATATTCAGGTTCTATTTCAGAACGGTAAACAATATATCCACCTTTACGAACGCCTTCTTCTACTTCAGCTTCTTTAACATCTAAAGCTGTTAAGTTTTGACGCGTTAATACTAATGCTGTAGGTGTTGATTTAGATTCTAAAGCAATTTTCCAAGCAACTCTTGTTTCATTTCCATCTGCTGGACGAATAACATTTAAGTTTGGAATAGCTCTTAAACCTGATAATTGTTCAACTGGTTCATGTGTAGGACCATCTTCCCCAACAGCAATTGAATCATGCGTAAATACAAATGTTGAAGGAACACCCATGATAGCTGATAGACGAAGTGCTGGTTTTAAGTAGTCACTGAATACGAAGAATGTCGCACCATAAGGTTTAACACCGCCATGCGCTGCCATACCATTTACTGCTGCTGCCATACCGAATTCACGAACACCAAACCAAATGTTACGTCCTTCTGGTGTTTCATCATTAAAGTCTGGCTCATCCTTAACGTTTGATTTGTTAGATGACGCTAAATCTGCTGAACCACCAAAGAATGCTGGTACAGATTTACTTAATGCTTGAATGATATCACCTGAATCAGCACGTGTAGCACTACTGTTTCCAGCTTCATATACAGGTAAATCTTTAGCATAGTCTTCTGGAAGTTCATTAGAAATTGCTTGTTTGAATGCTTCGCCTAATTCTGGGTTAGCTTTAGCATACTCTTCAACTAATTCATTCCATTTTGTTTCATGCTCATTTGCACGAGTTAACATTGTATTGCTGAAAATATCATATACTTCTTGAGGTACGTTGAAACGTTTAGATGGATCTAAACCGTATGCTTTCAATGCCAATTCACGTTCTTCTTCACCAAGTGGCGCACCGTGAGCACCGTTTGTACCTGCTTTGTTAGGAGCTCCGTAACCGATTACAGTTTTTACTTCAATTAACGTAGGACCTTCTAATGATTTAGCCTCAGTTATAGCTTTATCAATAGCTTCTAAGTCATTACCGTCTTCAACTAAGATGTAACTCCAACCGTAAGATTCGAATCTATTTTTAACATTTTCTGAGAAAGCTTTATCTAAATCACCATCTAATGAAATATCGTTAGAGTCGTATAAAGTGATTAATTTATCAAGGTTTAAATGACCTGCTAATGAAGCTGCCTCGTGAGAGATACCCTCCATTAAGTCACCATCACTAGCTAAAACATATGTGTAGTGATCAATAACTTCATAATTATCTTGGTTGAATTTGCCTGCTAAGTGTTTTTCAGCCATAGCCATACCAACACTCATTGCAAATCCTTGTCCAAGAGGTCCAGTTGTAACTTCTACACCATCTGTATGATTAAACTCTGGGTGTCCAGGTGTTTTTGAATCCCATTGTCTAAAGTTTTTTACTTCTTCAAGTTCTAAGCTACCAGAAAGATGTAATAAACTATATAGTAACGCTGAACCGTGACCTGCAGATAATACAAAGCGGTCTCTATTAAAATAGTTTTTTGATTGTGGATTAAAGTTTAAATGCTTTGTCCATAAAGTATATGCCATTGGTGCAGCACCCATTGGTAATCCAGGATGTCCTGAGTTAGCTGCTTCGATAGCATCGATACTTAATGCACGGATTGAATCTACTGCTAGTTGATCTTTTTCATTAAACATATATTATAGTCTCCTTTATTCTGTTATCCATTATCATTATACATCATAATATTCGGAATATTAATTATTATTACTCATTTTAACTAATTTCTTATATTATTTTTCTTTTGGATTTCTTTTAATTTTTCAGGTGTTACATCTTTACCTTCTGGATCGATAACTTTTGTGCTTTCAATCGTATCTTTAAAGTTACCTCTAAAAGCTTGTAAATATTCTGCACGAAGTTTTGTTTGTTCTTTTGCTTCTTGTTCAGAAAGTCCACTTGTCTTCTTTTTATTTGCTAGCTCATTAATTCTTTCAATCTTTTCTTTACTTAACATTTTATCACCACTTTCCATTTAATTAAAAGATAACAAAAAAAAAGAGCAAATCCAAATGGATTTGCTCATATTTTAACGATTAATCTATCGAACCTACCATAGCTTTAGATTTACTTATATGATTTGGTTCTGCATCTATATTATTTGGTTGTTGGTTATCTTGTTGTTTGATTTTGTGATCAGTCATTTCGTACGTCTGTTCTGTTGAATAAACAGCATTAGACTGAGCTAAGTATAAATATCCTATTAATAGAGTCATCAAGAACACTGCTAAATATACTAAAACTGTCTTCTTAATTGTTACTGTCATAACTACTTCCTCCTAGAACGTTTGTTTGTATTTTTATAATAACAGAACAACTGTTCTTAGTCAATGAAAATACGAACAAATGTTTGTTCGAAGGAAACGTATGTGCTATAATAAATTTAAATCAATATTAGGAGCGTGCGACTATGAAAGAATTAACTAAACGTCAATCTGAAATATATCAATTCATTAAACATATAGTACAAACAAAAGGTTATCCGCCTAGTGTTCGTGAAATTGGTTTAGCTGTCGGACTTGCTTCAAGTTCCACTGTACATGGCCATTTATCTAGATTAGAAGAAAAGGGATATATTAAACGTGACCCTACTAAACCTCGTGCAATCGAGATTACCGAGACTGTAGGAGAGAACATTAACCAAGAGAACACCATTCATGTTCCCGTCATAGGTAAAGTAACTGCTGGTATACCTATTACAGCAGTTGAGAACGTTGAAGAATATTTCCCGCTACCTGCTCACTTTACATCAACACATAATAGCAATATCTTTATATTAGATGTTATTGGAGACAGTATGATAGAAGCAGGTATTCTTGATGGAGATAAAGTAATCGTGCGAAGCCAAACAATTGCTGAGAATGGGGATATCATCGTCGCGATGACTGAAGATGATGAAGCTACCGTTAAACGCTTCTACAAAGAAGAATCACGTTATAGACTTCAACCTGAGAACAGTACAATGGAACCAATTTACTTAGACAATGTAAGTGTCTTAGGTAAAGTAGTAGGATTGTTTAGAGAAATGTAAAAAAGCTGTGATGCACTTGCATCACAGCTTTTTTTTTATATCATATTCCCTTTATTTGATTATTTGAGCTTTTATTTTTATTATAAAAATCTTTTTATGAAACATCTTTTTTATTTAATAATTCTTTGACACGATCTAAAACGTCAATATCTTTATTATTTATTTCTTTATTTTCCATGTTAAACTTCCCCTTTATATGTTATTCCACCAATCAAATTATTAGAAACAACATGTGTAAAACATTTAAGGAAATATGAAATAATTTTTATATCGTTATTATATCAAAGTTGTTTAGACAATGCACTTTGCTTATCTATTTTCTACTGTTGAGTAATATAGTTTTCAGTCCAATAAGGCTGTAAATCTTCGCCAATATCGACACCTACTCCTAACTCTTTATAATCTTTATTTAAAATGTTCTTTCTGTGTCCCAATGAGTTCATTAGTCCATGATGGGCATAAACACTGCTTATTTGACCATATGCTAAGTTTTCACCTGCAGTTACATAATCAAAACCATCATTGTCTAATCTATCAAATGGAGATAAACCTTGTTTATTCGTATGATCAAAATAATCGTTATCCACCATATCTGTACTATGCTTACGAGCAGTATGACTTACATTTTCATTATAAGATAATGTCGGTAAATCAAATTGAACGCGCTCTGCATTGACTATATCAAAATTTTGAAGTTCTAATGCACGCTTATATTCATCTGAAGCAGTATGGTACTGATTTGTACGCTTATCTTCAGTTGACGAAGCTACTTGCATAATTCCTTTAATTTGATTGTCTTGATGCTTATCATAAAATATGGTCGTATAAATGTTATCAAATTTGAAAACATCATAATCAGGATCATTTTGAACTAACTTAACTTTATCTTTTTGAATCTCATCTAAAGATTCACCGAGAATTGAACGAACTTTATTCTTTTTCATTTTACTCGTTATACCTTTTTGAGATGTTATTAAGTCTTGGTTTGTATATAATCCTGTTACTTTGTCATCATCATAACTGACCATTACAAATCCATTGTATTGGTCATGATATGCATGCCATTTCTCATTATATTCATTAACGGTTACCCGTTTTGGTTTGCCAAGTTTCTTTTCAACTTCGCTTTTCGTTTGATTGATTTGAATATTATTAATCGCAAATTCTTGTTCTTTCGGCGTCTTTAGTTCAACTTTCTTAGTAGTTTGTTCATCTTCAAGTCCTTGTTGAACATTCATCACTTTTTGTTGAATTTGTTTAGATAAATCTGATTCAGGGACTGGCTTGATTAAGGTTATAATCAATAACAATATGAATAAGTAAAATACTTTTTTCAAGTAGTCCACCTCGCCTATTTTTAGTCGCGGTCACCGTTGAATATTGAATTTCGTACAATCACATAGTCTACTTTAGTGATAGATTGTAAGTCTTTGCCACCTGCATACGAGATAGAACTTTGTAAATCTTGTTCGATTTCAATTAAAGTATCTTTTAATGATCCTTTATGCTCGACAAACATTTTTTTACCTTCTACGTTTTTACGCTCACCTTTTTGGAATTCTGAAGCACTTCCAAAGTATTCTTTGTATAATTTGCCTTCAAGTTCAACAGTTTCACCTGGAGATTCTTCGTGTGCAGCAAATAGTGAACCTACCATAACCATACTAGCACCAAATCTAATTGATTTTGCAATATCACCATTTGTTCTGATTCCACCATCAGCAATAATTGGTTTTCTTGCAGCTTTACTACAATGGTTAATAGCAGCTAATTGCCAGCCACCAGTTCCAAATCCAGTTTTAATTTTTGTTATACAGACTCTACCAGGCCCGATACCAACTTTAGTTGCATCTGCTCCAGCATTTTCTAGTTCACGAACACCTTCTGGCGTTCCAACATTACCAGCAATTACAAATGTTTCTGGAATATGTTGTTTAATGTGCTTAATCATTCTAATAACTTGCTCAGAGTGACCGTGTGCAATATCTATTGTCATATATTCAGGAATTAAATTTTCATTTGCTAATTCTTCTATAAAATCATACTCATCTTTTTTAACACCTACTGAGATAGATGCAAATAAGTTTTTACTTTGCATTTTTTTAATAAATGGAATACGTGCTTTTTCATCAAAGCGATGCATGATATAAAAATAATCATTACTAGCAAACCATTCAGCTAGTTCTTCATTCATCACTGTTTGCATATTAGCAGGTACAACTGGTAATTTAAATGTTTTCGGCCCAAATTTAACAGTAGTATCACATTCAGAGCGACTTTCTACTATACATTTGTTTGGTATTAATTGTACGTCTTCATAATCAAAAATTTTCATATCAATGACCTCTTTCAAAACTATTAATAATAATCCATTAGTTACTATACATGGTTAACATGAAAAAGTAAACGAAATAAGATTATATTTATTAATTATTAAGAGCTTTATCTAAATTCTTGATATTTTCTTCCATTAAAGATTGATATGTGATGTTTTTATCTTTTGCTTCTTCTTTAGTTAATACTTCTAAATTATGAAACTTAAGTGGTTTACTATCAGTATCTTTCTTTATAATATCTGTTACTTTAGAACTTACATTTTGTTCATATAATATATATGGAGATTTTGATTTATTAATCTCTTTTATGATATTTAGAAGTTCTTTTTGACTAGGTTCTTCATTATTCATTCCAGTTACACCTGTTTGTTTAAAATGATAACGATTTGCTAAATATCCAAGAGTGTCATGAGAAATAAATACAGTATCTCGCTTCGTATCTTTTGTGATTTCTTTCATTTCTTTATCGATTTTATCGATATCTGTTATTAGCTTCTTGTAATTCTTTTCATAAGTTTCTTTGTGCGATGCATCTATTTTAACTAATTTATCTTTAATAGATTTAGCCGCTTCTTTATTGGCAATTGGATCAAGCCATATATGCGGGTCATGTTCATTTTCTTCATTATGTGTTGCATCATGTTCATGCTCATGTTCTTCTCCATCTTCATGATGGTGTTCTAATATTTCACTTTCCTCTAAATTAGGAATAGTTTGTAATTTGTGGTCGCCTTGTTTTATAGTAGAACTAATTTTTTTAGCTACTGGATCCAACTCATCTGAAGAATATACAAATAAATCACTTTTTGCGATATTTAACATTTCTTTTTGAGTGGGTTCGTAATTATGTAAATCAGTACCACTTGGATAGATAGACTCAACATCTACATATTCTCCACCTATTTGTTTAGTAAAACTCTCGTAAGGAAAGTTAGTCGCATAAATTTTTAATTTATCATTACTGTTTGATTTAGATCCACAAGCTGCTAGAAATAAGACAGTAACACATAATACTATAGCTATTTTCGATTTATTTTTCATAAAAATCTCCTTATTTATATTTATTTTATTATAACAATCTGATGTCCCTATTTCATAGAGTAATTCTATTGCTAAGCATTATATTTTATGATATTATTATAAAACGTAATGATTACTATACAGAAAGGCTGATGAACATGCGTGTAAATATCACGTTAGCATGTACTGAAACAGGCGACAGAAACTATATTTCTACTAAAAATAAACGTACAAATCCAGAACGTATTGAATTAAAAAAATATAGTCCAAGATTAGGTCGTCATACTTTACATCGCGAAACAAAATAATTTCTTATTTATAATAAGATATACGACATTAAAAGTCACTTCATTAATTTGGAGTGACTTTTTTATTATTTCTTTAATTTAATGCTTTAAAGCATTTATGTAATAAAATTTTCATTGCTTATTTTCTGAATAGATAATAAAATATTACTTATATTTAAAATAAGTTAATAGTGAAGTAGAAAGTATGGTGATTTATATGGAAGAAATGAAACGTGGTTTAAAGACTAGACACATTTCAATGATAGCTATCGGTGGTTCTATCGGTACAGGTCTATTTATGGCTAGTGGTGCTGTCATTACACAAGCTGGTCCTGCCGGTGCGTTAATAGCATATGCAATTATAGGTGTGATGCTATATTTCTTAATGACTGCTATTGGAGAGCTTGCTACATTTTATCCAGTTTCAGGATCGTTTAGTGCTTATTCTAGTAGATTCATAGACCCTTCTGCAGGTTTTACAGTTGGTTGGTTATATTGGATTATTTGGGCACTAGTGTCTAGTGTGGATATATTAACAGCTGCTAAAATTATTACATATTGGAATATATTTGACAGTATTGATCCATTTGTATGGAGTATGATTTTTATAGTTATATTGTTCTTATTAAATATATTTACTGTTAAAGCATTTGGTGAAGCTGAATATTGGTTAAGTTTTATCAAAGTTGCAACAATAATCATCTTCTTAATTGTCGGTGTGCTAATCATCTTTGGTATTTTAGGTGGTAATGAGCCTTTAGGTTTAACGAACTACACATACAAAGAAGCACCTTTTGTTAATGGTATATCTGGTTTCTTAGGCGTATTACTTGTTGCTGGATTCAGCTTTGGTGGTACTGAAGTTGTTGCAGTTACTGCTGGTGAGTCTGAAAATCCTAAAGAATCAATGCCTAAAGCTATTAGACAAGTGTTCTGGAGAATATTATTATTCTATATTCTAGCAATTGCAGTAATAGCAGCAATAATACCTTATACAGATCCATTGTTATTAAACAAAGATAATACAGTAACACAAAGTCCTTTTACAATTGTATTTGATAGAGTTGGTATCGCATTTGCCGCTTCTATTATTAATGCTGTCATACTAACTGCTTTAATATCAGCTGGTAATTCAGGATTATATGCTACAAGTCGTTTGCTTTATTCTTTATCAAAACATAAACAAGCACCAAAAGTATTTAGTAAATTAAATAAACATAACATGCCATTTGTGTCACTATGTGTCACAATCGTTTTAATATTCTTATCAATCGTATATGCAACGTTAAATGCTGACGGTTACTATAGATTATTAAATATGCTTGGTGCACTTGTTACATTAGTTTGGTTAATGAGCATCATCAGTCACGTTCGTTTAAGAATGGCTATACGAAAACAAGGTAAATCAGAAACTGAAACTTTAGAATATAAAGCACCTTTATATCCTTTAGGCCCTATTATTGTTATTTCAGTTATTGCATTCTTACTAATTGGACAATCATTTGATAGTATCATCAATTTAAATATACCAATTTTAATTGAATCATTCTTACCTATCATACTTGGCGTTGTTGTTTATTTCATCCATAAATTCATAACAAAAACTAAAGTTATTAAATTAGAAGATATCGATTTATCAAAACACAACTATGATAAATAATGAGTTAATACTACCAACAGTACAAATACATTGTTGGTAGTATTTTTTTATACAAAAACAATTGTAACTTTTTCTTATTCCATTATATATAGTATAATAAACATAAATAATTAATAACTCATTAAGAAGGTGAAACAATGACTGGACAAACTAATTTATTTGATGATGTACTTAAACAAGATGAACGCTTTGTTATTGTGGTGCAAAGTGCATTTGATTCTGATTCTCAACTCATAAAAAAGACTTTAAGAGAATATACGAGTTTGACAAGAGAACAAATGCAGTCCTTATTCGATCATTTAAAAGATTTATACTTAAATGAACCTTTTGAAGAAAATCAAGTTTTCTATGATATTACAGTTTATACAAATCAAGATTATGCTGCCGATCAAGTTTATGCACATATAAAAAGAAAAAAATTTAGTCGTGAATGGACGCATACGAGCAAATAAAGGAGTTATTTCATGTCTCAACAGAGTAAAGTTTTCCCTCTAGATAACGAAAAGCAAGTAGAGGTTAAAGTAATAGATAATCGATTTCAGTTCGAAATAGATGAAATGCTAGCCATGACCCAAGAAGAACATTCAGAGTTTCCTTATATCCCTGTATCTCCCTGTTTAGGATATTCAAGAGCATTGTATCCAGAACATCCATTATTAGTCGGTTTATTATTAGGATTTTTATATCATGAAGCCTTAACCGGTGAAACTGATGAAAGGATGGAGACTGTTGCAAGTGCTATTAATAGTCAAAACAGAGGTAAGATGATTCAAGCATTAAATTTAGTAGAAACGAACAAACTTGGACATTACCCACCTACTCGATTTTTAGGGTTGAGTGAGCGTGCAGTTAATCTCGGACATTCTATATTTAGTTTATTTGAAGATGATGTTATGTTCTTGGCTTCTACAAGAGATAAAGTGATCTCTCACCCACCTTTACTTGATCATAGTGATATTGTTGATACACAAGAAAGACTGTTTTTCTATACTAAAGATAAAGACTTTTTTGATAATGATGAGAGGATTGCCATTATAGATAATCATTTGTTAAATGGTCATTCAGTAATTAATCTAATTATGAAAATTCATAAAAAATATCCATCTAGACAAATGTTTACGGTATTAACACCTATCGATTTAAGATCACAAAGTGTTAAAGAATCATTTTCTAGTTTGGAAAAATCTTTAAATATCAAGATTAATATCATTTCATTAATGTCTTTCGATGTAGAAGTCCAAGATATACAAAATGTTACGCATCAACTTACTCATAATGAACTATTAAAAAATAACCACCATGAAACAAAAGTACAATATTATTCGTTAAGACATATTATAAATGATTACTTTATCGTTAAAGCTCAAAATATGTTACGTAATGGAACAATCCATGATAATCCATACTTTATTTCAACAGGTAGATTTACTTTAAACGGTAGAGAACAACAAATTTCTGAAGAATTATTCCAACGTATGGGCGAGTTACTCGGTGATTTATTAGATGATTCATCTAAAATGATTATCGGCATTGGAGAATTTCTATATGTACCTCTGCAAATTGCTAGATATTTACCTGGGAAGGAAGTAAAAGTTCAAGGTACAACACGTTTTAATTTTGATTCAAGTACACTGAACCATTCAAACAAAAAAATTAGCTTCATGTCTCCTTTAGAGAGATCAATCACTCATTATTTATATAACTTAGAAATAGATCAATATGATCAAATCATTGTATTAGTTGAGAGATTGAGACACAAAACAGAAATAGATGATTTAGTTCAACAGTTGAAAATACTAGGTGCAAAATCAATTTTAGTTATTGAAATGACTTCTATTGCTTTTAACGAGGATAGACTTTATTAGACATAAAAAAGCCGTGAAGTGTGGATATTCCATCCTATTTCACGGCTTTTAATTATGCTTATGACTTAAGTAATTTTTCTAAAGCTGTCACGATACCATTATTATCATGGTCATCAGTTACAACGTCTGCAAGTTCTTTAATTGTATAATTAGCATTACCCATAGCAACACCAATAGCTGCTTTCTCTAACATATCTGAGTCATTTAAACTATCTCCGAATGCAATAACTTCTGAAAAATCCGCTTCTATTTTATCAAAAAGCTTTTGAAGTGATTTTCCTTTAGATACTTCATTATTCATAAACTCTAAGAAATAAGGTTTACTTGTAGTTGAAGAAATATGATCGTTAAATTGTCCATTTAGAGACTGATTAGCTTTTGAGATATTTTCTTCGTAATCTATTCCCATAACTTTAGGTACATCTTCAGTAATGACTTCTTTTAAATCTGATACCGATACCATCGGCAAGCCTGTTAATTCACTTTCAATATTCATATATTCATGTGTAGAATCATAAACGATTTCATCATTGATATATGTTAAACTGAAGAAATTATTTTCTCTACAAAAATCTATAATTTTATGTGCATTTTCTTTATCTATCGTCTGTTTAAAGACAACTTCATTTGTTGCTGCATCTGTAATAATTGCACCATTATAACTTACAATATATCCACCATTTTGTTTCAAATTTAAAGATTCTGCATGCTTTGTCATACCTGCTGTTGGTCTACCAGAAGCAAGTATAATTTTCATGCCTTCTTGTTGTTTTTTTAATAAATATGCATGTGTTTCTTCACTAATTTTATTTTCTGAAGTTAACAATGTATCATCCATATCCATAACTATGTATTTATATGTCATAACTATCTCCTTAAATGCAATGATGCTTACATTCTACCATAAGAAGAATGTAAGCATCATCTTTATTTTATAAATTAATTGTTGTTTGTTTTACGCCAAATCTATTGATTGTTACAAGCTCTGACTCACAATCTTTAAATTTTTCTTGTAATGTACGCACTAATTTACCACTGAGTTCTTTTTTAATAAGTGTTAATACTGTTGGGCCCGCACCACTAATAACTGTGGCATAAGCTCCGTGTTCTAATGCTATTGTCTTAATATCTTCAAAGTCCGGAATTAAATATTGTCTATAAGGCTCATGAAAACCATCTTTCATCATCATTTTTCCAGCTAGTTCATAATTATGTTGAATTAAAGCACTAATCATTGTATTACTAATTGCACTATATTTTACTGCATCTTTTAATGCTAAATTCTCTGGTAATACTTTTCTAGCTTTTTCGGTAGATAATTCATAAGACGGTATCGTCGCTATGACATCCACTTTTGGAATATCAATATAAGATACATCGGTTTGGTTTTCTTCTGGATCATAAACACCTAAGACTAAGCCACCATATATAGTCGGTGCAACATTATCAGGATGTCCTTCGATTTCTGTTGCCAATTGAAGCAATTCATATTTAGATAGTTTTAAGTTTGCAAAATGGTTCGCCAAAAAGAGACCTGTTACTAATGCTGAAGCGGAACTCCCTAAACCTCTTGCTAATGGTATATCACTATACATTTTCAATCGAAGTGGAGGTACTTTTTGATTGAATTTATTTGCTGCTTGTTGTGCAATTTGAGTAATATAATGTGTTTCATCTTCAGGTAAACCTGTTAAATGAGGTCCAATGTGCTCAAAGTGCCATTGCTGATCTACTGATACGCTTGCTTCAACTTCTAAGTATTTATCTAAAGCCATCCCTATAGAATCAAACCCAACTCCTAAATTTGCTGTTGATGCTGGTACTTTGAGTTGTAATTTCTTCATCGTAAAGCACTCTCGATATAATCAATAATAGATTGTTCGTCATTCTCTAGTGGTGTGATTGGTGAATCCAATAAATCAATCGCTGTATCTGGATCTTTCAATCCATTACCAGTTAATATGGCAACTACAGTTTGATTTGGTTTTAATTTTCCTTGTTCATGTAATTTCAATAAACCTGCAATTGATGCGTTACTTGCTGGTTCGCTAAACACGCCTTCTTTACTAGTCATTAATTTATAAGCTTTTAAAATTTCTTCATCTGTAACACTATCAATCAAACCATTTGACTCATCTCTCGCCTCTTCTGCCATTTTCCAACTTGCAGGATTTCCAATTCTGATAGCAGTAGCGACAGTTTCAGGATTTTTAACAACTTTACCTTGAACTATCGGTGATGCACCCTCTGCTTGGAAACCACACATTACCGGTAATCCAGATTGATTCAAATTATCAAATTCTTTGAAACCTTTCCAATATGCAGTGATATTTCCCGCGTTTCCAACTGGAATAGCAAAAGTATCTGGCGCTTTACCATCTAACTGTTCTACGATTTCAAACGCACTTGTTTTTTGACCTTCAATTCTATATGGATTAACCGAGTTAACTAAAGCAATTTCGCCTTTTTCCGCAACCTTTTTTACGATATTTAAAGCTTCGTCAAAGTTTCCTTTAATTGAAACGATTTCTGCACCATACATAACTGCTTGTGCTAGCTTACCTAAAGCTATTTTGCCTTCAGGTATTACAACAATCGCTTTCATACCAGCTCTTGCTGCATACGCAGCAGCTGAAGCAGAAGTATTTCCAGTAGAAGCACAAATAACAATTTTCTTACCTTCTTCTTTAGCCTTAGCAACTGCCATAACCATACCTCTGTCTTTAAACGAGCCAGTTGGATTCAAGCCTTCGAATTTAGCATATAGATTAATGTTTAATTGCTCTGATAAATAAGGTAAATGAATTAATGGTGTATTACCTTCATTTAATGTTAATTCTGGTGTATTTTCATTTACTGGTAAATATTCTTTATATTTATGAATAAGTCCTTGCCATCTTCCCATACTATTGGTCTCCTTCGATTGGATAATATTTTAAAATATTTAACCCATTTTCTTTAAGTTTTTCAGTTGGTAATTCATCTATACCTCTAATAACAATGCCATAAGTATTTTCAGTTCTTTGTTCTACTTTAACACTTCTATGGAAATCTATTATTGATTTAATATCTTCTCTTAATTGATCTTCATCTTTATTACTTTCTACAATGATAAAGTGACTATTTTTCAGAGGGAATTTCACGACATCATCTTCTACAATCTCTTTAGTTGCCTCAGTTTTTAGTTCAAAGTGTGGTGGCAATGTGTGTAAGTCTGATTCAAACTGTAGCGAAACATTCAATAAGTCAGATACAACTGCACTTCCAGTTGCTAAACTGCCTGCACCTTTACCATAGAACATAGTATCTCCTACTGCATCACCAATAACGTAAATAGCATTATACTCGTCTTCTACATGAGACATTTGATGGCTGTTCGGTAATAAAGTCGGTTTTACGCTTGCTACAACTTGACCATCTTCGAATTTACCTTGGCCTATAAGTTTAATTTTATAACCTAATTTTTCAGCTACTTTTATGTCTTCAATTTCGACATTCGAAATGCCTATTCTTTCTACATCTTCTAATGAAATAACTCTATTAAATGATAAATAGCTCGTAATAACTACTTTACGAGCTGCGTCTACGCCTTCAACATCATCAGTAGGATCTGCTTCTGCATAACCTAAATCTGTTGCAAGTTGTAGTGCTTCTTCATAAGATTTACCTTCTCGTGTCATTTGGCTAAGGATAAAGTTTGATGTTCCGTTAAAAATACCCATAAATTGATTAATATTGTTCGCGTTTAAACCATTATTAATTGCGTTAACAATTGGGATACCACCGGCAACACTTGCTTCATATTTTAACGCTACTTTATTTTTTTCTGCTAAATCTTCTAATACTCTTAAGTGAACAGCCAATAAATCTTTATTTGCTGTAATAACATGAATACCTTTAGATAAGAATGATTTAAGCCATTCTACAGTTGGTTCAATGCCACCCATAACTTCAACAACTATATCTAATTCATCATCATTTAAAATATCATCAATATTTTCAGTTAAATGATATCTTGAAGTATTAATCGCTCTTTTCTTTCCTATAGAGCTAACAAGTATATGTTTAATATGTATAGACTTTCCGATTGTGTCTTCTATTTGCTCTTTATTTTCTTCAATAATCTTCACAACTCCTGTACCTACCGTACCGAGTCCTAATACTGCTACATTTAATACTTTCATTTCCTCACTCACCTTAATATATTGTTCTTGTAAAAAATACAAATGTCTACTTGAAATAGACTCAACTTTATTATAGTATAAATTCATTAAAGATTTTTGTAAAGTTTGAATTATTTGAATTAATAGTAATATTAACACTATTCCAAGCTTTGTAAAGTAGTACAATAACAATACCCCCAGTAAAAGGACTGATAAAATGAAAGTTTCAAAATTCGGCGGAAGTTCCGTTGCTAATAGCACACAAATCAAAAAAGTATTAGACATTATTAATAGTGACGATGAAAGGAAAATTGTCGTAGTATCAGCACCCGGTAAACGTTTTAAAGAAGATGTAAAAACAACTGACTTACTTATACGTTTGTATGAAAAAATTATAAATAAGCTAGACTACACACATAAATTCCAACAAATCATTGAACGTTATCAAGAAATCGTAGTAGAACTAGAAATGGATGAAATCATTTTAGAACAATTAAAAAATGACTTAAATTGCTTAATTGATACTTACGAAGATAAACCTAAACGATTATTAGACGCATTAAAAAGTTGTGGTGAAGACTTTAACGCTCAAATCATCGCACAATACAATAATGATTTAGGTTTCCCTACTCGATATTTATCTCCAAAAGACGCTGGAATTATCGTTACTGATGAACCCGGTAACGCTATGATATTAGAATCTTCATACGAAAAAATTCATAAATTACGTGAATATGAAGAAACACTTATCGTCCCAGGTTTCTTTGGCTATTCAGAAAATGGGGATATTGTAACTTTCCCTAGAGGCGGTTCAGATATTACTGGAGCAATTTTAGCGAGAGGCATTGAAGCTAGCTTATATGAAAACTTTACAGATGTGTCCGGTATATTTAGAGCTAATCCTACTGTTGTATCTCAACCTGAAATCATACCTGAAATCACATATCGAGAAATGCGGGAACTATCATATGCTGGATTCGGAGTTTTCCATGATGAAGCTCTAGAACCATTATATAAAGATAGAATTCCTGTTGTGATTAAAAATACTAACAAACCTCATGACAAAGGAACATTTATCGTAAGTGAACGTGACATATCTAGTCTGTCACAAATCGTCTCAGGCGTAAGTTGTGACAAAGGATTTACGATTATCAATATAAAAAAATACTTAATGAACAGAGAAGTTGGATTCACAAGACGTGTGTTAAGCATATTAGAAGAAGAAAATATCTCTATCGAACATATTCCTTCAGGTATAGATAACTTAAGTATCATCATGAGAACAACACAAATAAGTGGTAAAGAACAAAATGTACTTAATAAAATAAGAAATCAAATTCAAGTTGATGAACTGACAATCGACTATGATTTAGCGATATTGATGATAGTTGGAGAAGGTATGAATCGAGCAATCGGAACAGCTGCAAGTGCAACAAATGCATTGAGCAAAAACAAAATAAACTTAAACATGATTAACCAAGGTTCTTCAGAAATATCTATGATGTTTGGTATCGATGAACATTATTCTGATATAGCCGTTCAAGCTATTTATGATGAGTACTTTACGAAACAACCAACTGAAGTTATTTAAAAATCAAGCTAAGCCAAATGAAATTGGCTCAGCTTGATTTTTTATATTCAGTGAAAGAAATATAAAAGCTCTAACGTGCTAGATATTTATCACTTGCACGTTACATTTTCTAACGAGCTAGACTTTTCTAACAAGCACGTTAGAGCTATATTTTCTATGATTTATATGTCATTTTACTTTAAATACATGTAATAAAGACTTCTAACGTGCTAGATATTTATCATTTGCATGTTACATTTTCTAACGAGCTGGACTTTTCTAACAAGCACGTTAGAACGAATGCACCTACCATTTTATAATGTGCTGACTTCCACTATAGGCTCGAGTCATACCTCCGACTTTCAAAATCGCAAAAGAGTCCGAGTATAAATGAATACTCCTAATCCATTGTTATTTAGAATTAATGGATTAGGAGTATTTTTTTGAATAAGGGATTTATGTCCCAGAATCATTATTATTTACTATGTTTCGGCTAATATAATGTGATTGAGCTTATCTGCACCAATAACTTTTCTGAGCATAAAAAATTGATAATAACTTAAATGCTGTATTAGCTTTTGATATTTGTAGATATCATCTTGTCTTAATTCATGATACAACTTATACATCATTTGTATTTCTGGCCTTAAATATTTCACGTCATATTCTAAGCTATGAAAGTATATTTTGTAATCATCAATTTCAATATTATGATCATGACTAAATTGCCACTTTTCATCTTTTGTTTCGTAAATGTATACTTTAATTATCCTCGCATTTGTTACCGGATCATAAATAAAGTATTTACTGTAATCTGACAGTTCATTTTCTGAGATATGCTCATATTCATTTAATGGTGTCTTCACAACAAATTGATAATTACGCTTTCTAAAGTAAGCATTTAATTCATCCATTTCTTCTCGACTTATTGTGATACCAATTATTTCTTTTATATGTGTACACTCATTCAAAAATAAATCTACAGCAAGTTCTCCACAAACAATATATTGCAAAGGATAGTCAGACATAATATTTTTCAATTCTTCTAATGTTAAATATTGTTCGTTAGATTCCATTTTCAACCTCCAAAGAAAGCGTTTTCAATTACTTTCATTTTAACAGATTTGGAATCTTTATCCAATAGGTAAGAAATAATTTATTCTTTACGATTTCGTGAATTTTCTTCACTAAATCCATTTGGATATCTTTTTTGTAATTTTTCGATATTACTCTGCCCTACTTCATCCATTTCAATATTGAGTGCTGTAGCACAACACGATATGTACCACATAACATCGCCTAATTCTTTTTTCAGCGCTGTCTTATCTAATTCATGACCATGGAATACATGTTTTTTGATTACATCTGCTACTTCGCCCGCTTCACCTGTTAATCCTAATGCACCATTAATTAAACTTTGAGTCGGGTCCTTATGAATATTTGACATTGTTCTTTTTGATAATTTTTGGTATTCATTTAGTTCCATTTCAATTACCTCTTTTTAATATGATTTTTCAATAGTTGTATTACTGCCTGTGTCCCGTTATCATCGTATCCTGCTTCGCTTAAAGCATCATAAACTTCTTTTGCTTTTAGCAAACCTGGCATATATAATCCCATCTTCTCACTTTCTTCAATTGCTAATTTCATATCTTTAATAAAGTGCTTTACGTAAAAGCCTGGTGCATAATCTTCTTTTACCATTCTAGGCCCAAGGTTAGATAAAGACCAACTTCCTGCTGCTCCATGTTCAATGGAATTAAATACTTTATTAATATCTAATCCTGCTTCTTCAGCATAAATAATTGCTTCTGCTACTCCTAACATACCTGAAGCAATAGCTATTTGATTTGATAATTTCGTATGTTGACCATTTCCGCTTTTACCTTGATATACTACATTTTTACCTAGCAAATTAAATATATCTTCCACTTGATTATAGGCTTCTTGATCTCCACCTACCATAATCGTCAACGCAGCATTTTTTGCGCCTACATCTCCACCAGAAACTGGTGCATCTAAACTTTTAATATTTCGTTCTTTTGCTTTTTCATAAATGTCGTGAGCTAAAGCAGGACTTGATGTCGTCATATCAATCACAATACTATTTGCTTTGGCATGATTTAAAATACCACCTTGACTTAAATAAATTGACTCAACATCTTTTGGATATCCCACTATAGATATTATAATGTCACTTTTTTCAGAAAGCGTAGCTATCGTGTCACACCAAGTTGCACCTTTTTCAACTAAATCATCTGCTTTAGACTTAGTTCTGTTATATACATTCACTTCATAACCTTTATCAATTAAATGGCCAGCCATTGATTTTCCCATGACGCCTGTACCTACGAACCCAATTGTTTTACTACTCATAAATCTTCCTCCTTAATAACTTCTTCATATTTGTATTATACCGATTTGTTAGAAAAATCAAAATTTTTAAAATTAAATAGGTCGATATTTCGTTGTATTGATTATTTGTAAATATTGTTTAACTAATATTAATAACGATATTGAAAAATTTAAAATAATTTAAAATTAATTGGGTTTTATTCAAAATTATTGTGGTATTTAAAGAATATTGATACATAAGTGTCAATCTCATTATCAAAATAAAGGAGTGTATTTTATGAAGAAATTTTTAATATTACTTTTATCTTCTTTTCTATTTTTAGCTGCATGCGGTAATGGCAGCGATAGTAAAGAAGATTCATCATCTGAAAAAGAGTCTTCAAGTTCAAAATCTGATGATAGCTCTAAATCAAGTGACAAAAAAGATTCTGAGAAAGACTCTAGTAAAGATTCAGCAAGTGGCTCTGAAGATAAGAGCTCTGATAGTAAGGCTAACAGTAGCGATAAAGATTCCTCTGATGATAGCTCT
Source organism: Mammaliicoccus sp. A-M4 (assembly GCF_022386955.1). NCBI lineage: Bacteria > Bacillati > Bacillota > Bacilli > Caryophanales > Staphylococcaceae > Mammaliicoccus > Mammaliicoccus sp. A-M4. The sequence continues at coordinate 102,796 of NZ_JAJNHH010000004.1, forward strand.
TCTACATCTTCTGATTCTAATTCAGATGACTCTAATACAGAAGATTCTAATTCATCATCTAATAGCGCTGAAAACTCAGATTCAAACACATCTGGAGATAGTTCATCATCTAATGAATCAAATAATAGTGATAACTCAGCTTCTAACAGTGAAGCAAATCAGAACGCTACAAATGAAAATAGTTCAGCACAATCGAACGATAATCAACAGCAAGCTGATGAAAGTAATTCTATGAATAACAACAACTTAAATAATAACGAAACTGTATCAGCTTTAGGTGCAGAACAAGCTCAGCAAATATATAATGAGTCTGGTGTAAACCCATACCTTAATTCTATCAATGCTGAATGGAGACAAGAATATAACGGCGGTCTAACTAATCCTGAAAAAGCTTCATTAAATGCTTTAGAAAAAGGTACTTATAATGGACCTGAGCAACCTGAATTATTCTATAATGCATTAGTAGAAATTCAACAACAATATGCACAATAAGGATTTAAAAAAAGCGTTAAGTCATCTAAATGACTTAACGCTTTTTTAGTAAAATTTATAATTTAATTCAACATGTACTGCTTAATTTGTTCTATAAAATAGTCTTTCATTTCATTAATAATCCAATCATCAGGTATGCCATCTACTGTTGTACGCCAGTTAGTATGCATTTCTAATGAACGATGAGGGCACTCAGTTTCACTAAATTCTAAATGTAATCTCACTGTATCTCTATTGGGCATTAAATTATAATCAGTCATATCTGCTGCTATGACTCTGAATGTTTCTTGCTCATTTAATAAAAATTCTTCATCTGAGCTCGAAAGTGATTCCAGTACCTCGTAACCTATATATTGTTCGTTACCTACTTCGTTTGCTGTATGCCAAGCAATATTTTCTCTATCAATTGCTTGCCATTGGTAATTACGATCAATGTAATAATGAGCAATACCTTGAATATATCTATCTTCCGGTGCGTCTTTTAATACTTCTCGCCATTCATTAGCATTTAATTCACTCGCATCATTATGAACAACAACACCTAATAATGGTTTTTCTCTTTTATCCATAGAATAATTGATATAATCATTTTGTGAGGCCATTTATATTCTCCCCTTTTTATTTCTTTTTATCATTTTAACATATAAAAGTATAAAACTTGAAACTGTATATCTTATCTCATACATGGTATGGTAATAAAAAATATTTCAGGAGGCATTACTCATATGACACAACATTTTCATAAGGGAATATTGTTTTATCATAAAGCTTCTGGCCAAGGCGATGTATACCAAGAGCTTGGTCAAATAACAGAAAACTTAACAAAATTCTGTGATGATTTAACAATTAAATTAAGTAAAGAAGAAGGAGACATTAAATCATTTTGCAAAGAAATAAGTAACAATAATTATGCTACACCTTATGATGTGTTATTTATTTTAGGCGGAGATGGTACTTTAAATGAACTTGTAAATGGTGTAGTTGAAAATAACATTCAACTACCTATAGGTGTACTTCCTGGCGGTACATTTAATGATTTCACTAAGACATTAAACTTATCACAAAAACCTATGCAAGCTTCTGAAGACTTATTGAACAGTCAAATTAAATCCTTTGATGTTCTAAGTGTAAACGGCGTGTATGCTCTAAACTTTACAGGTATTGGACTTATGGTTCAAAATGCTGAAAATGTACAATCTAACCAAAAAGAACTATTAGGTAAATTTAGCTATGTATTTTCAACATTAAAAACTGTTTCTAATCCGCAAATATATGATTATCATCTAATAGCTGATGAAAAAGAATACAGCGGTGAAACATCTATGATATTAATTGCTAACGGCCAACACGTAGGCGGCAATAGAATTCCATTAGAAGATTTATCTCCAAATGATGGCAATATGAACATATTCGTTTTTGAAAATCATAATTTTAGTATTATAAATGATTTCTTCAAAGTAAAAGATAGTATGAATTGGAATGAAATTAGCGACAGTATTACACACATTTCGTGTAAAGACGTGTATCTCAAAACAGATCCAGATGCTAGGTTAGATATCGATGGAGAAATTCAATATAATACACCTATTGAAGTCAAAGTATTAAAAGAACGTGTTAAATTGCTTTATTTGGATATGGAAGAATAAACAACATATAAATAAAAACAGCAAAATTCTTATATAAGAATTTTGCTGTTTTTTATTTTACAGGGCTATTAAGCCCTATTCTATTTTATTATGCGTATATATTACCATGTTCATCAGACGGTCTCAATAATGCGAGAACTGCGCTTATAAACGCGATGATATGAGGAATTCCCGTCCAACAGAATGCTAAGTGTAATAATCCTACAACTGGTTTTTGCGCGTAAAATTTATGAACGCCAAAGTTTCCTAATAAGATTGCTAAAGCAATATAAATCCATTTATTAACTAACATTGTACCCCTCCTTTAACTACACTTATTATTATAAAGTATTCTATTTATTAATACCCAATTTATACCTAACAAAATCTCTTATCATGTGACAATTTTGTTAGATTAAATAAGAAGGAGTGGTACAGAAATCTCATTTTAATAAATAGATTTCGTAGTCCCACCCCGGCAAGGATGACTAGGGTTGGAAAAAGCTTGATATAAGCGCATTTTCAATCCAGTCAGCTACTGCCATTATAATTAAAGAGGCTGAGACATGTATTTATGTCCCAGCCTCTACAAAATCACCAAGAGTGTTATCTTCTCTATTGGTAATGAATATTAAATTTAGTTACCTAAATATTGATTAAATTCACGAATAAATTGAGATCTACTATCATTAGATTGATATTTCAATCCGCCTAACATAATAGACTGACTACTAACTGTGATAAAATCATAATCAATTGAATGTTTTAAAAATATATTTTGAGCTTCTTCTTCATTGTATTTGTTCTCTAAATCTTCAAATACTAATATTTTTTTATCGAAAAACATAATTGCCTCCAAAAAAACTTAATATATAAATACTACAAAATATCTAAGCCCTATACTAGAGGCAAATCATGTAAATTATCACTTTTAAATACAAATCGTTATTTTTTAGTAGAATGAAATATCAAATTTTGATGTTTTTGAATGTTTTTGATTTATTTTGATTGTTATTAAATAAATATTATTTTTTTATAAATTCATCTTCTAAATGTGCCATCATTTTTCTAGCTTTTTCTAAACCTGGAGACTCTTTTTCCACTTCTGTTTGTTTAAGTTCGACAATATTTAAATCAATTTCATCTTTAAGTTTCGTCCATATTTTTTGGTATACTTGATCATCCATGAAAATTACCTCCTATAAATATCTTTCATATATTACTTTACCCTTTTGGTACCAACTCAATCATAGTATATTAGCAATATTTATTTTATGATACAATAATCGTTAATTAGAAAAGGAGTGAACTTTGATGGAATTTAGCACGGCAATAAAAAAAGGTTTAAAAGCCAATAAAAATGTATATATTATGACTGTTCATAATAATTTATTTAAAGTTGAAGAATTACTTAAAGATGGGTTTCAACATATTTTACTCGAAACACCAGATCATGTTATTAATGTAGCTAAAGAACATATTATATATGTACAGACTGATAAATAAATTAACACGAGTTTAATAATATATCATTTTATGCTGGGACATTTTTAAAGTTCTAGCATATTTTTATATAAAATCGATATTTCACTTTACAAAACAGAACATATGTTCGTATAATGTAAGTATTAACTATTCCAAGGAGTGTTCTGAAATGGATAAATACTTACATTTAATCGTTAATCGTTTTGAATCTTATATAACGTTTTTAGACCATTTTGAATCAACTAATGAAGCGGCTACCTTTATAAATGAATCTTTCATATATAATGAAATGAACAGAGTAGATCATTTATTAAAACATAACAAGAATTTAATAAACAACAAACGACGCGATTATGAATTATATTTTGTTGAATTATTCCATATTTATCACAATACAAAGTCATCACAACATCAATTCGAGACAATGTTATTTAGTTTAAAAAACGCCATTAAAGCTTTAAAAGAAACTTCTCATCATCATTTACAAAATCAATTATAGTTATCTTACTTAAAGATCATTAATATACCAAATACGATTAATAATATATATACGTATTTAATAAAAGATTTTGGATCTATTCTTTTGCTAATCATATTACCAAATAGCAACGTTAGTACAAGTAGAGGAATAACAATAATGAGCAAATACCATAATGATGGTGACCAAAATCCAGAAACACCATGACTCGTAACAATAAAGCATCCAGTTATAAAAAAGTGTACTTGAGAAATCTTTTTAAGATCAAATATATCCCACTTTTTCAAAGTACCATAAATAACGATTGGCACACCATGACTATTATAAGCGCTACCTAAAAGACCCGCTATAGTACCAGCAATATAATCAAATTGATTTGGTATTTTTTTATTCATTTGATAAACCTTTACAAATTGATTAATGAGATTAACTAGACCATATACTAATATAAAGATACCTAAGCACTTTACTATGACAGCTTCATCAGTCCATTTAACAATAAAAATTCCAATCGGTGCACCTATAATAGAACCAATTAGCAACCTTTTAATAATCGACCAATCAATGTCTTTTCGACTTTTAATAAATACAGGAAAAGCAACAAGAATACCAATTATTGCGACTATAGATACAGATAACTTAAAATCAATATTCAATAATGAAAGTAATGGCATCGTCACTAGCGCTTCACCAAAACCAAATATATTTCTTACTAGAGCACCTAACAAAATAGCAATTACTACTAGAATTAATAATGAAATATTCATAAGTTCCCCTTTAAATGTAACTTCAAAATACAAAAATGAGAGAGTCTGAGACAATTAATTATGTCCCAGACTCTTTAAAATAGTTATATCTATTATACCATTTCTAACACTTATATATAATTCATTATAATTAACATTCGAGTTATTTTAACATCAGTTGATAAAACACTAATGTTAACCAATTATCAAATTTAAACCCAACATTACTTAACGTACCAACGTGATTGAACCCTTTCTTCTTATGTAACGCTACACTACCTTCATTACTATCATCGATACCAGCTACCATCGTTTTATACCCTGCTTCAGTAGCAAGCGAAATAACTTCATCTAATAAAGCTGATGCAATACCTAACCTCTTATAACGTGGGTCAACATAAATAGAATGTTCAACAGTATATTGATATGCAGGCCAATTACGAAAAGGACCATAAGTAGCAAAACCAACAACACGGTTATCCCTTTCAAAAACAATTATCGGCAAACTATCGTTTCTTTTATTCTCGAACCAAACTTTACGTTCATCCAAATCCGTTTCATCATATGTATAAACAGTTGTAGTATTTACAATAGCGTCATTATAAATATCTAAAATATAAACTAAATCATTTTCAGTAGCATATCTAATCATAACCCGACCTCCTCTAAAACTTATTAAATTATACCAATTAAAAAGCATAAGTAAAATTTCTGTTAAAAAATATAACATGAATAGTAATGAGATATATAATAGAATTAGTGAGTTAGATTTGTATGTTTAAATTAATAAAATATATTTATAATTTAATTGTTTTTAATAATAATACGTTATTTTATTAATAATGATATAATGTTTATGTAATGACATTTAAGAGGTGAAGTTTATGAGTAAACAGAAGAGATTATCACGGAATAAACTTTTTAAAAAATTTTTATTTAACGCTCTCTTAGCTTTTTATCTTATCGCAGCTTTCTTAATAATAATTATTGCATTCTATAAAGATACTGAAATAATTACTGTAGGTTTTGCCGTAATATTATATACTCTTATGAACTTATATATTAAAAATAGTAATTACGATGACGACCAAAAAACTATAGATGAGAATATGACTGATGCCGGGTTAATTAGTTTAATGTCAGCTTATATATTATATAAATTATTTTTCATGGAAACAAATTTATTTACAACTAAAGCTGGAGAATCAACGTTTCAAGGAATATTATTCTTAATAATAACAATCGTATCGTTCGGATTAATAAATATAATATTAATTTCAAAACACAATCAAAAAAAGCATGATAAAAACTCAAAATAGCATTAATGCATACAAAGAATTTTAATATTATTTGAATGTTGAATTAAAATCAACCACTTAAAAATTAGACAACTATCTTTAAATTTTTATTGCCTTTTTTTGTCAATATGGTTATTATAATTATATAATTTAAATGAGCTTATATAGTTAGGAATAAGCAAGCTTAAAGAAAATTCATCCTCAATACTTATAGAAAACAGTAAAATTATATAAATAAAACAGTAAAAAGAGAGAAGAACTTGTTATTAAAATACAGTCTTCTCTCTTTTTTATTTTGATATTTTTTATTGAATAACTATATTTTAATTTAATTAATCACTTTAAGAAGTGTTTAATAAAAAATTATAAAGGAGAAGAAGTACGATGGGAAAAAATAAAAAAGATGAAGTTTTATATAATGAGAAAGGAGAACGTGTCATTATTAAAGAAAAAAAGAAAAATCCTTTACTAGTTGGTTGTTTAGGTCTAATCATAATAATTATCATAATAAGTGCTTGTGCTGCAGCTTTAGGTGGTGGAAACAATAATAAATCATCAAATGATAAGGCTGAACAACAAGAGAAAAAATCAAGTAAGAATAATGATGAGAAAAATAAAAATGAATCTACTAATCAAGAAGAAAAAGATAGCCCTAAAACAACAAGAGAACAAAAAGCTGCTTTGAAAAAAGCAGAAACTTATTCTAAAACAATGCATATGTCTAAAAACGGTATCTATAATCAACTTACGTCATCAGTGGAAGGATTTAAACCCGAAGACGCTCAATATGCGGTAGATCATTTAAAAGCAGACTATAATAAGAATGCTTTAGAAAAAGCTAAAGAATATGCTAAAACTATGAATATGTCTAATGATGCGATTCATCAACAATTAACTTCGACTATAGAAGGTTTTACAGCTGAAGAAGCACAATATGCAATAGATCATTTAAAAAATTAAAATCTTTATACAAAACAATGGGGTGTTATTAAAACTACCCTATTGTTTTTTATTTATTATATCATTTCAAATACTCACCTTTGTTCCTTGATGAAAGATCAACTTCCATTCATCTTTATATAAAACCCATATCGAACTTCTATTACTAGCCATGCCAGAGCTTTTGTTTACTAAAATATATTTACACAAATAACTATTATTTGATAATTGTACTTCGTTAAAATTCAATATTTCATACTCATTAGAATCTAAATCAACCTCAATAAAATCTTCTTTTTTAAATACCTTTCCAGATTGGCCAAATTCTTCAAATTCAGGATGAAGGATATCTAAATACTTTCCATTTTTTCTATTATCCGAATTCAAGTGAAAATATTCGTATTCGATCATAAAATACACCCTTTTCTATCGTATATATTTTATAGTGATTAATTATCTTAATCATACACCTAAAAATATTATTTTTGTTTTCTATAACAATAATTTATATATAATCATTAACTTGAATATTCATTGTATATTGATATCATTAATTTGAGGTGGTAAAAATGAGATTTGAAGATAAAAAAGAACTAGAATTCACCGTTTTAGGCTTCGATATTAAGATTGATACTTTCTACAAATTACTTTATCAAATTAACGATATAATCTTAGCAATGTTCTTTATCGTTGGTAGTTTTTTATTTTTTAAAGAGTCTACAACATTTGCTGGTACTGTTTTATTTGTAATTGGTAGTATTCAAATGCTTATAAGACCATTAATCGCTATTACACGAGACATTCATATTAGTAAGGTAAAAAAAGATATTACAAAATAGATAAAAATAGGAGTGGGACAGAAATCTTATTTTAATAAATAGATTTCGTAGTCTCACCCCGGCAAGGATAACTAGGGTTGGAAAAAGCTTGATATAAGCGCATTTTTAATCCAGTCAGCTACTGCCATTTTAATAAATGAGGCTGAGACATGTATTTATGTCCCAGCCTCATTTTGTTATTTCTTAATTCTAGCATTTTTTCTTATGTTTACAGTTATTATATCAACTCTTAAATGATATTTCACTTTAGACTTTTCTCGTGAAGATATACGAAAGTACTTTTAAAAGTGTAACTACTTGGATTATTGTCTTAGTTAATCCAATAAGAAGTACTCTACTTGGATTATTGTCTTAGTTAATCCAACAAAAGGTGCTCTACCTGGATTTTCGGCTTAGTTAATCCAACAAAAGGTGCTCTACTTGGATTTTCGGCTTAATTAATCCAACAAAAGGTGCTCTATTTGGATTTTCGGCCTAGTTAATCCAACAAAAGGTGCTCTACTTGGATTTTCGGCCTAATTAATCCAATAATAAAATCAACTCTTGCATTTTTGATTAATCCCATCCAAAAAAGAGCTAAGGATTTATATCCCTAGCTCCTCTATCGATATTAATATTGCTTAATATATTGTTCTCTTTCCCATTCTGATACTTGGGTTCTGTAGTAATCCCATTCTAATGATTTAGATTGGATAAATTGTCTGTAAATGTGATTACCTAATGCTGATCTTACTACATCGTTTTCTTTCATTGCTTTAACAGCTGTGTAAAGTGTTGATGGTAAGTCTTGTACGCCCACCGCTTCTCTTTCTTCTCTGTTCATTTCATAGATGTTTTGGTCTACTGATTCTGGTGGTGTTAATTTGTGTTTAATACCGTCTAATCCTGCTTCTAAGATTGTAGCTAATGCTAAGTATGGATTAGCTGCTGGGTCTACTGAACGGATTTCGACACGTGTTGACACGCCTCTTGATACTGGTATTCTTACTAGTGGTGAACGGTTCTGTCCACTCCATGCGATATAACATGGTGCTTCGTAACCTGGTACTAGTCGTTTGTATGAGTTAACTAATGGATTACATACTGCTGTGAATCCTCTTGCATTTTTCAAGATACCTGCAATAAAGTGGAATGCATTATCTGTAAGTTGCATGTCGCCATCTGGATCGAAGAACGCATTTTCTTTACCATTGAATAATGATACGTTAAAGTGCATTCCGCTTCCGTTTACACCGAATAATGGTTTTGGCATAAATGTTGCGTGTAAATTATGTTTACGTGCGATAGTTTTAACAACGAGTTTGAATGTTTGAATGTTATCACATGCTGTAATTGCGTCAGCATATTTAAAGTCTATTTCATGTTGGCCAGGTGCCACTTCATGGTGACTTGCTTCGATATCAAAGCCCATATCTTCTAATTCTAGTACGATATCACGACGACAGTTCTCACCTAAGTCTGTTGGTGCTAAGTCGAAGTATCCACCATTATCATTTAATTCTAATGTTGGTTCACCTTTTTCGTCTAGTTTAAATAAGAAGAATTCTGGTTCTGGTCCTAAGTTGAAATCTGTAAATCCTAATTCTTGCATTTCTTTTAAGACACGTTTCAAGTTAGTACGTGGGTCACCTGGGAATGGATTACCGTCTGGACTATAAATGTCACAGATTAATCGTGCTACTTTACCTTTACCTGCAGTCCATGGGAAAATCACCCAAGTGTTCAGGTCAGGACATAGATACATATCCGATTCTTCAATTCGCACGAATCCTTCAATTGAAGAACCGTCAAACATCATTTCATTGTTTAAAACTTTTTCTAATTGTGCAATTGGTACCTCTACATTTTTAATTGTTCCTAAAATGTCTGTAAATTGTAACCTTAAATAACGTACGTTTTCTTCGTCTGCAAAGCGAAAAATATCTTCTTTCGTAAATGTTTGCTTAGCCATGTGTTGATCCTCCAGTATTTTATTTAAAAAATCTTGATAAATCTCCACGGTTGAGTGGACCTTCTGTCTTCGAGGTACCTCTAATTACCCGCTCTCTCATACGTAGTTCTTCATCTGAAAGGTCATTTTTTTCTTCTAGAAGAATTTGTTTAATCCCTTTCATATTGAATCCCTTTTCGATGAGATTTTTAATTTCAAGTAATCTCTCTAAGTCATTTAATGAAAACAACCTCTGATTACCGTCAGTTCTTGTCGGTGTAACCAGCTCATTACTTTCATAATATCTGATTTGTCTTGCTGTAAGTTCTGTTAATTTGATGACTACACCTATTGGAAACACGGCCATGTTTCTTCTAATTAAATCTCTTGACAGCACGACCGCCTCCTTCTACTAAGAACTTAAAATAAATTTAGCACATAAATTTTCAGAAAACAATTATGTGTGAGGAAACCTCACACATAATTATAACATAACTAATTCTTTTTTCATTAATGTTTCCACTGCTCTAATTATCGCGATTTTAACGTGTTCATATGTTAATCCACCTTGAATATAAGCTTCATACGGTGCTCTAATTGGGCCATCAGCTGTTAATTCAATTGAAGAACCTTGTACAAAAGTTCCTGCTGCCATAATGACATCATCTTCATAGCCCGGCATATAACTAGGCATCGGGCTGAAATGTGCATTGATTGGCGATGCATGTTGTATAGACTGACAAAATGCAATCATTTGTTCAGCTGTATCAAATGTTACAGATTGTATTAAATCAGTTCTTTCATCTGTGTAATGTGGTGTTGTCTTCATATTTAATTTCTCCAATAGTAAGGACGTAAACAATGCGCCTTTTAAGCTTTGACTAACTACGTGTGGCGCTAAAAAGAACCCTTGATACATTTCAGGTAAACTACCTAATGAAGCCCCCGCTTCTTTACCGATACCAGGAGCTGTTAATCTATATGCACAACGCTCTATTAAATTTTGTTTACCTGAAATATATCCACCTATTTTAGATAATCCACCGCCTGGGTTTTTGATTAAAGAACCAGCAATTAAATCTGCGCCTACTTCTATAGGCTCTTTATCCTCTACGAATTCACCATAACAGTTATCTACGAAAATAATAATTTCTGGATAAACTTCTTTTATTCTAGTAATGGCATATCCTATTTGCTTTATTGTTAATGAAGGTCTAGAACTATAGCCTTTAGATCGTTGTATTGCGATTACTTTTGTTTTATCATTTATTTTGTTTAATACAGCATCAATATCAATATCATTATCTTTTAAAGGAACTTCATTGTATTGAATACCTTGTTCAATAAAACTCCCGATACCATTTCCATTAACACCGATTACTTCTAATAAAGTGTCATAAGGTGTACCTGTTATATACAGTAATTCTTCACCGTGTTTTAATTGACTATTTAATGCTATTGTAATCGCATGTGTTCCTGAAATAATTTGTGGTCTAACTAAACTATCTTCAGCTCGAAAGACTTCTGTATATACTTCTTCTAAATGATCTCGTCCCATATCATCATAACCATATCCTGTAGTACCGACTAAATCTGCTTCTGATATTTTCACTTTATGGAAAGCATCCAATACGCGTTCTTGAGCAATTAATGCATTATGCTCAATTCCATCAAAATATGGTCTTAATGTTGTTTCTACTTCTTTTACTAATGATTGTAATTTTTCTTCCATTTCTTTACCTCTTATTTTTGTTTATATCCTGTTATTTTATACATTTCATTTGTTTCATCAAACTCTAACGTTTCTACTAGTGTATGTGTTTTTTGCCAATACAATTGGTCAGCATCAGACGCATCTAATTCCATCTCATAATATTCCATTGTATTTTTAATCATTTCTACTAGCTTGTCTTTGAATACAACTTGATCTTGTTTATCTCTTGCTGACACAAATATAGAATTCTCGGAGACAGGTTGATTGATGTTATCTACTTTATCTTTTTTATTGAACACAACTAACATTGGAATGTGATTCATATCTAATTGTTTCACAAGTTTCATAACAGTTTCATACTGTTCCATATAATGTGGGTGACTAGCATCTACAACATGTATTAATAGTTGTGCATATTTTGCTTCTTCTAATGTTGATTTAAATGCTGCTATAAGTGTCGTAGGCAATTTTTGAATAAATCCAACCGTATCAGATAATATAATATTAAATCCTTCGTTTATTGAAACAGCTCTTGATTTAGGGTCTAACGTTGCGAATAATAAATCTTGTTCAAATGTTTCATCTTGTGATAACTGATTAAACCATGAAGATTTACCAGCGTTAGTATAACCTATTAACGCGACTTGATAAGCTTGGTTATGTTGTCTTCTTTCCCTATATCTTGAACGGTGAGATACAATCGTTTCTAGTTGATGTTTAATTTCGTTCATGCGCGTTCTAATGTGTCTTCTATCAGTTTCCAGTTTAGTTTCACCAGGACCTCTTGTACCAATTCCGCCACCTAAACGTGATAGACTTTTACCATGGCCAGACAGTCTAGGCAGTAAATAATCTAATTGTGCAAGTTCGACTTGTAACTGCCCTTCTCTACTAGAAGCACGTTGCGCAAATATTTCTAAAATTAATTGTGTTCTATCTATAATTTTAGTATCAAACAACTCATCTAATTGTTTCGACTGTGCAGTTGTTAACTCATCGTTAGCGATAATAGCATTTACTTTTACATCGTTTAAATCGATATATTCAATCACTTCTTCTATTTTACCTTTACCAAAGTAATATTGTTGATCTGGTCTATCTCTTTTTTGAGTAAATACTTCAATCACTTCTAATTGGCTTGTTTTAGCTAAAGATTTTAGTTCTTCAACTGTTGATTGAAACGTATCCTCATCTACTTGTTTATCATGGAAAGCTAATAATATTACTTTCTCCGTTTCATGATCTGTTGTTATTAAATCATTTTTCATTTTTATCACGCTCTCTTTACTTCATTTTAACATATAATTAGACATGCATATTAATATGACTTTGAATAAATCTTTACTATAATAGAGTTAAGAAAAGGAGTGATTAGAATGTCTATATATGACTTCGAGGTTGCTAAAACAAATGGAGATACTTATTCGTTATCTGAATATAAAGGTAAAGCACTATTAATTGTCAATACAGCAAGTGAATGTGGTTTCACTCCACAGTTTGAAGGATTGGAACAACTTTATCAAGATTATAAAGATAAAGACTTTGTAGTACTTGGTTTCCCTTGTAACCAATTTGGTAATCAAGAACCAGGTGATTCATATGAAGCTTATCAAAATTGTAAATTAAATTATGGTGTTACATTCCCAATGCACGAAAAGATCAAAGTAAAAGGTTCTGATCAACATCCACTTTATGACTATTTAACAAGTGCTAAAAAAGGCATTTTAAACGGCTCCATAAAATGGAACTTCACTAAGTTTTTAGTGAATAAAGATGGAGAAGTTGTTAATCGCTTCTCACCACAAAAAAGTCCAGAACAGTTAAGAAATGCTATAGAAGAAGTATTATAAAAAGAAAGAGTTCGAGACATTAATCATTGTTTCGGGCTCTTTCTATGTATTTGCAGTAGTGGACTCGATGTCTATGTTGCACGTGGATTTTGTAGTTCAAAACTTGGCTATAGCATTATCCTTATTGTCTTTTCTCACTAAACGTGTCAACAACGGTAGCCTTATTGTCTTTTCTTGCCAAACGTGTCAATAACGGTAGCCTTATTGTCTTTTCTCAGTAGTCTTGTCAATAAAGAGACTGTTATGTTTCACGTGAGCATCGTCTTGCAATATAACAGGACTTTATTTATTAAAATAAAAAAGCTAAGACAAATAAATTGTCTTAGCTTTTTTAGCCACGAGCACAAAAATTACGCATTTTCTTTATTTTCTTCTTCTTGTGCTACGACAAAAGTAGAAATAGCATGTTTGTAGATAAGATTTTCAGTGCCTAGAATATCTAGTAATACAACATTCTCGTCAAAGCCTACAATTTTGCCTTTCATTTGGAAACCGTTTAATAAGAAGACTGTTAATTCAGTACCTTCAGATTTGAACTTCTCCAATAATACTTCTTGAATATTTTCTTTCTCTGCCATATGACTTTCCCCTTCACTTGGATAATTGGATTACGTTGTCTGCGATTTCTGATAAAGACTGTTCATCCCGTTGAAACCAAGTTACATTCATTTTATTTTTAAACCATGTCAATTGACGTTTGGCGTATCTTCTTGAATTCTGCTTGATTTGTTCTATTGCAATATCTATGTCTTTTTCTCCTTTTACAACGGGTATTAACTCTTTGTATCCAATTGCTTGCATACTTTGTGAATGTTCATACCCCATATCAACGAGATTAGACACTTCTCTTAATAATCCTCGCTCCAACATCATGTCAACACGCATATTAATTCTTTCATATAAAGTTTCGCGCGACATGTCTATCCCAATTAATAATGTACCATATTTTCCAGAAAATGTCTGGCTTTTCTTTCTTTCACTTAATGTTTTTTTAGTCTTCAAGTAGTACTCTATGGCTCTTTCTACTCTTTGACGATTGTTTGGATGCACTGATGACGCAGTTTCTGGATCAAATTTTTTTAAATAATTGTGCAATTCAATATTTGTATAATTCGATAATTCATCAAATTTATTATTAATTTTTTCCAATTCCTCACTTGTGATTTCTTCTTTTTCTAAATGATAATCATACAGTACTGACTGAACATATAAACCAGACCCACCTACTAATATAGGAAGTTTTCCTCTATTATGAATATCATCGATTATATTGGAAACATCTTCTTTAAACTTGTACACAGAATAAGGCTCATCTGGATTGTATGCATCCACTAAATGATGTTTTATGCCTTCTTTTTCATCTTCTGTTACTTTTGCTGTACCTATATCTAATCCTTTATAAATTTGAAATGCATCACCATTGATAACTTCACCATTTAAAGCTTGAGCTAATCGTATACTAAGTTCAGTTTTACCAACTGCTGTTGGACCTACTATTGCGATTAACGGTTTTTTCGACATATTATTGTTCCTCTTTTTCTAATTGTTTAATTTGCGTCATCAACCAATTAAAGATGTGTTCATATACTACAAATTGGTTCGTTTCAAATAATACTTCATGTCTTTTATTTTTATATAATTGTACAGTGACATGTTTAACGCCATTTCTTTTATATAACGTGGCAAGCTTTTTAATACCTGTTCCAAAACCTCCAAAGTGATCTTCTTTACCAGAAAGCAGTAATATGGGCATATTGAGGTTTTGTTTTTTGATATAGCTTGATTTTTTGGATTGTTCAGCCGCTTTCACTGTTTCTAAAAAGACTCTGTGAGATACTGAATACCCAGTATAAGGATCTTCTTCGTAAATCTTTTTATTTTCTTCACTTTCGCTAATCCAATTGTTATCTTTATTTAATTCTTTATGTTTTCTATTAGGCGTCTTAAAGGCTAAGTTATTAATAAGTTTAGATTTAGTACGATTACCTAAAAATAGATTTACAAATTTTAATCCATATAAATTTAATTTACCTTGAATATTTGAATAGACAACAGTGCCGGATAAAATTAATATATTAACATCATCCGGATAATCATGAACATATTTTCTTGCTACTAAAGATCCCATAGAGTGACCTAACAGAATATAGGGCAAGTCATTGTTCAATTCAGGTTTGAAAGTATCTCTAATTTCTTTTAAATCTTCTACTAATTCTTTTAAACTATTAAAATGACCTCTAGTAGATTCTTCAATTTTTTTACCGTGGCCACGATGATTATGCCTAATAACATGAAAACCTCTTTTACAAAAATACTCTACTATGCCATCATATCTATCTTTATGTTCTGAAACACCATGTAAAATATGTAAGATACCTATTGGTTTTTCATCAGTTTTATCAATCGTCATTTCTAATGTTTGGCCAGATGATAATGTTATCATGTGATTAAATCTTCTCAAGATACGTACGCCTCCCTCAACCGTTATTATAGCAAATTCTATACTGCTTAAAAATACATTGCTTTCATACATAAAAATGCACCCAAAAATCAAGAGAAAATCTCACTTTTTGGGTGCGTTATTTGTAATCTTTAATTATTTAGCAATTGCAGGTTGATCATTTGGGTTAATCGCTTCTTTAACTGCTTTTTCTAATTCTTGTTTGTATACGCGTTTAGTATCTGCATCGTAGTTAAGAACTTTAGCCATAACTTCTAAGATACCATCTTTATATTCTAATACGTAATTGATATCAAAGTATAATCTACCTGAACGACGTACTAAGAAGTCAGTTGGTTTATGCACCATTTCTTTTTGAATACTATAGATAACTTCTGCATAAACTTCAACAGGTAAATCTAAGTCAGCAACTTGCGTAGCATGTGCAATTTCAAATACTTCATCTACGTTTGAACCATATTTTCTAGCTAAGTAACGTGCCACATCTTCAGAAAGATTGTAGTTTTTAGCTTCTTCTACTTTACTTTCAACAAATGCATCGTAGTTATTGCTTCCTCCTACGTTACCACCAGAAATATAAGTATGCTTAGTCTCACAAGGTTTGAATTTCAATTTGTATTCCTCTTTTAATCGTTTACTTAATAAATCTACAATATCTTGAGCCATGTGACGGTAACCTGTTAACTTACCACCAGCTATTGTTAATAGACCTGAGTCGCCTTCCCATATTTCATCTTTACGAGAAATTTCAGAAGGGTCTTTTCCTTTTTCAAAGATAAGAGGTCTTACACCAGCCCAAGTTGACTCGATATCACTATCTTCAACTTTAACTGTAGGGAACATATAACGAATTGCATCTAGTAAATATTGACGATCTTCTTCAGTAACTTTAGGTGAAGATTTATCGTTATCATATACAGTGTCAGTTGTACCAACGTATGCTTTACCTTCTCTAGGAATAGCGAAAATCATTCTGCCATCACTTTCAGTATCAAAGTATACTGCTTGTCCTAATGGGAAGACACTTTGATCAATAACAATGTGTACACCTTTAGTTAGTCTTAATTGTTTATTATTAGTAGAATAGTCTTTACTTCTCACGTCATCTACCCAAGGTCCTGCAGCGTTAATAACTCTTTTACCTTTAATTTCAAACATTTCATTGTGAAGTAAATCTGTCACTTCTACACCTGAAACTTTATTTTTCTTATTATATAAGAATTGATTTGCTTTAGCATAGTTGATGATATCTGCTCCAAATTCACGTGCGCGTTTCATTACTTCAATTGTTAAACGTGCATCATCAGTACGATATTCAACATAGTAACCGCCACCTTTAAGGCCATCTTGTTTAACAAGTGGTTCTTTTTCGATAGTTTCGTCTCTATTTAACATTGAACGGCGTTCTGATTTTTTAACACCTGCAAGAAAGTCATATACTTTTAATCCAATAGAAGTTGAAAATGGTCCCATACTTCCACCTTTATGCATCGGTAATAACATCCATTCAGGTGTTGTTACGTGAGGTCCATTTTCATATACAATTGCTCTTTCTTTACCAGTTTCAGCTACTACTCCAACTTGAAGTTGTTTTAAGTAACGTAAACCACCATGTACTAATTTAGTACTTCTAGAACTTGTACCTTGAGCAAAGTCTTGCATTTCTACTAAAGCGACTTTCATACCACGTTGTGAAGCATCAAGTGCGATTCCTGCACCTGTAATACCTCCACCTATAATAACGACATCATATTCTTTACTTTTAAGTTGATCTTTAACTTGATTACGATTTAATGCTGATAATTGTTGCATAACCATTTCCTCCTATAAATGTAAAAAAATGAGAGACTTATCCCTACAAATTAAATTGTATGAACAAAGCCTCTCACATCTCTACGGAATATTAACTTACCTTAATGATAACACAACTTAATCTAATTTAAAAGCTTGAGTGGCTTTAACTGCTGTTTTCCAACCTTTATAAAGAGATTCTCTCTCTTCTTCTTCAAGTTCTGGTTTGAATTCAGTTTCTAATTTCCATCTTTCTTGTATTTCATCTTTTGATTTCCAGAAGCCAACTGCTAAACCTGCAAGGTATGCAGCACCTAATGCTGTTGTTTCACTTACTTCTGGTCTTTCAACAGGTGTATTTACAATATCAGCTTGGAATTGCATTAAGAAATCATTCTTAACAGCTCCACCATCTACTCTTAAAGTTTCTACAGTAATACCTGAATCTTTTTCCATTGCTTCTAATACGTCACGAGTTTGATAACATAATGATTCTAAAGTAGCTCTAATGAAATGTTCTTTTTCAGTACCTCGAGTTAAACCAAATATTGCACCGCGTGCGTCAGCATCCCAATATGGTGTACCTAAACCAACGAATGCTGGTACTACATAAACACCTTCTGTTGATTTAACACGTTTAGCATAATCTTCAGAAGCTGGTGCTGATTTAATCATTCTTAAACCGTCTCTTAACCATTGGATAGCTGAACCAGATACGAATATACTACCTTCAAGTGCATAATTAACTTTACCATCTAAACCGTATGCTAATGTTGTTAATAAACCGCTTTCTGATTTAACTGCTTTTTCACCAGTGTTCATTAACATGAAACCACCAGTACCGTATGTGTTTTTAACTTCACCTTTTTCGAAACATGCTTGCCCAAATAAAGCAGCTTGTTGGTCACCTGCTACACCTGCAATTGGAATTTTTTCACCGAAGAAATGATGTTCTTGTGTATAGCCGTAAACTTCACTTGAAGGTTTTACTTCAGGTAACATTGATGAAGGTACAGTTAAATATTCTAATAGCTCTTCATCCCATTTTAAATCATAAATATTGTACATTAAAGTACGACTAGCATTTGAATAGTCTGTAATGTGCGTGCCACCAGTGAATTTCCAAATTAGCCATGTATCAATTGTACCGAATAATAAATCGCCATTTTCAGCTTTTTCTCTAGCACCTTCAACATTATCTAAAATCCATTTTACTTTCGTACCTGAGAAATATGGATCTAATAGTAAACCAGTTTTATCTTTGAAAATTGGCTCTAAATCTTTAGATTTTAACTCAGCACAAATGTCTTGTGTTTGTCTTGATTGCCATACAATTGCGTGATATACAGGACGTCCAGTATTTTTATCCCACACAACTGCAGTTTCCCTTTGGTTTGTAATTCCGATACCTTCAATTTGTTCAGGGGAAATATTATTCTCGTTTAATACACTTGCAATAACGGATAAAACTGATGTCCAAATTTCATTTGCATCATGTTCTACCCAACCACCTTTTGGAAAGTATTGCTTAAACTCACGTTGGCTTACAAATTGAATTGTCCCGTCTTTATCAAATAAAATCGCTCTTGAACTTGTCGTTCCTTGGTCAATTGATAAAATATATTTTTCCATATTAAACACTCCTAATATTTTGTATATTACAGAATCTCTGAAGTTTCATCTTTAAGAATTGCTTTATTCAATACTATACCGAATAACACTACAACGACAGTAAAGATGATTGAGAAAATGATAAATCCATTAACGATCCCGTTAAATAAAATGTTATATAAAGCTGCACCAAACATACCACCAGCGATTGGACCTAAAATAGGTACCGGTGAGTATTTCCAGTTAGAATCACCTTTACCTGGAATAGGTAATAACATATGCATAATACGAGGACCGATATCACGTGCTGGATTAATAGCATAACCTGTAGCTCCCCCTAAACTTAAACCAATCGCTACGATTAATAAACCAACTATTACTGGATTTAAACCATCTGTAAATTTATTAGCTCCTATAAATAATAATCCCATAACTAAGATCATAGTTCCAATAATCTCACTTAAGAAGTTTGCGATATAGTTTGGATATGAAGGTCCCGTAGAGAATACTCCAAGCTTCGCACCTTGATCTTCAGTTTTTTTCCAGTGAGGTAAGTAAGAAGCCCAAACGAAACCTGCACCGATCATTGCACCAATCATTTGTGCAATAATAAACGGTATAACTTTAGACCAAGGGAATGATCCATCAATTGCAAATCCTAACGTTACTGCAGGGTTTAAATGCGCTCCCGACACATTACCTACTGCATAAACACCTAACATTACGGCTAAACCCCAACCTAATGAAATAACTATCCAATCAGCACCTTTACCTAAAGTCCCTTTTAGGTTGACGTTAGCACAAACACCGCCACCAAATAAAGTTAATATGGCAGTTCCTACTAATTCTGCCAAAAATTCACTCATATTAAACAACCTCCTATAGATTCTTGCTAATACATAAAAAGACCCCTACACAAACCTATACAAATTCATTGCATAGATATCCACGTAGAGGTCTCATTTACTCATCTCATATATTAACTTACTTAAGAGTATAATACTTAATGAAAACGTTGTCAAATCGACTTACCAAATTTCTGTATCACTTGTCGTTATATACTTTGCACCGCTTTCAATAGCTAATTGTATTTCTTCTTCAGTGTTAATTAAACCACCAGCTATAATACTTTTCCCAGTCTTTTCACTAATTTCTTTTATTACTTTCGCAGCAACTCCAGGTAATACTTCAACGAAATCCGGATCAGCTTGTTTAATCAATTCTATACTTCTACTTAAAGCAGTACTATCCAATATAAATACTCTTAAAGTTGTAAGTGTATTTAACTTTTTAGCTCTTCTAATAACTTTTGTCTTAGTAGAAATAACACCATGCGGTCTAAATTGCTGAATAATATATTCAACAGCCGCTTCATCATTTGATAATCCTTTAATTAAATCTATATGCAACATAACTTCTTTATCGTTTTTCTTCATTTGATTTAAGATACCTTGTAAATGACCAATATGAGTATCTAATAAAACACATCTTTTATAATCTAACTTAAAAAACTTTTCCATATCTTTCATAGAGCGAATTGCGGGTAATAAATGCTCGTTCATATTATCCTCCTACATTACACGTTTAAATAACTTTTCTAGTTCATAAGTCGTTAATTCTATAATAATTGGTCTACCATGCGGACAAGTGAATGGATCAGTTGTTTCTCTTAACTCGTCTATTAAATGAGCCATTTCATGATTTCTTAAATAATGATTCGCTTTTATAGATTTTTTACAACTCATCATGATTGCCGCATCTTCTCTAAGTTTCTTAATATCTACACGCTCATGTTTTAATACATAATCAATCATATCTTTAATGACTTCTTCTGCTTCAACTTGAGGTAACCATACAGGATATTCACTAACCATATAATCATGATGACCAATAGGTTCTAAAAATATTCCTGCTTCTTTCAATGGTTGGAAGTATTTTTCTATAATCATATGTTCATCTCTAGAAAAATTAAAAGTTAAAGGTAATAATAAACTTTGAGTCTCGTTTGTTACCTCACCAATTTTCTCTTTGAAATACTCATATTTAATACGTTCTTGAGCTGCGTGTTGATCTATCATAAACATACCTGTATCATTTTGCGCAATGATATATGTGCCGTGAACTTGCCCTACTACTTCCATATAAGGAACTCTAGGTTTATCTTGCGTTTCATGTTGTTCAGGTGGCAATTCGTATGTGTCTTGATCGTATTGTGTTTGTTCTGTTTCTTCTCGCAAAATTGGTTCTTCTTTTTCAATATTAAACTCATTTTCCGGATTTTTATTTTCTTGTTCTTCATCTTCTACGTGATGAGCGCCTTGTTCTTCTTGTATATAAGAATTATTCTCTTTCGGTTTAAAATGCCATTGTGATGATGGTTCACTTTTTTCTGTTTCAGAAATAATAGGTTTAGGATCATTTATTGAGTTTGTAAAATTTGGTGTTGTAGGAGAATGATTCTCAGATGATGTTTCTGTTCGATTTTTTGCTTCAAAATCTATACGTTGTTGTTCAAATATTTCTTTCTGAGATTTCTTTTGTTGATGCTTCTCTAACGAAGTACCAGGTATTAAAGATAATCCTCTAAATGCTTCTTTAATTTTATGATTAATTAAATCGAACAACGACTGTTCTTTTGAAAGTCTAACTTCTAATTTAGTTGGATGCACATTCACATCAACTAAAATTGGATCCATTTCAATATTTAAGTAAGCGATAGGATATCGACCAATTGGTAAAAGTGTGTGATAACCTTCAATAATCGCCTTATTTAATACAAAATTCTTAATATAACGCCCATTTATGAATATAGAAATATAATGCCTATTGCTTCTTGTATGTTCTGGTTTACAAACGAATCCGTGCATAACATAGTCTTCAGTTTCACCTTTAATTTCAACTAAATCTTTCGCGATTTTCATACCATATATTTCAGCCATTACTTCATTTGTACGGCCAGAGCCATTTGTCGATATTACTGTTTTTTCATTAGAAACTAAGTTAAACGCTATGTGCGGATGACTCATCGCCATTCGGTTAACAATATCTGTAATTTTCCCTAATTCAGTATATAAACTTTTTACATATTTTAATCTTGCAGGTGTGTTATAGAACAATTCACTAACAAGAATATCAGTTCCTTTTTTAGCTTTAGCTGGCTGTTGTTTAATTATTTCTCCATTTTCAACATGGACTTCATGACCTAATAGACCATCTGTACAAGTTTTCATAGTTACTTTACTGACTGAGGATATACTCGCTAAAGCCTCACCTCTAAATCCTAAAGTTCTAATATGGAATAAATCATAATCGTTATCAATTTTACTTGTAGCGTGCCTACCAAAAGCTTTACCGATATCCTCTTCATCTATGCCTGTGCCATTATCTACAACTCTTATTGATTGTATACCTGATTCTTTAATTGTAATGTCAATTTGTGTTGCTTGTGCATCTATAGCATTTTCCAACAACTCTTTAACAACTGAAGCTGGTCTTTCAACCACTTCTCCAGCTGCTATTTTATTGGCTAAGGATAATTCAAGTTCTTTAATTTTTCCCAATGCATTCACACTTTCTATTTAATTTGATTTTGAATTTCTTGAAGTTTAGTTAAAGCTTCAATTGGCGTCATATTCATTAAATCCATAGATTTTATTTGTTTTTCAACTTTTGAAGGTGTTTGTTCTTCGAATAATTGGAAAGATGGCTGTTCAAACGTTTGTTCATTGCGCTCAACACGCGTATTGGATTCTAGTTCTTCTAGAATAACATTTGCTCTTTCGATAATTTCATCTGGTAAATCAGTTAGTTTTGCTACATGAATACCATAACTTTGATCTACTGCACCTTCTTTAACTTTATGCAGAAAGATTAATTCACCTTGGTACTCTTGTGCAGCTACATGTATATTTTTAAGTCCAGATAAAGTTTCGTCCAAATGTGTTAACTCATGATAATGCGTAGAGAATAATGTTTTAGCTTTAGTATTATGATGCACATATTCAATCATGGATTGTGCTAAAGCTAACCCGTCAAATGTAGATGTTCCTCGACCAATTTCATCAAAAATAATTAAACTGTCTTCAGTTGCTCCTACCATTGCTTTTTCAGCTTCTAACATTTCAACCATAAATGTACTCTTACCAGAAACTAAATCATCCGCTGCTCCGATTCTCGTAAATATTTGATCAAATATTGGCAATAGCGCATAATCTGCTGGAACATAAGCTCCCATTTGAGCCATAATGCTAATTATAGCTATTTGCCTCATATACGTACTTTTACCAGACATATTTGGTCCTGTAATTAAATATATAAAACCATCTTGGTTCAAATAACAATCATTTGGCACATAATCATTATGATCCATGACTCTCTCTACAACTGGATGACGAGATGATTTAAGCGATAAAGTTTTATCTTCGCTAAATAACGGTCTTGTATAATGGTATTTTTGAGCTATTTCAGCAAAACTTTGTAAACAATCTATTTCTGATAATAATTTCGCTTGTGCTTGTAACTTTTCAGTATAAGCTTTAACACGTTGCCTTAATTCTAAGAATAATTGATATTCTAATTCTATTGCTTTATCTTCTGCACCTAATATGATAGATTCTTTTTCTTTTAATTCTTCAGTTACAAAGCGCTCAGCATTAGATAATGTTTGTTTACGTTGGTAACCTAATGCATCAGTATCTACACTATTTAAGTTAGCTTTTGTAATTTCAATATAATATCCGAATACTTTATTAAAACTTACTTTTAATGACTTAACACCGGTACGTTCTCTTTCTTTCAACTGTAATTCAGCAATCCATTGCTTACCATTCGTTGAAGCTTCTTTGAATTTATCAAGTTCAGCATTATACCCAGTTTTAAATAAGCCACCTTCTTTAACGGACAATGGCGGATCTTCGACTAAGCTCTCTTCTAAAAGTTCTTCTAAGTCTTCGAGAGGTTCTAAAGCTTTAAATCGATTAACAGATGTTGAATCTAGTCGTTCAATAATTTCTTTAATATATGGAATTTGTTTTATAGAATAATTTAATTGTACGAGGTCTTTCGCATTAACATTTCCATAACTTACTCGACCTACTAGTCTTTCTATATCATACACCATATTTAAATAACTTCTTAATTCATCTCTTTCTATGAAACCATTAACAAATTGTTCTACTGCATTTAACCTTTGTTCTATATCATGTTGTTTGATTAAAGGTCTATCAATCCATTGTTTTAACCTTCTAGCACCCATTGGTGTCTTAGTGTCATCCATTAACCATAATAAAGTACCTTTTTTAGATTTTAATCGGATGCTTTCAGTAAGTTCTAAGTTTCTTTTTGCATAAAAATCCATCTTCATATAGTCTAGTGCACGATATACGACAACGTCTTCTAAGTGAGGCATTTCTCGCTTACCATTATCATGTATATAATTCAATAAATATATTAACGAAGTCGCTTGAGGTTTAGACGTTCCTTTTATAACGTCATATTCTCTTTCTTCATAACTTTCAACTACAGTAATCGTTTCAGTAATTAGTTGGATTTGTTTATATAAAGAATCTTGTAAAACTTTATTCACGATAATTTCATTCGGATGTATTGTCGTAATTTCATTGATTAAAGTTGTTTCATCTTCAAAAGATGTTACCTTTAATTCTCCTGTAGTCACGTCACAATAACTTAAATGAAATTCACCATCTTCTTTAATAAAACTGAGAATATAATTATTCGTTTTCTCATCCATACCTTTTTGTTCCATCACGGTTCCAGGTGTGATGACTTGTACTACTTCCCGTCTTACCATACCTTTTGTTTGAGTTGGATCTTCCATTTGCTCACAGATGGCAACTTTATAACCTTTAGAAATAAGTTTTTCTATGTATCCTGAAGCTGAATGATATGGAACACCACACATAGGTATTGGGTCTTTTTTAGCATCACGTCTCGTCAAAGTAATTTCCAGTACTCTAGATGCTTCAATAGCGTCATCGTAAAACATTTCATAGAAGTCACCTAATCTGAAAAATAATAAAGTATCTTGATATTGAGATTTTATTTTTAAATATTGAGCCATCATTGGCGTTGGTTTAGACATCTTTCTTCACGTTCCTTTATTTAACTTTGGATTCGTCTATTTTATCAAAATTTTCAACAATACACGAGTATGGTTAATTATAATATAAAGAATTAAGCTAGCACATAACAACTGTCTCGAATTTTGTTACATAGGTGAGCATTGCTTTTTATTTACAATGAATAAGAAGAGAGTGACCTCTCTAACGGGCAAGTTTTTTCTAACAGGCAAGTGATTGTAAACAAGCACGTTAGCGGCATATATATCATGATTTAAATGTAATTTTACACATATTACTTACAGTATACTCCTCTAACGGGCAAGTTTTTTCTAACTAGCTCGTTAGACTTAAAATTCACTTCATATTTCATACAAACACACACTTTCAAAATAACATTATTATAGAAGAGGCTGGGACATTTATATCGGACTCATTCATTATTTAGACATTAGCTGACTAGATTGAAAATACGCTTATACCAAACTTTTTTCAATTCTGATCTCTCTTACCGAGACGGAATTGAAAAATCTTTTTATATAATTTCTGTCCTACTCCTATATAAATAAATTCTCCTAATCTGTTAATTAAAAGTCCAACAGATTAGGAGAATTATTTTGAGCTAAGGATTTATACCAAAGCTTGTAAATATATAATTTAGTTATTAAATTATTGTTTTAGTGTGAACAGCTACTAGCATTAGGTGCATTTTTCATAGCTGCACCAGTTTCACCAGTTAATTGGTTACCACCAGTTGATTCAATAATTTCATTTGTAACAGTATGGCTAATTGAATGTGAAACCATTTGCAGAAGTTCATTCACTTCTCCTTGAGCTTCTTTAAATTCACTTACAATCGGCATGTCATCTAATTCTTTTTCGATATTAGCTATTTTTTCTTCTACCATTGCTAAAGCTTTATCTTTACCATAGTTTTGGAAATTAACAGCTTGTTTTTGCAGTGATTTTAAACTTGCCATTTTTTCACGAACAGTTTGGTTTTCGTGAATTTGTGCTTCCGCACGCTTAAAAAATTCAACCTCTTCTGTTTCTGACATCATTTTTCCAAGTTTACGTGCTTGGTCTAGTATATCATCTTTTGTATACATTTAATGTACCACCTTTTCTTTAGATACAACTTCAACAAATTCACCATTTAATGAATATTGTTTAGCTTCTGTAATTTTAACCTTTACTATTTTACCAATCACATCTTGAGGTGCTTTAAAGTTTACTAATTTATTCTTCTCAGTGTAACCAGCTAATACTGTTTCATCTCTCTTACTTGATCCTTCACAAAGTACATATACTTCTTGACCTTCATAAGGTTTTAATGATTGAGCAGCATATTCACCGACTACTTTATTTAAACGTTGTAATCTTTGTTTTTTCTCTTTTTCTGGAACGTTATCTTTCATTTTAGCTGCTGGTGTTCCTTCTCTTGGAGAATATACATAAGTATATGCATGTTCAAATCCAACTTCGTGGTATAAATCTATTGTTTCTAAAAATTGTTCTTCTGTTTCATTAGGATATCCAACTATTATATCAGTTGTCAATGCTATATCTGGTATTGCTTCTTTTATTTTATTTACAAGCTCTAAATAACTTTCACGCGTATATTTACGCCCCATTATTTTCAAGACTTTATTATTACCAGATTGAACAGGTAAATGAATATGCGGAACAATGTTTCCACCTTCTGCTATCACTTCAATCAATCGATCATCGAAATCCCATGGATGACTCGTTGTAAAACGAACTCGAGGTATATCAATTTTAGTCATATCGTTTAGTAAATCGCCTAAACCATAATTTAAACCTTCTATGTCTTTACCGTAAGCATTTACGTTTTGTCCTAATAAACAAATTTCCTGATAACCTTGTCTAGCCAAGTCTCTCACTTCGGCGATAATTTCTTCCGGCATACGACTACGTTCCTTACCTCTTGTAAATGGAACGATACAATATGTACAGAATTTATCGCACCCGTACATGATATTTACCCATGCTTTAATTCTACCGTTACGTACTTTAGGTAAGTTTTCTATAACGTCGCCTTCTTTAGACCAAACTTCAACAACCATCGCTTTAGACATATAAGCTTCTTCTAAAATTTCAGGTAATCTGTGAATATTATGCGTACCAAAGATCATATCAACATTTTGGTATGATTTTAGTATTTTATTCACTACAGATTCTTCTTGAGACATACAACCACAAACACCTATTAAACAATCTGGTCTTTCTTGTTTTAAATGTTTTAAGTTGCCGATTTCACTAAACACTCTATTTTCTGCATTTTCTCTAATTGCACAAGTATTTAGTAAGATAACGTCAGCATCGTCTACTGAATTAGTCGGTGCAAAACCTAATGCTTGAAAAATACCAGCCATTACTTCTGTATCATGCTCATTCATTTGGCAACCATACGTTCTAATATAGAATTTACGACCTTTCCCCATTCCTCTATGTCGTTCATCTATTTTGAAATCATCATGATATTGAACTTCTGATTTACCTCTTTGCTTAGCGTCCTTTAAGTTAGGAGGTTGATAAACATGCTCGAAATATTTACTATAATCTTTTTCTAAATTAGGTTTCGTCTTCGCATTCGCTCCTTGTTTTCTTTGCTCTTCATTCAATGTCAAAACCCTTTCTGCCCATATTGATTTATCTTTATATTATATTAGAGTTCAACATAAAGTGCAAAAAAGTTAAAGCGCTTTATTTAATTTTAAATGACAATTTTTATAACTTAATCCAATATCTTTTTGTTACATTTTGACTCTCTGAAATATACGGTTTATCTTCTTTACCACCGTTACGTTCAATAACTTTAGCACTGCCAAAGTTATCTTCATCACATGTAATCAACGCATATTCAACAAAATCATTTCTCAATTCCTCTAAAGCGTATTTTAATATAGTCGTTGCATAACCTTTACCTCTTTCGCTACGCCTTACACCATAACCAACATGACCACCAACTTGCTGTAACCAATCGTTCAATTGATATCGAATATTCGCAGCTCCAACAATGATACCCCTATCTATTAATACAAATGTTTTGGCTCTAACAAAATCACTATTTTTTGGCGGGGTTATGGCTTCTTTTTGCATTTCCAACATGCTATTAAATCCTCCATGATGGCGGACGTCCGTACTCCAAGGAACTATTTTATCATTATTATCGTACCACTCAGATATATATTCATTAAATAGAGGTTTTATATCTTCTTTAATTTCACGAAACTCCATACACATCTTCCTTTACTGTAATTCTTGAATTTGTTCTTCATCGCCAGCATTTAACATGTGATAGTAAACACCTTGTTTATCAATAAGTTCTTCTTGTGTTCCTGATTCAAGAATTTCACCATGTGATAATACAAATACTAAATCTGCTTTCTTAACTGTATTTAATCTATGTGCAATGATAATGCTTGTTCTACCTACCATTAAAGTTTCCAATGCTTCTTGTATTTTAATTTCTGTTACGGTATCAATGCTACTTGTTGCCTCATCTAGCAATAATATTTTTGGATCTTGTAATAAACATCTAGCAATTGAGATAAGCTGTCTTTCACCTTGAGAAAGTGAACCTGATTCACCTTTTAGTACTGTGCTATATCCATTTTCTAAATTAATGATGAAATCATGTGCATTTGCTTTTTTGGCCGCTTCTATAGCTTCTTCTTTTGTCGCATTAGGTGTTCCATACATGATGTTATCTAATATCGTTCCATCAAATAAGTAAGGGTCTTGTAATACAACGCCTATTTCTTTTCTTAAAGAAGCTCGTGTAATCTCAGTAATAGATTTTCCATCGATTAAAATTTCACCAGATTCTATGTCATAATAATGTAAAATCAATTGAACGATTGTTGTTTTACCGGCACCAGTAGCTCCTACAAGTGCGGCTGATTCTCCACTTTTTATTTCAAGGGATAAATCTTTAATTGTTGGTGTTTTTTGTTCTTCATCATATCTGAAGTTAACATTGTTAAATTTAATATTTCCTTCAATATTGTTTAAGTCTATAGCATCTTTTGAATCTTGTTCTACAGGTTCATTCATAATGTCGAATACACGTTCCGCACCGGCTATAGCAGACAGTACCGTATTAAATTGGTTCGCTAAGTCCGATAGCGGTCTTGTAAACTGCCTTGCATACTCTGCAAAAATAACAATAACACCAACTGTTACACCGGCAGATTCATTTAAAGCTAATATACCACCTATCCCAGCTACGATAGCAAAACTTAAATTATTTAAATAATTCATTACTTTAGGTATTAATCCACCAAATGTTACTGCCCAAAAGCTATATTCTTTAACATTATCTGCTTTCTCATTAAATGTTTCCATCACATAATGCTCTTGAGAAAAAGCTTTTACAACAGTTTGACCATTCACGATTTCTTCGATATAACCGTTCATAATACCCAATTGTTTTTGCCTCATCGAATACAACACGCTTGTTCTAGCTGTAATCCAACGTAAACTTATGAACATGATAGGTATAATGATTACTGTTAATAAAGTTAATAATGGACTTAAATACAACATGATAGATAATGTTCCTATTAACGTTACAACGCTTGAAGTAAATTGAATGAATGAGGAGTTTAATACTTGTGACACATTTTCAATATCATTTTGCATTCTACTCATTAATTCACCATGTTGTTTTTTATCAAAGTATGAAACAGGTAACTTTTGAAAATGACTAAATAAATTGTCCCTTAATAAATAAACTGTTCGTTGTGCGATATTTACCATCATATACGAACCTATATAAGAAGTGATGGATAATAAAGTATATACAGATATCAATATAATGATATATTTTAATAATCCATTTAAGTCTTTAGGGATAATTTTTGTATCAATTATTCTACCAATTAAAAATGGCCCTACTAAACTCAATGAAGATGAACATATAATCATGAGTATGACAATGATGAGTTGAACACGTTTTTCATCAATTAAATGCCAAATATTTAATAAAGTCCCTTTAGTATCTCGTGCTCTCTTTTTCTTCTTAGTATTATTTTTAGACATATCATCCGGCGTTATAACCGTTTCATGTCCGTACGGATTTTTAATGCCCATCATGTATTCACCGCACTTTCTTGGCTGTTAGCAATCTCATTATAAAGTTTAGATGATTTTAATAATTCTTCATGATGACCTATTGCTTCTATATGACCATCTACCAATAACATAATTCGATCTGCTGTTTTAGCTGTAGAAATTTTTTGAGTAACAATCAGTTTAGTAGTATCTTCATGTTCAAGTGCATCCCATAAAGCTGATTCCGTCTTCACATCTAATGCAGAAGTAGAATCATCAAGTATTAACACACCAGGTTTCCTTACAAGCGCTCGAGCAATAGAAAGTCTTTGTTTCTGACCACCAGATAAAGTAACACCTTGTTGTCCAATCATCGTTTCATACTGATGATCAAATGCTTCGATAGAATTGTGTATCTGTGCTTTTTGAGTAGAAGTTTCTAACGTTTCTAATTCAGCATTCGGGTCTCCGAATTGCAAGTTTTCATATATTGTTCCTGAGAATAATAATGCAGTTTGTGGTACATATCCGATAGCGTCTCGTAAATCTTCAATTTCCCAGTCTTCTACATTCTTCCCATCTAAAAGAATTTCTCCTTGTTTAGTTCTATAAATTTTCGGAATTAAACTCAGTAAAGTAGATTTTCCTGAACCTGTAGAACCCATAATAGCGAAGGTTTCTCTCGGTTCAACTTCGAAGGAAATATTGTGAAGTACCGGTTTATTAGCGTTTGGATAAGTAAATGAAACATTATTGAATTTAATACTATAAGCATGATTTTCCACTTTGTGACCGTTCTTTTCTAATACCCATTCATCTGATGGAGTAGTAAGCACTTCTTCTATTCGATCACTGGAAGCCTTCATTCTACTTAATGTCATGATAAGAAATGCCAACATACCAAATCCACCTTGCATTCTCATACCATAATTGATGATTGCGACCAGTTTACCAACTTCTAGAGTTGAACTATTAACCATATCGGACCCAAACCAAATGACAGCTAATATACTCGCATTAATAATAAATAGTAAAGATGGATTAATCAATTCCATTAGTCTTAAAGCGTATGTATAATTATGTCTAATGTCCTTTATTTTTTCTTTAAATTGATTAATTTCTTGGTGTGATGTCTGACTCGCTTTGATCAATCTAACAGCTTCAAGATTTTGTTGGAAAAATCTATTCATTTCATCAAATTTTCTTTGTATCTTTGTAAATAATTTAGAACCCGTGCGCGCAATAAAGAATATTATTATAAATATAAATGGCGTTCCAATCACCAAATAAAGCGCTAGTCTAGGTTCAACTATAAAGCTCATTACGATACTTCCAATAATCATCAAGGGGGCTCTTAACATGATTCTTATAGACATATATACTGCTGTATCACAGTTATTAACATCGCTTGTGAGCCTCGTAATTAAACTAGAAGTTTTAAACTTCTCTAATGTTGCCAATGAAAAAGTTTGAATTTTACTAAATTGTGCAGTTCTTAAATCATATGCAAAAGTTTGACTAACATGGCCAGCTACAAAACTATTCCATATCCCAGACACTAAAGCTACAAGACCTGTAACAAGCATAATGCCTAAATAAAGATAGACGTGGTTTAAATCATTCTTTAAAATACCATTGTCTATTATTTCAGATATAAAAATAGGCTGGATTAATTCTACTGCTAATTCTATTAACATTAATATTAAACCTAATATAAACAGACCCGTATACGGTTTAATATATTTTAATACAGTTCTCATATCTTTCGTCCCCTTTACTCCTTAAACCGATATAATATAATACATTTCTCCTTTATATTTATAATAAATAACGTTCATTCATTAAACTATCTTAATTAAGATCTATATTTATCCGTTAACGTATCCATCATGATGCCTTCAGGAACGTGATAAAACTTCACTTGAGATATAATGCTTTTACATTCCAACTCAACCATGCGCTCATTAATTTGTTCTATTAAAATTAGGCAAGCATTCATATCCCCTTCAATAGTAGTTTCTAAAGGATTCACTTGATACTTTAAACCAGAATCATCTATTATTCTTATTGCTTCATCAACTAAAGGTATTACCCCTGTATCTTCGTGCTCTGGAATAATTTGAATGCTCATTAATGTATTTGTCATTTGAAAATCCCCCTTTTTATTAAAAAAAGCTCATAGACAAACTATGAGCTTAAAGTGTATTCATTATATAATTATTTAAATTGAGAAACAAGCTCTTCAAATTGGTTTTCTTCAAGCTTCAATGATTTTTTAACTAGTGGTGTTTCATCAAGTTGTTCTAATTGTTGTTCATATGATGGAGTTTCTTTATCTTGATATATAATACCTGTAATCATAGATTCTTTATCCATCACTGTTTGTATTGCTTGATTTTTATTTGAAAAATCATAATCCTCAATATCAGCTAATTTAGTTAAATTCTCTTTAAACCAATCATAAGTATTTATTTTGTTGTATGTTACACATGGTGAAAATACGTTTACAAATGAAAATCCTTTGTGATTGATTGCTTCTTCAATTATATGTGTTAATTCTTTGATGTCGCTTGAAAAGCTTTGTGCTACAAAAGTAGCACCTGATGATAATGCTAATTCTAAAGGTGCAACGTTTTGTTCAATGTTACCTTTAGGTGTTGTTTTTGTAACAAAACCTTTAGCAGAACTTGGGGAAGTTTGCCCTTTAGTTAATCCATAAATTTGGTTATCCATGATGATATAAGTCATATCCATATTTCTTCTTAAAGCATGAATAGTGTGACCCATACCTATAGCAAATCCGTCTCCGTCGCCGCCTGAAGCAATTACTGTTAAATCTTTATTAGCCATTTTAACACCTTGTGCTAAAGGTAATGAACGTCCGTGAATTGAGTGTAGACCATATGAGTTTACATAACCACTCAAACGACCCGAACAACCTATACCTGTAATAATGGCAACTTCTTCTGGTTCCAATCCTACATTTGCTGCTGCTTTTTGAATCGCTGCTTGCACAGAGAAGTCACCACAGCCTGGACACCAGTTTGGTTTAACATTATTTCTAAAATCTTTAAATGTTGCCAATTATATCAACTCCTTCATATTACTTGCGATTTCTAAAGCTTTATCTTCTATTTCATGCGGTAAGAATGGTGTACCGTCATATTTTGTTTGGTTAATAATTTTACCTTGATGATTTACATTCATTTTGATAATGCTAGATAGTTGTCCTTGGTAATTATGCTCAGCTACAACTACTTTTTTAGCTTTATTAAAGGCTTCTTGTACAGCATCAGTAGGGAATGGATGTAATTGTCTAATTTGAATATGATTAACTTTTACATTTTGCTTATCTAATCTTGTAATTGCTTCTTCGATTGCTCCTATAGTAGAAATGAATCCTACATATAGAATATCCGCTTCATCATATTTTTCATTAGATTTAACTGGTTCATCAATTAATAATTGAGCTGTTTTACGCATACGTTTATCCATTTGTAATTGTCTGTTTTCAGCACCTTCAGAAGGTTTTCCTTCTTCGTTATGTTCAACACCTGTAACATGGTGAATACCACCTTTTGTACCAGGAAGAACACGTGGAGAAATTCCAGAATCAGTCAATGCATAACGTTTAAAGTACGCCTTATCTTCAGGTGTTTCCATGTCTTCTTCTACTAGAGCGCCTCTACGAATTTCAATTTTGTCATAGTCTAATGATTCAACGGTTTGTTTACCTAAAGATAATTGTAAATCTGAAAGTAATATAACTGGACATTGATATTCTTCAGCTAAGTTAAATGCTTCTATCGTTAAATAAAACGCATCGCTTGCGCTTGTTGGTGCTAATACAATTTTCGGAATATCGCCATGAGTACCGTATATCATTTGCATTAAGTCAGACTGTTCTTGTTTAGTTGGTAAACCAGTTGATGGCCCACCGCGTTGAGTATTAACGATTACTAAAGGTGTTTCAGTCATTCCTGATAAACCTATTGATTCCATCATCAATGATAAGCCTGGACCAGCAGATGATGTAAATGAACGTACACCAGCATAGTTAGAACCAATTGCCATTGTACATGCAGCAATTTCATCTTCCGTCTGTATAACGGCGCCACCTAATTCTGGTAAACGATCAATCATGTACTCCATAATTTCTGAAGCTGGCGTGATAGGATAAGCTGCCATAAATCTAACTCCAGCTGCTACTGCCCCTAAACCAATCGCGTCATTACCTATCATAAATAAATGGCCATCAGAGTCATTCTTCTCTAAAGTATGTTCACTTTCTAATGAATCCATTTCTTCTTTCATTAATCTATAACCTTCATTTAACGCTTGAATGTTTAAATTAACGACACTTTCGCCTTTACGACTGAATAAATCACTGATTAACGATTCAAATACGTCTGTATCTAAATCCATGACTGCACAAGTAGAACCTACAGCTACCATGTTCTTCATTAACGCTGTTCCTAATTCTTTAGCTACGCCTGTAAACGGTAAGCTCACTAATTGTGCTTTACTATCTTCTGGATTTTCAGGTTTTGCTTTTGCATCGGCAATGATAATACTGCCTTTTTGCATTTCGTGATAGTTCACATCTATTGTTTCTTGGTCAAATGCTATTAATATATCTAAATCATCACTAATCGCTCTTACTGGCGTGGATGATACTCTTATTTTATTGTTTGTGTGTCCGCCTTTGATTCTACTAGAAAAATGACGGTATCCGTATAAATAATATCCTTGACGGTTCATAGCAGTTGCGAATATTTCACCTGTTGACTCAATTCCTTCGCCTTGCTGTCCGCCAACTTTCCATGAAATTTGTGATTTCATCTTATGGCCTCCCCCATATAATATCTCAATTCACATCATACCAAAAAAATCCCTTTAATCCTATGAAATTAAAGGGTTTTAACAAAAATCATCCTAATGGACGATACTATTCAAATGGATGATCATCGTTTATTAATATTCTTTGAATTTTTTTAGCTTTTCCATCTTGAGTTAAATCAACAACCACACCTGAAAGTACTTTTCGACCTTCATTTGGCAAGTTATGACGTTGAGGTAAACTCGTAATAAATCTTTCAATAACCTCATCTTTATTAATGCCAAGAATACCGTCGTAATATCCAGTCATTCCAACATCTGTAATATATGCTGTACCTTCATTTAAAACACGTTCATCAGAAGTTTGTATATGAGTATGCGTACCAACAACTGCACTAACGCGTCCATTTAAATACCAAGCCATCGCATTTTTCTCAGAAGTTGTTTCTGCATGAAAATCAACAAAGATAAACGGCGTTATTTTAGATGCTTCTTCTATTAATTCATCAGCTTTTTTAAAAGGACAATCGATAGCAGCCATAAATGATCGACCTTGCAAATTGATAATAGCAACATCTTTATCGTTGACTTTAATGATTCTCATACCAATTCCCGGTGCCTCATCAGGAAAATTCGCAGGTCTTACCATTCTATTCGCTTGACCTATAAATTCGTAAATTTCCTTCTGACCGTATGTATGATTACCCATCGTCATAAAGTCTGCGCCCATACGTAAAATTTCTTTATATATTTTTTCAGTTATTCCTTTACCATGTGCAGCATTTTCACCATTAACAATCGTTAGTGTTGGTTTGTATGTTGCTTTAATTTTAGGTAAATATGTTTCTAATTGTTCTCTACCTAATTTGCCTACAATATCACCTATAAATAAAATTCTCACTACAGTCATCCTCTCTATTACTCTTTATATTCTAATGGAAAACAAAATATTTTAAAAGTAATGATTATTAATTTATAATATAGGGTATACGTTACAAGAGCGTTATTTATATAGTAACGTATCAAAAAATTAATAGGAGTGTTTATTTAAACATGGGAATTGATATTGAACCCGAAAAGTTTGCAGAACTAGTGGTTAAAGCAAATCCATCCGTACACGAAGAGGCAGAAGATATTGCCAAGGATAGTTTGGAGTTATACGTAACAGCTTTTAAATTAGCTGAAAAATACGGTAATTGCGCGATAAACTCGCACGAAACTTCAAATGTATTAAAAGAAGCATTAGATTTAGAGTTGAACTTAACGAATTAAAAATAAACATGAAAAATGAAAACGAGACTAGGTATAGATTATCCTAGCTTAAATAAAACAGAGACGATTTTCTTATTCATTTAAGAATCGCCTCTGTTTTTTAATTTGTATAAATTATAAAATCGTTATAATGACTTAAATAACTCTTCCCAATATTGTTTAACTTTATCTCTACTAAATCTATCTTTTATACTTTTAGCCGCATTTATACGCATTTCATTTATTAATTCAGGATTACTAAATAAATAATTCATATTTTCAGCTAATTGTTTTATATTATTTTTTTCAATAATTAAACCATCTTTACCGTTAGTAATAATATCTTCAGGACCATAGTTAAAATTATAACTCAATACTGGAACACCATTTGCCATACTTTCTAATATAGATAATGAAAAGCCTTCTGTTTTCGAAGTTACAATCGAAAAAGCCGCTTCTTTATAAACATTTTCAATATTATCGGTATAACCTTTTAATATAACGTTCTCAGTTAAACCTTTAGATTTAATTAAATCTTTAAGCTTTTTCTCTTGATCACCAGAGCCATATATTTCTATCAAAAAGTTTGGATTGTATTCTACGAGTAAACTTGCAGCTTCTACTACATGATGAATTTGTTTTAATGAAACTAATCTAGAAATAACAACAGCTTTATCTTTTTTAAAATTATTATGGGCATCGCTATTTTTCACTTCTATGCCATGCGGTAGCGCAAGTAGTTTTTCATCATTATTTTTTCTAGTTACTATATCTTCTTTCTGCCTCTCTGTCAGCGCGACTAAATAATCTATTTTATCTAAATTATTTAATGCAAATTTTACAGTACTTACAATTTCTGATTTTTCAACATCAAATGGCTCTTTCACATGATTACTATGCAATCTAATAAGTTTTTTAGCTTTTTCATCATCGACTAGTGTCATCACATCATCAGTATTACGAGCATCTGAAATTAAAATTGGATATTCATCGTTTTCAACAACTTTTTCTATAAAATAAGCTTTTAAAGCTTCATCACTTTTAAATGTCTTTTTAATTTCATTACCATTAAATAATAAAACTTTATGAGCATTGCCAGTTTCGGGATTAACCCATTTAGATAAATAACAATTGCCTTTACTGTCTTTAAAAACCATCTGTCTCGGCTTATTTAATTCAAAATCCATATAAGAAACCTTGCCCAAATATCCTTTAGGCGTGTATGCTTCACTCCTAATTCTATATCTAAAATCATTAAAACAATCTACACCTTTCACAGTCTCATCGTCACGATGAGTCATATAATACCTATATAAACCATTTTCATATATTCTATATCCATTTTTATTTTTTACTTTTTCATAAGCAAAATCAGAAGAAATACAATCATTAACTTTCATTAAATCTACTTCAACATTTTTCTCATCTCTATAAAAATCATACATATTTCTTATTTCAACATCTCTATTAATACTATAGTATTGAAATAATTTTTCAGTTATAATGTCATAATCACTATTATAATTAAAAGTTAATATTGTTGTTTTATAACCCAATTCAGCACTCATGTTTGCTTGCTGAATACAAGCTTTAGTTAAACCGCCTCTACCAACATCAAGTGAGTTTATCAAAAAATAAATTTCTTTTCCCATAATAATAAACCTCCTAATTGAGGTTCATTATATAGTCGCTTAAACATCATTTCAAACGATAAGTTATTTCAAAGGAGATAATATGTTTATAACAAAAAACGTTTAATCATTAATTTCGTCTTTATTTTTTTAATAGGGTCCATTACATCTTACTTTGGCTATAACCTAAAAACAGATCATTCATTCTTAATATTATCGATTGCCGGGTTAACAATAGGTTACTCAATACTTATTCCTATTAAACTATTAGCTGAATATTTAAGTGATAAAGAATAAAATATATACCAGTATAATAATAAGAGCGTTGCATCTTAGGATACAACGTTCTTATTTTTTCTTTTTATTTAATTACTTATTCTTATTATCAGCTCAAATACCTTTTCTAATAGTAATAATTTATTAATAAAATTTTTGTTACAAAACTGTAAATTATTTGTAATATACAAATAATAACAATATTTGGTAAATGTGTTATTATATTAAAAAAACAAAGAGGTGTTTATATGAAAAGTTTCAAAAAAGTAATGATTTCTCTAGTTGTTGGCAATATCGTTATAACTCCCTTTATTACTTCTAATGTAGATGCTATGGAGCCACCTTCATTTAAAGTTGGCGGTAGAAAAGATTATCAAGAAATTCAAGGTACTCATTTAATGGTGAATGTTACTGGGGTGGATAAGAAAGGTAACGAAATTCTTGTTCCTGGCTTTATAGAATTCCCTTTAACACCTGGTGAAGTATTAACAAAAAAAGATATTTTAAATTATGTTCAAATTGCAATAGATGCAAAGGCTGCAGATGAATATCGAGTGGTAAATTTAGCGCCTAATTCGAAAATTGAGGTATCATATAATAATAACAAGTCTGATATATTTCCTATAACAGATAAAGGATTTGTTATTCCTGATTTAACTAAGCATATAGAAAATCCTAGTTTCAAATTGATTACTAACGTAGTTTTAGAAGAAAAATCTTCAACTGATAATAATCAAGTATTTAGTAAATCCACAGAAGTTTCGATAGAGCATTTTGTAAAATTTTTAAAACGCGATAATGAATCAAATATATTATTACCTATCAATACAGGAAGAATCACAAATTTAAAAGAAAAACATCATGTTGGAGATAAAATTACTGAAAATGACTTATTAAAAGCTGCTGAACTAGAGTTTAAAAAGACTAAAGAATATAAAGAAGGTTATCGAATAGTTAAAAGATTAAATGCTAATGTTATAGAAAATGGTGTCAGTTCTAGAATTCTATATGATTTTCAAGATAATAAACCATTTAATTATACAATATCAGGTAAAAGACAACCTGCTAAATTACATACAGATGGTTTGTCAGATACTTATTACATTTCTAAAAATGGAGACGATTATCCATTAAATTAATAGATTTAAGAAAGTGGGACTACGAAACCTTATAGAAAATTACGGTTTCTACCCCACTTCTTTAATACTTTTCTATTTCTTCTGCTAAATTTTTATCTAGATCACTTTCAGTATTATTAAGATGTATGACAATGTTCTCTTTATCCGTTTCACTACGATTTTGACTTAACTTATATGCAGCTTCTAATTTATCTACTTTTACTTTGAAACCCACTATACCTTTTATTTGTTTTTTTGTCTGATCAGATAAATTTTCCCATGTTGCCCCACCTCTATGTTCACTTTCATACTTATCCAACAAAACTTTTAAATCTTCTTTTAACTGGTGTTCATTTAACAAGACACTTTTCCCATAAACATGTATGCTTTGGTAATCCCATGTCGGTACATCCTCAGTTTCATACCATGTTGATGATATGTATCCATGTGGCCCGTGGAATATAATGAGTACATCCGCGTTATTGTCCATTGTTCTCCATTGCTTATTGCCTCTAGCAAAATGCCCAGATATAAATAAAGCATCATCATGCTCATTAATAATTACTGGTAAATGTGTTGCAATAGGTTTTAATTCATCAACAGTAACTACAGTCGCAAAATTATATTTAGTCATAAAATTTTTAATTTCTTGATAATCTTTCATTTGATAATGTTTTGGTATGTACATCTGAATGCTCCCCTTTACAGCTCAATTAAATACATATTTTACACTTAATTTTAAATACCCTATTCAACTATTGTCAAAGCTTTTAATACAAATAAATAATCTATGCTACACTTTAGAGTATAAATTTAAAATATTGATAATATCAAATGATGAAAAGGGGTATGTAGATGAATAAATTAGGAACTTTGTATTTTTTTACAGGTAAAATGGGAGCTGGAAAATCAACTACAGCAAAAAAATTAGAAATTAATAAAAACGCTATTTTATTATCTGAAGATGATTGGTTATCTCAACTTTATCCAAATGAAATAACAACATTTGATGACTACTTAAAATATTCAAAATTAATAAAGCCTTTATTAAAAGAACACATACAACGTATTTTAAAAGTTGGCAGCAATGTAGTATTAGACTTTCCAGGAAACACAAAAGCACAAAGAAGCTGGTTACTCAGTATAGCGACTGAAATAAAGGCAAATCATGAATTAATATTTCTTAATATAGATGACGAGAAATGTTTAGAAAGAATAAAAAAGAGAAGTATTGAAGAACCTTCAAGAAAGAATTTTGATACAAAAGAAACGTTTGAATACGTAACTAGCTTTTTCGAAGAACCACTTCTCTCAGAAGGATTAAATATAAACGAAATAAAAGGGAGCGGGACAGAAATCTAGTTGTATTTAATAAGATTTCTTAGCCCTACCGCGAAGAGCGACTAGTATTGAAAAAAGCTTGATATAAGCGTATTTTTAGTCTGTTCAACTACTGCCATAACAAAATAGAGTCTGGAACAATTGTTTATGTTCCAGACTGTTCAACTTCTAAAGATAAAATCTTTTTCTTGTTTTCACTCAAAATATCAAACTTATCTTTTGAATTTTTATCCGAAGTAAAAACATCAAAAGAATCATTATAAATGCCCTTAGCAGTATCAGTATTCTCTTTTGAAGTACTTGAATAAATTGTACCAATTTCCTCTAATAAATCAGCACTTTTTTTATAATAAACTAAATCTTCTTTATTAGCTTCAATTTCAATAAGCGCATCTCTAATACCGTATCGTAGCGCACAGTATAAAGCTATAGCTGATACAAATATGTATACAAAAACCACTTGATACCCTCCCCTTTTAAGCCTGCAAAATAACCTTGCATTATCAAAGTTTTAGATCAAACTAAATTGCTAATATAGTAACACTTATAATGTTATCACAGATATCTAGTACATATTAATAAGTTAAACTTTATGTTTAATTTTTATCTATAACGATTACTTTAGTAAATTAATATCGTTTTATAGTATAATATACTTAAATGTAAAAATATGGATATATAAACTATGAAAGGAGAAAGTACTATGAGCGATTACATTACTAAAGAAACTTTTGAACAAATGGAAAAAAGAATAGATGATAAATTTGAGCATTTATCCGATAAAATAGATGATTTATCTAAGATTATGGAAAATAATATGAAGCTCATGGAAAGTAATGTGAAATATCAAATCTCTGAAATGAAAAATATACAATTCAAATGGTTCATTGGGACAATGATAGCTATTGCTGGTGTAGCTGGAAAAGTTTTTGGATTGTATTGATTATGTGTTTTTTATGAGAGTTATAAAATTAATAAATTATAATGACGAAAGGAGAAATCAGTATGAGCGATTACATTACTAAAGAAACTTTTGAACAAATGGAAAAAAGTATAGATGATAAATTTGGGCATTTATCCGATAAAATAGATGATTTACCAAAAATCATGGAAAATAATATGAAATATCAAATTTCTGAAATAAAAAATATACAATTCAAA
The DNA here is from genome assembly GCF_022386955.1 of Mammaliicoccus sp. A-M4. Lineage (NCBI taxonomy): Bacteria > Bacillati > Bacillota > Bacilli > Caryophanales > Staphylococcaceae > Mammaliicoccus > Mammaliicoccus sp. A-M4. The sequence goes on from NZ_JAJNHH010000004.1 coordinate 144,828, forward strand.
TGGTTCATTGGCACAATGATAGCTATTGCTGGTGTAGCTGGAAAAGTTTTTGGGTTGTATTGATCGTTTATTTCTTTTTTAATTCCTTCTAAAGAATAGCTATTATTCCAGTTAATCAATAATTAACAAAAAGTTATTTATCTAACATCTAGGAAGAGATAAAGCAGTATTGTTGATGCTATAATTTTAATTGAGTAAAAGAGCCTTACATTTTTGTGACACCTCTCGAGCCTTGAATTGTTATGGAAATGAGGTGGTAGCATGGATATTAATATTAACATCAACTTTGATTTTACTGTCGTAATAACGTGGTCAGTTAGTATAGCATTTACTATTGTATATGCCCTATATCGTGCTATTAAAGGAAAGCAAAAAATAAGCTAAAAAGGTTCGTTTGGTAATCACAACCATACTTGTGAGCCTTTACTCAATGGATAGTCGTCAAGTTACGTGGGCTTGATGGTAATTTTTATCACACCCTCCAAAATAATACTGTGACTCTTTGAAGTGTGAATTTCTTAAATTTAATAAAATAACAAATTCATAGCAATTTACAAAATTATTATAATCAATTATACTATTAATAATTAAATAGATGTGCTGCTATTATCCCCGGGTAAAAGCATTTAAAGCACCGAAAATTTATTCCATTAGGGCCTGTTTTACAGGAGGAATAAATTTTCGGTGCTTTTTATTTACTTCTATTTAAAACTTTAAGGAGTGGTTTCTATTGGTAAAAATAAAATCTTTAGATAGTGAATCTTTAAAACTGTTACTATCTATTAATGACATTATTCAAATTGTCGAAAATGTATACAAAAGTAAAGCGTGCAATTCAACTATGACATGGCCAACTATATTTTATGAATTTCAAAAAGGAAAAGCAGATATGGATATTAAATCTGGATATATTCAAAATGAAAATATTTTTGGTCACAAAACAGCAAGTTGGTTTCAAGAAAATGAGGTTAATGGATTACCAACTCTAAATGGTTTAATAACTATTTATAATGCAAAAAATGGTATACCAATTGGGATTACTGGCGCTGAATATATAACTGGTATAAGAACAGGTGCTTCAAGTGCTGTTACTATAAAGCATTTAGCAAATAAAACTTCTGAGGATTTACTAATTATTGGTTCAGGTAATCAAGCATTATTTCAAATAGCATCAGCTGTTACAGTATTACCTAATTTAAAAAACATAAGAGTATACAGTAGAAATATTGAAAAAACAAAACTTTTAACATCAAATTTAAAAAAGAATTTAAAAGAAAACTTTAATATTTTTATCGATGATATTGAAATAATCAATGTAATTAATTTAAGAGAAAACGTAGAAAGTAGTGATGTAATAATTACAATCACACCATCTAAAGAACCATTAATCAAAAAAGAGTGGATTAAAAAAGGTACTCATATTAGTTGCGTGGGTGCTGATATGCCAGATAAACAAGAGATTGATCCACAGATACTAAAAATCGCTAAGGTATATGTAGATGACTTAGAACATTGCATAAAATCCGGTGAAATAGAAAAAGCTATAAAAAAAGGTACAATAACTGCCAAAAATATTTATGGTACTGTCGGAGAAGTAATTATAGATAATATACGAGGGAGAACAAGTCAAGATGATATAACTGTTGTTGATCTAACAGGAATGGCTTTACTAGATATCGGAACTGCTTATCACGCACTTAAATTAGCCAATCAAAATAACATTGGGACAACAATAAATATTTAATAAAGGAGAGAAACATTTATGACATTTAATTTTCAAGACACAAAAGATGCCTATAATCGTATTAAAAGCTATACAGTAAAAACACCTTTAGAAGAGTCTTTTTACTTAGGAGATGATAATAAAAAATATTTTTTTAAATTAGAAAGTTTTCAAAAAGTAAAGAGTTTTAAAATTAGAGGAGCGCTCAATAAGATGCTTACTTTAAATAATGAAGAAAAAAAGTCTGGTGTAGCAACAATTTCTTCTGGTAACCATGGAAGCTCAGTAAGTTATGCAGCAAAATTATTAGGAATAAGAAACGTGAAAATTATTGTTCCGGAATCTACACCACAAAGCAAAATTGATAAAATTGAATACTTTGGTGGAGAAGCCATTCTATTGGGCAAAAATTATGATGAAGCAAATTCATTAGGGATGAATTATATACTAGAAAATAATTTAACTTATATAGACGCTTACTATGATGACCCATATATATATGGTGGTCAAGGTACTATAGGTATTGAAATTTTGGAACAAAACCCTGATATAGATACAATTGTTGTACCTATTGGTGGTGGTGGTTTAATTACAGGTATAGCTGTAGCTGCAAAACATATTAAACCAGATATTAAGAATATTGGTGTACAAACCGAAGCATGTCCTGCAATGATTAAGTCCTACCAACACAATACATTTTATGAAGAATACCCTAATACAGATACTCTTTGTGATTCTCTCATAGGTGGAATAGGAAAACTTAGTTATAAATTAGCAAAAGATTATGTTGATGAATTTTTAATAGTATCTGAAAATGGCATTGCTAAAGCGGTAAGTTTTATGGCTAAACAAGAAAAGTTTATTGCTGAAGCTGGTAGTTGTACTACAATCGCTGCAGTTAACGAATACCCAGAAAAAATTTCAGGAAAAAATATTGCATTAGTTATATCTGGCGGTAATATTGATGGTGAAATTTTAACAAATATTTTACGTAATCACTAATTTTAAAACGACTACCCTTTTTTTCATTACAAACCACAAAAAATCCTACAACCATTTTGGCTGTAGGATTTTTAATTTAATAATTATTATTTTGCGTATTCAGTTGCTCTCATCTCCCGGACAACTGTCACTTTAATATGCCCTGGATATTGTAATTCACTTTCTATTTGGTCTTTAATACCTTTTGCTATTCTATGTGCTTTTAAGTCATCAATATCTTCAGGTGATACTATTACTCTAATTTCTCTACCTGCTTGAATCGCATATGCTTTTTCAACACCGTCATAGTCTTCAGATATTTCTTCTAATCTCTCTAGTCGTTTAACATAGTTTTCTAATGTCTCACGTCTAGCTCCTGGTCTAGCAGCGCTTAATGCGTCTGCAGCAGCTACGAGTATAGAGATGACTGATGTCGGTTCTACATCCCCATGATGTGAGTGTATTGCATTTATGACTGTATCATGTTCATGATATTTCTTAGCAAGTTCTACCCCTATTTCAACATGGCTGCCTTCAACTTCATGATCGATAGCTTTACCAATATCATGTAATAAACCTGCACGTTTCGCTAATGTTTCATCTTCACCTAATTCAGCTGCTAACATTCCTGAAAGTTGTGCAACTTCTATAGAGTGTTTCAGAACACTTTGACCGTAGCTTGTACGATATTTCATTCTTCCTAATATCTTAACTAATTCTGGATGTAAGTTATGAATACCTAATTCAAAGGTAGCTTGTTCTCCTGATTCTCTCATCAAGTCATCTACTTCTCTTCTTGCTTTTTCAACCATATCTTCAATTCGACCTGGATGTATACGTCCATCAGATACTAAATTAGTTAAGGCTGTCTTAGCAATTTCTCTTCGAATTGGGTCAAAACCAGATAATATTACTGCTTCTGGTGTATCGTCTATAATCAAATCTACTCCTGTTAATGTTTCTAAAGTACGTATATTTCGACCTTCACGACCGATGATACGTCCTTTCATTTCATCGTTTGGTAAATTCACGACTGATACTGTTGATTCTGAAGTATGATCTGCCGCTAATCTTTGTACTGTAGTAGCTAACAGTTCTTTTGCTTTCTTATCAACATTTGATTTAAGTTCACGTTCTTTTTCCTTTACAAGTACGGCAATATCATGTGACAGTTCTTCTTCGACTTTTGAAAATTGCTCTTTACGAGCTTCTTCGCGTGTCAATCCGGAGATGCGTTCTAGTTCTTGTTCATGTTTCGTTATTATGTCTTGAACATTACTCTCTTTTGCATCTACCTGTTGTTGTCGCTCTTCAATTTTAGCTTCTTTGTTTTCTAGAATTTCATCTTTTTTGTCTAAAAGATCAGATTTGCGCTCTAAATTTTCTTCTTTTTGAAGTAATCTTGATTCTTGTTTTTGTAGGTCACTTCTTCTCTCTCGAATTTCACTATCAAGATGATCTCTAATTTGTTGATTTTCTTCTTTTGCTTCTAGCAATTTCTCTTTCTTTAGGCTCTCAGCTTCTTTGTTCGCTTCACTTAAAATATAGTGAGCTGACTGACGAGCTTGATCTTGCTTTTTCGTTAAGCTATTTTGTGCGAAAAAGTATCCTACAACAACACCTAGAATAACTCCTAGCAAAATGAGTAAGAGGGTTAATAAGTCCACATAAACACCTCCTTCTATCTAGGTTTTTACGTCTTATATATACAAAAATATGATTAAATGAAACTATGGAATCATACAACTCAATTGTACGTTTAAATTTGTACAAGTGTCAAGGACATCACCTTTATTTTTCATATGATTTCAATAAAAAAGCGTTCTATAAATCATCTCATTACAAGTGATTTATAGAACGCTAATAAAAGTTATTGATCTAGCAATGTTTCTTGCTCAGGATTTTCTTCTTTTTTATCTTTCTTATCTTTTTTAGCTTCTTCTTTAGGTTTACCATTAAAACCTAATTCATTTCTAAGAATAGAATCAATTTCTTCAATGATAGCTGGGTTTTCTTTCAAGTATGTTTTAACATTTTCTTTACCTTGTCCCATTCTTTCACCATTATAAGAATACCAAGCACCTGATTTATCGACGATTTCATATTCAACAGCTAAATCGATTAATTCGCCTTCACGTGAAATACCTTCACCGTACATAATATCAACTTCTGCTACTCTAAATGGTGGTGCCACTTTGTTCTTAACAACTTTAATCTTAGTACGGTTACCTACAACTTCTTGACCTTGTTTCAATTGTTCGGCTCTACGCACTTCTAAACGAACAGAACTATAGAATTTAAGTGCACGACCACCAGGTGTAACTTCAGGGTTACCGAACATAACGCCTACTTTTTCACGGATTTGGTTGATAAATATTGCAGTTGTATTTGATTTAGATATTGCAGCTGATAATTTACGTAAAGCTTGGCTCATTAGACGAGCTTGTAAACCAACGTGTGTATCGCCCATTTCGCCTTCAATTTCAGCCTTAGGTGTAAGAGCAGCTACAGAGTCAACGATAATAATATCAACAGCACCACTTCTTACGAATGCTTCAGCAATCTCTAGTCCTTGTTCCCCGTGGTCAGGTTGTGATAAATAAAGGTTATCTATATCTACGCCTAAATTCTTAGCATAAACTGGGTCTAAAGCATGCTCAGCATCGATAAACGCAGCTACGCCTCCTTGACGTTGAGCTTCTGCAATAGCATGAAGCGCAACAGTTGTCTTACCAGAACTTTCTGGTCCATATATTTCAATAATACGTCCTTTAGGATATCCACCTACTCCTAAAGCTTTATCTAATGTAATAGATCCACTGGACACAGCTGAAACTTCTCTACTTGTGTTATCCCCAAGTTTCATAACTGCCCCTTTACCAAAGGATTTTTCCATATTCTTAATTACTGTATCGAGTGCTTTCTGACGTTGTTCGTTCACGCGATAACCTCCTATATATATAAAATGAGTTTACTTGTTTAATTAGCTATCATTTACTATAAATCTTTTTCTCTTAAAATGCAAGTATAAAGCGAATATTTGTTCGTGTTTTTATGTGTGTTTTCTTAATAAATGCGAACATAAGTGCCACTTTTATGAATTTATGCTTGTTCTCTTAAAAAATTCAAAAATTCAATAAGCGCTATATTACTGATTCTATCACGTTTCCCAGCATAAGATTGACTCAGTCTAGAATTAAATTTTTTGTGTTTTTGCACATCTGAAATATAGACCATCGATTCTTCATCTTGTTCCAATAATATTAAGACAGTATCTACATTAAATCTTTCTTTTAATTTAAAAGCAATGTTCTCAACATTATCTTGCTTAGAAATATTTAATAGTTGATCAATACTTTCTTCTTGTATGACATAACCTTTTAAGTATTTTTCACTTTTATCATTTAATTTCAACCTTGATAACAGTATACCATCTGTAATACCATCGTATACTAAAAAGGGCTTATCTGTATGTGAAAAAACAGCTTCTTCCATCGTAGTATCATCACTACCGTAATAATATGAACCTATTCGATTTAAAATTTCTTCTTTTACTGGATTTATTAATTCCAAAGCTTCCTGTTTAGTATTTGAATTTGCTGTGATTCTTAGGGAAACTTCATGTGAACCAGCTAGTGGTGCAATTGTCGGATTAGTTTGGTTGTCAATTAAGTCCATACACTCTGTTTCAAGTCTTGATTCTCCGATACCAGCAAATTTTAATGATTCAGAATGAATAACACGTTCCTCATTTAAAAAATAAGGTACAAGATATTGTGTTACCATTGGCTTTAATTCTCTAGGTGGTCCAGGTAATAACACGATTTTTTTATCTTCATGTTCAACATACATACCTGGAGCCATACCAACATCATTTTTTAACACTTTGCTTCCTTCAATAACTAGCGCTTGCTGTTTATTATTTGGTGTCATCGGTCTATTTTCATTCTTAAAATATTGCTCAATAAATTCCATCGCTTCTTTATTTGTTTCTAAACCTCTTCCTAACACATTAGCTACTGTTTGTTTCGTTAAGTCATCTTTAGTAGGACCTAAACCACCTGTTAAAATGACCACGTCATGTGCCGCCAATTCTTCTTGTATTGCACGCTCAAGCCTAGAAGGGTTATCTCCTACTGCTACGTGTCTCATTATACTAGCACCAAGTTCATTAAACGTTTTTGATATAAACTGAGCATTAGTATTTGCAATCTGACCTAATAAAATTTCTGTTCCTACACTAAGTATACTTACTTTCATTTTATTCCTCCTAAAGAAAGTGAAAAGGACATCAATCTCTTGTTCTCATAAGATTTCGTTGCCCCATCATAGCAAAGATAACAAGAATTAAATGAGTTTAGCATAAACAATCTTCAATTCAGTTAACTACTGCCAATATAACAAAAGAGCCTGAGACATTGAATATGTCCCGGACTCTTTACAAGATATAACTATTTTGAGCCTTTAAACACATCTCTACCATGGTAAAAGTATTCAATACCAGATAAGATTGTAAAGAATGTTCCTATGTACAATAACCATTGACCTAAATTAATTTGCCATAACATAGAAAATGGTTCTTGTAATAAAATAAATACGAGTGCCACCATCGTAACGGCAGTTTTGATTTTACCTAATTGCCCAGCTGCACTTACAAATCCTTGTTCTATTTGTAAAAGTCTTAAACCAGTAACGGCAAATTCTCTTGCTATAATAATAATAGCTATAACTGAAGAAACTTTGTCTAATTCCACTAGCGCTATTAATGCACTTGCAACTAATAATTTGTCAGCTAATGGATCTAAAAATTTCCCCATATTAGTAACGAGTTGCCACTTTCTTGCCAAGTAACCATCAAACCAATCAGTAGCAGATGCTATTATAAAAATAATAGCGGCGATAAATTGTTCAATTCTCATTTCTTGTCCAAATAAGAAATCCATCTTACCCATATTAAAATCTACAAGTAAGAAAAGTACAAAAACAGGTATTAATATAACACGTAATACCGTCAATTGGTTAGGAATATTCATATGCTTTCTCCTTCTTTACTATCAATCCCATAATAATACTATTATAAATCAATCATACTGAGAATTAAACGATTATTATCAACAATATCCATAAGATAAGTAATAGGCCAAAAAATGTAACCATTTGAATGATTAATTTAGAAACCATATTATTTTCTGATATTTCTGACTGGCTTCTTTTTTCTTGTGTAAGCTGGCGAAATGCTTCTTTTGCAGATGGTGCTGATTTAGGTAATTCACTTTGATGTTTATCTATTAATTCTTTAGGACTCATATTAATAGATGAAGCATATTTTGTAATAAAGCCTCTCGTATAATCTGGATTTGGTAAATTTTCAAAATCATTTTTTTCTATCATGACTAGAAATTGACGTTGAATTTTGGTCTTTTCTTCTAATTCAACTAACGTCATACCAAGTTGCTCTCTTTTATTTCGTAAAATCTCGCCAATATTTTTCAAACTTTTTCCACCTCTACAAGATTATTCAAAGAATCCAAATCCATCACCAAATCCCATACTATCATTTGAAAATAAATCATTTTTATTTAATTGTTCATATGTAATTTCTTGATCTTCAGTTTCTCTCAACTCAATAATATAGTCAAAGTCTTCTAAACTATATTCAGAACGCTGTACAAATAGATCAGGGTGTTCTACGACTTTAATTGTCGGTAGACTCATCACTTCTCTCACGAGTTGTTTATGTTTTTCGTCGGTTTGTTTTGAAGTGACAGCACCATCAATAATATAAACGTTTTTATCGCTATATTCACCTTTAAGCAATGAACTTCTTACAGTTTGTTTGATTAAAGTAGAACTGATAAACAACCATTTTTTATGTGCACACACACTTGCTGCAACAACTGATTCTGTTTTACCAACACGTGGCATACCTCTTACACCAATTAATTTATGTCTATCTTCTTTAAATAACTCAGCCATAAAATCAACTAGCAAACCTAAATCTTTTCTTTCAAAACGAAATGTTTTTTTATCATCTATATCACGTTTAATATATCGCCCATGCCTTACTGCTAATCTATCTCTTAAACCAGGAGTTCGTAATTTTTTTATTGTAATGTCATCAATTTCTTTTACGATGTTCTCAAAGCGTTTTACTTTATCCATATCATCTGTCTTTATAAGTAATCCACGCCTACCTTGATCTACACCATTAATAGTAATAATGTTAATGCCTAATATACCTAGTAAACTAGAAATATCACCTAACAACCCTGCTCTGTTTACTTGAATATCATATTCTAAATACCATTCTTTTTTAATGACTTCTCCCATAATATCCACCCCAATATTAAGTATACCATCCACCGTTAATACGAAGTACTTGTCCTGTCACACTTTGAGATAACGGGTCCAATAAATAAGCTACACATGAACTAATCTCTTTAGTAGTGATAAATCGATTTTGTGGTATATCTTCTTTTAATTGTATTTGTGTCATTTCATCTAGTTCATTTGTCATTTTACCATGAACGACACCTGGAGTTATAGCGTTAACTGTAATGGATGTTAAAGCTAATTCTTTTGCAAGAGATTTTATAAATCCAAGTTGCGCAGCTTTCATGGTAGAATAAATCGTTTCATAGCTAGCACCTGTTTCTCCCCAGATTGATGAGATGACTATGATGCGTCCATTATCACTTTGCCTTAAACGATCCACTAATGCTTGTACAACTTTTATTAAATTATAAACATTTATCAAATATTGTCCATCAATATCCTCGTCAGACATATCTTGAATGGCGCCAAATAATGATTGACCAGCAACATAAATTAAATGGTCAATATGATTAATTTCATCCAGTTCACGAAATGTTATTTTTTCTGTAAGATCTAATTTCAAAAATGAAACTGGTTGATGTTTATAGCGCGATTTTAATGTTTCTATATCTGCATTATTATAATGTAATATAACTTCATCGCCTCGTGCTAGGCATTCATCAACTATTGAAAGACCTATATCACCGCTTCCTCCAATAATTAATGATTTAGCCATTATCTTTCACCAAACGACTTTCTACGACATTATCAAAATTAATAAGCGATTTTAATGTATGGTGTACGCTATCAACTGTGATTGACTCTAAAATATCTATTAATCTGAAAAGTTCTACCCCTTCAAAATAAAATTTTGTATACTGATTAGCAATATATTCAGGTGAATTTAAACTCGATACAATTTCACCTAATGTTTGTTTTCTTAATCTATTTAATTCTGATACATCGAAACCATTTTCTATATAACTTTGTAATTCTTCAAATATTGCTGACTTAAATTGCTCATGTTTGTCTGTAGAAACAGCTAATATCAAGTAACTATAAGTAGCTTCATTAGCAAATTGGTAACCGAAAGTATCATCAATCACATCTTGCTCAAGTAGTTTTTGATAAAAGTCTGTTTGTTCACCGAACATTAAATCTAAAGCGAGCATCATTTCAATATCATTTTTAACTCTTATTTCATCAGAAATACTGTTAGGTTTGAATTTAAATGCAACCATTGATTTTTCATGAACAATCTCCATTTTTGTTTCTACATACTCTTGGTGTACTGATTCTGGTTCGTTAAATGGTTGACGTTCTATAGGAGGCATTTCACTTAATTCTCTTGTTGCTTCATGTTCCCTTACTAATTCAATTGTTTCTTCAGGGTCTACATCACCCACAACAATTAATACCATATTAGCAGGATGGTAAAATGTTTCATAAGATAAATATAAATCATCTGCTGTTATTTTATATATACTTTCAACTGATCCAGCAATATCAATTTGAACCGGATGTTTATGGTACAAAGCGCCTAATGTTTGAAACATCAACTTATAATTTGGTTGTTCTTGGTACATTTTGATTTCTTCAGCAATAATACCTTTTTCTTTTTCTACAGTTTGTTCTGTAAAATATGGGCTTTCAATCATTTTTAGTAATCTAATAATATTGTCGTGAACATGGTCAGTAGCGCTAAATAAATAGCTTGTTCGATCAAATGTTGTAAATGCATTTACTTGTGCGTCGTTTTCAGCAAAACTTGTAAATACATCTCCTTCTTCTTTTTCAAATAATTTATGTTCTAGAAAATGGGCAACACCATCAGGAACCGTTGCATATTCTGTTTCTCCATGTGGTTTAAAAGTATGGTCTAACGAACCAAATTTAGTTGTATATGTAACAAAAGTTTTATAAAAACCTTTTTTAGGAATAACGACTACTTTTAATCCATTTTCTAAAGTTTCTTCAAATACTGTCTCATCTATTTGTTCATAGTATTTATTCGTCATCTTTTTCACCTTCAGTCAGTATATATATCGTATCTAATTGTCCTTGTTGTGAAATGTTCATAATATCTTTTTTAGTTATAGAATTTATTTCTTTAATCCATTCTTCATAATCATATACGGATTGATATCTTGCATGCATATGCAATAAATCAACCATTTGTCTTTGTTTATCGAACATTTCTTGTGCATTTGATATAAGAACTTTCTTGGCTAGTTCTAACTTGTTGTCTTCAAAGTGGCCCTCTTGTAAATCTTTATAAATATTTAATATCGTTTCTTTAGCCACTTGTACTTTATCTTTAGATATGCCACCAACTATATATAAGAAACCATTTCTCGCATCAATTTGTGAATGTATAGAATATGCTAAACTTTGTTTTTCTCTTACTTCACTAAACAATATAGAAGACGCATCGCCACCCAATAACATGTTTAATACTAAGAAAGAATAGTATTCTTTAGAATGGAATGTAATAGGGAAACGGTACCCCATGTTTAACTTCGCTTGATCAATTTCAGTATAATCAGTAATTTCTTTAACTTGATCAATATGTTTTATTGCAGATGTTTCAATTTCCATTTTATTATTATGTTCAAAAGTAAAATATTTTTTGCATAAAGATTTAACTTCTTCTAAGTCAACGTTCCCAATAACATAAGTTGAAATTGCGTTTTCTTCAAGCAAGTCTTGATATGTTTGTACTAAATTTTGTGCATTAATACTGTCTATATCTTCTAAATGGCCCGTTGCTAAAAATCTATATGGTTCATTTTCAAACATATGATTTAAAAATTGCAGGAATGCACGTTGAGATTTATTTTCTTCAATCGCAGTTAATTTTTTCTTTAGTAAAAATTTTTCTTGTTCTGTATATTTTTCATTAAATTGATTGCTTTCTATGTATGGATTAAATATAACTTCATGTAATAATTGTACAGCTTTTTCTAATAATGAAAACTCACTATTCAAATACTTTTCATTTACGATTTCTATACCTATCGTCATGATATGATTGTGCGCTTGTTTATTCACATAACTAAATAAATGTGCACCGTATAAATCTGCTAACAAGTTATTCATTTCTTTATCAGTTTGATATTTCTTCGTTACTCTAGTTAATAATTTACTTAATATAGACCTCGAAGTGATTGTTTCGCTATCTAGTGGCGCAACAAATTTAAAGACAATTGTTGTTGTTTTAAATTTCTTTGTTGGTATCACATAAACGTCGTTAGATGCTAATTGTATATGTTCAGTTGTTATCATTTTTGATACCTCTCTTTTTTTATGTATAGATATACAGAAACAAAGCAACAATTGTTACTTTGTTTCTGTGTAATATAATGATTATATCCTATTTCGTTTGATTCGAAACTTAACAAGACTACTTTTGAAGTAATTTAATGAATAAAGAACAGGTCTTTCTTGTTCATCGTAATGAATTTGAGTAAGTAACATCATAGCATCATCAGGATGAGAATTTAATATTTCACTAATGTAAGGCTCATAGCTAATAGATTCTATCGATGTATCAGCACGAGTGATTTTATATTCTATTTTATTCTCTATTGCGGATAATAGAGATAAATTAGAATGATAGTCACTACATGGAAATAGATCTGCAGAAATTTTATCTAAGCAATATACAACTGGTTCTCCATCAGCTGTCCTCAATCTTTCTATGACAGAAATGATAGCATCATCTTCTAAATTCAATACTTCTTTTTCAGTTATAGTCGTTACTTCTTCATCAAGACTAATGAATTCTGTACCAGCTTTCTGGCCGTTTTTCTCTATCATATTGGTAATACTTACAAGTTCATCTAAAGGATAATAAAATGGTTGTCTTGGTTTCACTATCGTACCTTCTCCAGATTTTTGGGACAATATTTGCTCTGTTACAAGTTCATGAATAGCCTTTTCTATTTCTTCATATTCAATATCTAATGTTCTTTTTAACTCGAATTCCGTTGGTATAACTTCTCCCGGTTCTAGTTCACCTTTTTGAATTTTATCTAATAGCCAGTTTTTCACAAAATTAGTCGTTTCACTTGTAGACATAATATCCCCCTATTCATCTTGATAAATATCGACCAAAACTTGTCTAGGTTTACTACCTGATTGTGGCCCTATTACGCCATTTCCTTCTAAATCATCCATTAATCTAGATGCCCTATTGTAACCTATTCTAAATCGTCTTTGTAATAAACTAGCACTTGCTTTTTGTTCTTCAACAACAAATAAATAAGCTTCTTTATACAATTCATCTTCGCTTTCCATTTCCCCTGATTCACTAGGTTCGTCCGGTTCCATCTCTTTAACGTAGTTAGCTGTTTGCTCACCAATTACATGTTGAACAACATTTTCAACTTCTCCATCCGAGAGGAAAGCACCTTGAATTCTTGTCGGTTTAGAAGAATCTCTTGATAAGAATAGCATATCACCTTTACCAAGTAATTTTTCAGCACCACCACCATCTAAAATCGTTCTAGAATCTGTCGCTGAACTTACAGCAAATGCAATTCTAGATGGTATATTCGCCTTAATACTACCTGTTATTACATCAACAGAAGGTCTTTGTGTTGCAATAATTAAATGTATGCCTGCTGCCCTAGCAAGTTGTGCTAATCTCATGATTGATGACTCAACATCTTTACCTGCCACCATCATTAAGTCAGCTAATTCATCTACAATCACTACTATATAAGGTAGTTGTGCTTGTTTCTCTTCTAACTCCATGTTACTTCTTTCAATGTACTCGTTATAACCCTCTATATTTCTTGCTCCAACATGTTGGAATAAGTCATATCGTTTTTCCATTTCAGATACTACTTTTTGCAGAGCTTGGTTTGCCTTTTGAGGGTTGGTTACTACTGGCGTTAATAAATGAGGAGCACCATTATATACATTTAACTCAACCATCTTCGGATCAATTAGCATAAGTTTAACTTCATGTGGTTTAGCATTCATAAGAATACTCGTTATAATTCCGTTAATGCATACCGATTTACCACTACCTGTAGCACCTGCCACAAGTAAATGTGGAAGTTTATTAAGTTCAGCTGTAATAGGTTCACCAGAAATATCCCTACCCAATGCTACTTCTAATTTATTAGTTGTGGACTTCATCTCATTTAATACTTCTTTCAATGTAACCATAGAAATATGTTCATTTGGCACTTCTATTCCCACTGCTGATTTACCTGGAATAGGTGCTTCAATTCTAATATCTTTAGCTGCAAGATTAAGGGCAATATCATTGCTCAAGTTCACAATTTTATTTACTTTAACGCCTTGAGCAGGCTGCACTTCATATTGGGTAACAGCTGGACCAATTCTTATTTGTGTAACTTTAGCATCGACATTAAAGTTTCTTAATGTCGCTTCAAGTAATTTCCCTTTCTCTTGAACAGTTTTCTTAGACACTGTTTGAGATTTAGGTGGATCATTTAAAATACTAAGCGGAGGTAATTTATAATTTAAATTCTCTGTTTCGTCTATAGTAGATTCATTTGTTTCCTCTGCTGGTTCTTCTTGTTTAATTTCTGATTTAGGAACTGATTTTTTCTTAAGTTGCTGTTTTTCAGTTGATTCAAAAATTGGAATATCATCATAGGATGTTTCTTGATTTTTTGTTTCTTCTTTTGTTGTTTCTGGTGGATTATCCATTTTAATTTCTTTCATATCTGAAACATCTTTGATTTTTTCTTGTTTACGTTTTTCTTTTTCTTGTTTTTTAATTTGAGATTTTTCTTCTCTTTTACGTTCTAAGTTAACCATTTTTGATTTTGTTTTACTTTGTACATTTTCAAATAATGATTTTGTTATATCTCTATGTTTTTTGTTAAATATAAGAATCATACTTGATACTAAAATTAACAATGTAATTAAACCATAACCAAATACTGAAACGAGTTTACTTACCACATTAAATACGTGATAACCTATGAAACCACCACCATTAAAGTACATGGCATTACTTTCTAAAGCTGAGTATGTTTCACTTAATGACGTTTTAAATGAATCAAATGACTTATCTTTGAAATATAAAATCATTTGGAATAACAACAATAGTCCAATTTGAAATATGAATAAGCCAGTTAAACGTCTTGTAAACTTCACTTTATCATTTAATGTAATCAATAGTGAAACAATCACGATTAATATATATGTAAAATATTTGGAATAGCCGAATAAAAAGTGGAAGAAACTATCAACCATCAACCCGATAAAACCTAATTGAAAAGCGCCTAACACTATTAAAAACAGCACAAGTACTTCTATGACATACTTTAACGTGTTATCTTTTTGCTTCTTTTTACCTCGCGTTGTTTTTCTTTTACGCGTTGTTGGCTTTTTCTTTTGTACCATTATACGAATAGCCTCCTTATCAATAATGCAAAAAATAAGCCCAATATTGGGCTTATTTGACTGTAAAATTCTTCAACAAAATATTAGATTTCAGAAATAATTGGAATAATCATCGGACGACGTTTCGTTTGTTCGTATAAATATTTGCCAAGTTTATCTCGCATATTTTGTTTCATTTCTGACCATTCAATTTTCTTTTGTTGTAAGCCTTCTTCTACAATTTCACGTACTTTATCTGAAGCCTCATTTAATAATTCTTCACTTTCTCTAACATAAACAAACCCTCTTGATTGGATTTCAGGTCCACCAACAATTTTTCTGTTTTTAGGGTCTAATGTTACAACAGCAATGAAAATACCATCTTCGGCTAATAAATGTCTGTCGCGTAAGACGATGTTACCTACATCACCTACACCAATACCATCAATTAATACGTTTCCAGCTGTTACTTTTTCATTAGCAATCATTTGCTTGCCATCAAAATTAACAACATCGCCTTTTTCTAGTAAGAAAATCTTCTCAGGATCCACACCAGTTTCAGCTGCTAATTTAGCGTGAGCAATTTGCATTTTAAATTCACCTTGAACTGGGACGAAATATTCTGGTTTCATCAAGTTCAGCATTAACTTTAATTCTTCCATGCAACCATGACTTGATGCATGTGTCTTTTTGTTATTTGGCATAATGTTAGCGCCAGCTTTAACAAGTTCATTCATAGTTTGACCTATAATAACTTCCATATTAGCTGAAGCAGTTGTAGAGATATACACATTATCCCCTTCAAGTATGTTTAAAATAGGGTGTCTTTGTAAAGCCATTTGTCCTAATGCTTCGATTGGTTCACCTTGCATACCTGTTGCAATAATTATCATTTCATTTTTAGGATATTTACTTACATCATGAACTGGTACTAATAAGTTTTCTGGGATATTGAAATATCCTAATTTACGTGCAACATTAAAAGAACTTTCTAAAGAACGTCCTAAGAATGAAACTTTACGATTTAATTTGCTTGCTGCATTTAATACTTGTTGAATACGTATAAAGTTTGATGCATAACAAGACACAACAATTCTACCATTAGCTTTAGCAAATTCATCTACCATATGACTTTCGATTACATTTTCAGGAACATTATAACCGGGTTTTTCAGCTTCAGTTGAATCACTAATTAAAGCGAAAACACCGTTTTGACCAATTTCAGTCATTTTAGCGATATCAGGAGCGTAAGCACCTTGTAAACTTTGGTCGAATTTAAATTCACCTGTATAAACGATTGCACCATAAGAAGTATGTATACATACTCCTAGACTATCTGGAATAGAGTGCGTCGTATTAAAGAACGTAACGTTTACGTTTTTAAATCTCATGACTGAATCTCTATTTACTGTATAATAGCGTACTTTTTTGTTAATTCTTCTTGCTTTCATATGGTCTTTAACTAAAGCTATAGTCAATCTTGACCCATATACTGGCGCATCTAATTTTTCTAGGATATAGCTTACCGCACCAATTGAATCTTCATGGCCATGTGATAAGAAGATACCTTTTAATTTGTCTTTATTCTCTAATACATATTGTATATCGGGAATTACGACATCTACACCTAACATTTCATCTTCTGGAAACATTAAGCCAGCGTCTAACATAAACATTTCTTCGTCTACTTCAACGATATACATATTTTTTGCTATTTCTCCAACACCACCAAGTGGTATGATACGAATTTTATCATTTTTCTTTTTTATTAAACTCAAAATTGTTCCTCCTAAATGTAGTCCCGTCCATAATATATTTCTTTAATCATACCATTTATATTATCGTTTATACAAGCACCTATAATCGAGTTATAGATAAATAAAATATTGATTAAACGAATTCACAAACGATTGAGGAATCAATTTATAAATATGTTATTTCTCAGTTAAAATAAATTCTGAATAAGGTGACGCTAATAATGATTTAGTTGCCTCTTTTATATCTTCTATTTCAATCATATTAATGTTCTCTTCAAACTTTTCATTTGTTATCAATTCATTGTGGAACATTAACGATCTAGCATTTCTAGTCATTTTATTTTGATTGGATTCTGAAGCCATTAAAAAGCTCGTAATAATATGACTTTTAGCATCTTCTAATTCTTCTTGTGTAATGCTATCATCTAGCAGTTTTTTCAAAACATCAGTTATTAAATCGCTTGAAGCTTTCACATTTTCTTTATCTGTACCTGCATAAATCGTCAATATACCATTATCATGATAACTTTGGAAATCTGAGTAAACATTGTAACAGAGCCCATGCTCTTCTCTTAACACTTGGAACAACTTCGAACTCATTGTTTCTCCTAAAATAGTATTAAGAATGTTTGTCGCATAATAATACTTATTATTATAACTAGGGGCTTCATAACATCTCATGAAATGTGTTTGCTCTAACTCATTTTTATAGTATGTTTTCTTCTTTTCATAAAATTGAGTGTTTCTTTTTCCGTCTTTTATTTCTATTTGCTTATCATCTTTCAATGTATCAATTACAAGTTGTTTTAATTCTTCACTGAACGCTCCTGCAATAGATACAATTAATCGATTACTTTGATAATATTTCTTATGAAAATCTTCTAAAATAGATTTGTTTATAGACTTAACACTATCAGGTTTACCTAAAATCATTCTTCCTAAAGATTGATTCTCAAAAACTTCTGATTCTAACGTGTCCATTAACCATTCTTCAGGAGTATCTTCTACCATTTTAATTTCTTCTAAAATAACTTTTTTCTCGCGCTCAATTTCCTCTTCAATAAATAAAGGATTTTTAACCATATCTAATAAAAGGTCTGTCGCTTTCCGTTCAAAACGTTTTAACGTTTTACAAAAATAACAGGTATACATTTTCGTAGTATAAGCGTTATTATATCCACCAATTTTATCAAATTCAGTCGATAGTTGTTGTCTTGTGTAATGTTTACTTCCCTTAAATAGCATATGTTCTACAAAGTGTGCGATACCTTCGGGATAATCTCCTTCATCTGCAGTCCCTGTCTTTATATATGCCCCAATACTCACAGTTTCACTGTTCGGTACCTCTTCAAAAATAATAACTGTTCCGTTATCTAAAGTTATTTGTTCTGTCATTTTTTCACCTCATAACAAAAACAGGGACAACGCATTGTCCCCATTCAATTACTTTGTATTTTATTTTTGCTCTTTATCTTCGTTCAATAATACTTTACGTGAAGCATTGACACGTCCTTGGCGGTCGATTTCAGTTACTTTTACTAAGAACTGATCTCCAATTTTAGCTACATCTTCAACTTTATTCACTCGCTCATTTGAAAATTGAGAGATATGAACAAGCGCGTCTTTACCAGGGAATATTTCAACAAATGCGCCGAATTTTTCAATTCTCTTAACAGTTGCCATGTATATTGCGCCAACTTCTGCTTCTCTAGTAATATCTTCGATAATCTTGCGTGCTCTATCGATCATTTCTTGATCTTTAGAACCTATAAATACCGTTCCATCTTGCTCGATATCTAATTTAACACCCGTTTCATCGATGATTTCATTAATTTTCTTACCACCAGGTCCAATAACATCTCTTATTTTATCTGGTTTAATATGCATTATTTCAATCTTAGGTGCATACTCGCTTAAATCTTCACGAGGTTGACCTAATGTTTCTAACATATGATTTAAGATGTGTAATCTACCAATTCTAGCTTGTTCTAAAGCTTCTTTTAAGATTTGTTCACTTAATCCATCAATTTTAATGTCCATTTGTATCGCTGTAATACCTTTTTCAGTTCCAGCAACTTTAAAGTCCATATCGCCTAAAGCATCTTCCATACCTTGTATGTCAGAAAGAATTGTATAGTTATCATCTTTAGTGATTAATCCCATCGCTATACCAGCAACTGGCGCTTTAATTGGTACACCAGCATCCATAAGTGCAAGTGTAGAGCCACAAATTGATGCTTGTGATGATGAACCATTAGATTCTAATACTTCAGATACAACTCTAATTGTATATGGGAATTCTTTTTCATCAGGAATCACTTGTAATAAAGCACGTTCACCTAGTGCACCGTGACCAATTTCACGACGACCTGGCGCTCTTACTGGACCAGTTTCACCTACAGAGAAATTAGGGAAATTATAATGATGCATATAACGTTTTTGATCTTCAGTACCTAATCCATCTATGATTTGATGTTCACCTAATGCACCTAATGTTGCTACAGAGAATGCTTGAGTTTGGCCACGTGTAAATAAACCTGAACCATGTGCTCTAGGTAATAAGCCAACTTCAGATGCTAACGGTCTAATCTCTTCAGGTTTACGTCCGTCTGGTCTTACTTTATCTTCAGTGATTAAACGACGTACTTCGTCTTTCACTAATGTATCAAGTATTTTACTAACATCTTTAAGAACTTCTTCGTTATCAGGATCTTCTTCGTTAGTAAAGTGTGCCAATACTTCATCTTTAACAGCAGTTATATTGATATCACGTTGTTGTTTTTCTTCTGTTCTAATTGCGCCGTTTAAATCTAATGCCTCGGCTTTTTGGATTACAGCTTCTTCAAGAGATTGCTCAACTTCAACAGGTTCAAATGGAGATTTCTCAGGTTGAATTTCATCAATTATAGCTTCTTGGAATTCTACTAATCTTTGAATTTCTTTATGACCAAATAAAATGCCTTCTAACATCGTTTCTTCAGATACTTCTTTTGCACCAGCTTCTACCATGTTAATAGCATCTTTATGACCTGCTACTTGTAAATCTAATAATGAAACTTCTTTAGCTTCTACGTCAGGGTTAATGACATATTCACCATCTACTAAACCAACATTAACACCTGCAATTGGTCTTTCAAATGGTATATCTGAAACAGATAATGCCATTGATGATCCAATCATTGCCGCCATTTCAGGTGAACAATTTGGGTCAACACTCATCACGATAGAAATAACTTGAACGTCATGTCTATAACCTTTTGGAAATAGTGGTCTAATTGGTCTATCAATTAAACGACTCGTTAAAGTTGCATCTTCCCCTGGTCTTCCTTCACGTTTGTTAAAACCGCCTGGTATTTTCCCAGCTGCATACATTTTTTCTTCATAATTTACCATTAATGGGAAGAAATCTACGTTTCTAGGCTCTCTAGAAGCTGTAGCAGTTGATAATACAACCGTATCCCCATATCTTACTAACACTGCACCGTTAGCTTGTTTCGCTAACTGACCTGTTTCTATTATTAATGGACTTCCTGCCCATTCTGTCTTAAAGACTTTTTTCTCTTGAGACATTTATGAATCTCCTCTCATTACAATTAATCAATTATATCATACCATTAATATGTACTCATTTTATAATTTTTTATAAAAAAATCGAAAGAAATCTGATCGATTCCCTTCGATTGGTGTTGCGATTAGCGACGTAATCCAAGTGATTTAATTAGATCACGGTAACGTTGAACGTCATTATCACGTAAGTATGTTAATAAGTGTTTACGACGACCAACCATTTTTAATAATCCACGACGTGAATGGTGATCCTTCGTGTGAGTACGTAAATGTTCGTTTAAAGCAGTGATTTCTGCTGTTAAAACTGCGATTTGTACTTCTGGAGAACCAGTATCAGTTTCATGTACGCGGTATTGTTCGATTAGTTCGTTTTTTCTTTCTTGTGAAATTGCCATTGTCAATTTCCCTCCTATTTTTGTATTCACCTTATACCTGAGCGAATCGTCGGAGTGTCGATCAGCCAAGGAATAGGCACTTTAACTATTATACATAAACCACTATTGTTTATCAAGTTCAAGTAATGATTTTGCTTTTTCTTTATCTTTAGATATTTGTTCTACAAGTGCATCAATGCCGTTAAACTTTTGTTCTGGTCTAATGAAATGATGCCAAAATACTTCCACTCTCTCCCCATAAATACTTTCTTCAAAATCGAAAATATTTACTTCGATGCTAACTTGTGAAACTGATGGGTCATGAAAAGTTGGTTTAACCCCTACATTACAGACACCTTCATATACTTTGTTTCTAGACTTAATGAGTAATGTAACGGCATATACACCATTTCTTGGTAATACATATTCGTCACTTGGTTCGACATTAGCGGTTGGAAAGCCTATTGTTCTACCTCTTTTTTCTCCCTGAACAACCATGCCTTTTATAACATATGGACGACCTAAAGCTAAAGTACACGCTTCTACTTCACCTAATTCAAGTGAAGTTCTAATATTTGTAGTTGATATTTTAATATCTTCTTCTAAAGTTTGTTTAGAAACGACGTGTACACTAAAAGGATAATCATTCTCTTGTAAAGAAGCCATATTGCCTTTTCCGTATTTACCAAAGCTAAAATCATATCCCGCAATGACAGCTTTAACATGATTATGAATAAAATATTGTTCTACAAATTCATCTGCAGAAACATCTGCAAAGCTAGAAGAAAAGTTTACGACAAAACAATAATCCACTCCGAGCTTTTCTATTGCTTCGACTTTATCCGTTATCGGTGTTAAATATGTAGTTCTTTTCTTTTCTGGATTAAGTACTACAGAAGGATGAGGGTCAAAAGTCATAACAGCCTTTTTCAAATCGTTATGTTCTGCTACTTCAAGCATTTTTTTCAATACTTTTTGGTGGCCAATATGTATACCATCAAAAAAACCTATTGCTAATGCAATATTCTCATTTACAAATTGTGATGAATTAATTGGGTGTGAAATTTCTATAACTTCCATCAGAATACTCCTTTAAAGAAAAACTTTTTTTGGTTTATATAAATCATTATTTTTTTCATAAGGCTCCATAATCGCTATTGCATGTTCTTTATACCATAGGACAAATTCACCGTCTATATTAGTATTTAAATCGGTTTTCATAATCTTCTGTCCATTTTGTATCCTTTTAACAAGACCAGAATCTTCTACGATTATTTTTTGTAAGCCATTCAATCCATATTCTAATGGAAGAAGCACTTCCTGTAACCTATCTTGCTCAACTATTTCACGTAAGTTATCTAATGTAATAGACTGATTTAACGAAAATCCACCACTTTTCAATCTAACTAAATGAGACATATGTGCAGGATAACCAAGTAATTCTCCTATCTGAGTTGCTAATGTTCTTATATATGTCCCTTTTCCACACTCGACTTCTATTTCAAATTTACAAGTTTGGTTGTCATATGAAATGTCTGAAGTTAGCTCAATACTGTTAATGAAGACTTTACGAACAGGTCTTTCAACTTCAATATTTTGACGAGCGTATTCATATAATTTTTTTCCGTTTACTTTAACAGCTGAATACATCGGCGGAATTTGCTCAATTTCACCCACTAATTTATTTAAAGTTGAACGTATGTCATCAGTACACCAAATATTTTCAGTTACAGCTTTTTCTTCTACTATTTCTCCAGTTTGATCTTCAGTAGTCGTGCTCTTACCAATTGTTACTTCAGCAATATATGTCTTACCACTTTCCATAACATAATCACTGACACGAGTAGCTTTACCTACGCATATTGGTAAAACACCACTTACTTCTGGATCTAAAGTGCCAGTATGACCAACTTTTTTAGTTTTTAATATTTTTCGAAGTTTAAACACGACATCGTGACTCGTCATGCCTACTTCTTTATGAATTGCTAATATGCCATCCAAATTTACGACCTCCAAAACATGCTTCTATTCATTACAAGTTTACATTAAAACTCAAGTAAAAAGAAGAAATAACTAACAATCCATGTTAATCGTCATCGTATTCATCATCGTCGTAGTCATCGTCATCTTCATAGTAATATTGTTCTTTATTTTCATTACCCGCATTATAACTAGGTTGAGGTTGTTCAATATTAAACCATGATACTGAATTAACTTTTCCATTTAACGAATTAACTGAAACGACAGCACCTTCGTTATCATCAACATGTTGAGTAACAGTATATGTCATAGGCTTAGAGTCTTCATTTTTCTTAATATCTACAAAAGTACCTCCCACTTCATTCATAACTATTTGTTTTGCTCTTTTTTCAGTTATAAGCGTTTTTTTCTTGTCATCTTTTTTTGGTTTTTCTTTTGTCTTTGGTTTTTCTTTTTTAGTTTGTTTTTTAGGTGTTGTTTGTGACGTAACGTTTTTAATCGTTTCTTTTCTTCGATCAATTTCTAAACTGTATTTTTTATCTTTATCTTTGATTTTCACATAAAAAGTTCGATTATCTTTAGATTGAGTTAATTTAGTAATATCACCTTTATATCTTTCTGATATTAATGTTTTAGCTAAGTCTTTATCCATCAATTGTTCTGTTGACCTGATGTAAATAATGGAAATTAAAGCAATTAGAAGAATTGCCATAACCACTATAAGCAAAGGTTTAATCGCTTTTTTCATTTTTTCACACCTTTCTCACTTTCAATATAAATTCTGATCCAACACCTTCTTCACTTTTAACTTGTATGTCGATTTGATTTTTCGATGCAAGTTCTTTCGCAATTGATAAACCTAACCCAGATCCTCCAGACTGTCGAGATCTTGCTTTATCAACTCTATAAAACCTCGTAAATATTTTTTCAATATCCTCTTCAACAATTCCAGGTCCATAATCTTTAATTATGATTTCTATATATTGAACTTTATCTGTAAGCTCTAAATCAATTTCTGATTGACTATATTTATATGCATTATCAAGAAAAATAGTCATCAACTGATTAAAGCTATCTTTATTAATTTTTCCGACTAATGAACTTTCGGTTGTATATATATTGATTTTCCTTTGATAAACTTGTGAAAGTTTTTTAGTTAAACTCGAAACTTGTTCAATAATATCAACTTTTGACAATTCAATGTCATGAAAAGTACGTTCTATTTTAGCTAAGTCTAGCATTTGTTCAGTTAAATATTTTAATCTTTTAGCTTCTTCATTAATTGTATCAATACCTTCATCTAATAAATCAGGACGTGTTTTACCAAATCTTTTTAACATTTCACTGTATGAATTCATAACTGTTATCGGTGTTTTTAATTCATGTGATGCGTTGAGTATAAATGCTTGTTGTTTTTCATCATGATCTTTTAAATTGAGCATCATTTCATTAAATGTATTCGAAAGTTCTTTCAACTCTTTCGTATCGTTATCATTTATATCGATTTTACTGTAATGCTTTGTTTCTCTCGTTTTATTCATTTGTTCAATGAGCTCATTAATTGGCTTCAAAATAATTTGCGTAATGATTCTATTCAAAAGAAATATAACGATTAGAATAATGATAGTCGAAACAATTAATATCCATTTTAAAATAGAAAAAGTTTCATATTTAAAATCGATATTTTCAAATATTTGTAGATTGCTGACTTCACCATTTTTCCAAATAATCGGTAAGGATACCATAGCAAAATGATTGCCACTTTTTTCGACGACTTTTTTATATTGTTCATTTTTATATGATTCTGCTAAGTTTTTATACTTAACATCTGTTGAAATTTGAACGACACTTTTATTTTTTTGGTTAACTACTGTAATATATCCATCAGAAAGTAAATAAGATTGCAAAACAGCTTCGGTATTAACATCAGTATCTGAAGTATTTTGCAACTCTTTCATAATATTAATGCCTCGACTTTCTAGCTGAGTTACTTCCGAGTCGAGTGAAACTTTTTGATAAACAAAATAAACAAATAAATTTATACAAATAACAACAATGACAATCATTACCGTTGTATAGAGTTGAATTTTCGTCCCTAGTTTCATAGATTCAATCCTTTATCATATATCCAATACCTCTAACGCTAGATATCAAGGATATGTCATTTTGATCTAGTTTTTTTCTTAAATATCTGACATAAACATCAATAACATTCGTGTCGCCATAATATTCGTATCCCCACACCGCTTCAATAATTTGTTCTCTTGTTAAAGCTTGGTTTTTATTCTGAATAAAGTACAACAATAAATCATATTCTTTTTGAGTTAAATTAACGAGTGATTCATTTATATATACTTCTCGGCTTAATGGATGAATATTTAAATGTTTAAATTGAATTTCATTACGATTCTCTTCATTTGTTTCATTGTTTTGTTTTAAATGAACTCTAATTCTAGCGAGAAGTTCTTCTATTTCAAATGGTTTAGTCATATAATCATTTGCACCAGAATCTAAACCACTCACTTTATCCATCACTGCATCTCTAGCAGTTAACATAATAATTTTAATGTTACTATCCTCTTCCCTAATCCTTCTCAAAACCTCTAAACCATTTAATTCAGGAATCATGACATCCAATAAAACTAAATCAAAATGATTCGATTCAAACAGTTCTAAAGCCTGTCTTCCGGTATTCGCTATACTAATTTCATAATTTGCATACTCTAATTCCAATTGTATGACTCTAGCAATTTTCACTTCATCTTCAACAATTAAGATTTTTTCCATGTCTCTTCTCCTTACCTAAGTGATAATCCAGTATATTGCCACCAGAAATAATAACACGCAATCATTATTAACATGTAAATAGGCATCAATATACCACTTACTTTCGCTAAATCTATATTTTTAAATGGTTTTCGATCTTGTTCATAAAATAGCAGTAGCGCTTTTGAACTCACTGGAAAGGTAACGCAGTAATTTGTCCCTATCAAAGTCATGAAAACAACTGAAATGGGATTTAAATTGAACATATCACTAAATAATAAAAATAACGGAACAAAAACGACGGCTCGTGTAGTGTGACTTGTTACATATAAATGTGATGTTACCGTTATTATAACAATTATGAGTAATACAACTAGTTCATTGATATTTTCGAATTGAGATAAATAACCGTATAAATTTTTTTGTATATATTCTATAACCTTATATGATACAAGTAATTCACCAAGAGCGGTCGCACCTGCAACAAAAAATATTAAACTCCAAGAGATGCTTTTCAAACCTTGTTTCCATGAGATGACACCGATATTAGGTGCCATCATAACAACACTCATAGCAATCGTTATAAATGCAATATCAAACCCATGTAGAGATTCAGTTATCCATAAACTAATCGTTATAAATAAATATAACAATGTCTTTTTTTCTTTTGTACTTAATGGTTTATGTTTACTTTTCACTTCTTTAAAAGATGATTCTGAACCTGTATCGTTTTTAATAAAAAACAATTTCTTTATAATAAATAAACTGATAACACCCATTATGATACCAAATGGAAATCCCCATATAATAAAGTCTACATAAGAAATCGTTTCATTCGTCTGACCTTTTAACAAACCAATACCCACGATATGACTTCCAGCACCGATTAAAGTAAGATTTGCCCCCATTAAAATAAGCACTGGTATCAATAATGCAAAATATTTTTGATTTGATTGAAATCTAGAAGCAAAAGCTTTATAAATTGGAATCATTGAAGCAGCTCTCCCTGATGTGGAAGGTACTAATATAGAAATTATTTGAACGATTATAAATAAAAATATATTCATCTTATTTTCTGTATGACATTTATTATCTATCCAATGAATTAATCTATCTAGTAAACCACTTATTTCAACAGCTGCCCCTATAATAAACGCACCAATCATGAGCCAAACAACATGCTCATCCATTGATTCAAATAATATTTTTTCAGGAATACCTAACAGTATACCTATTGTTAATGCTATAAATGCAGATAAACCTGCAGGCATATTCGTTAATAAAAATAGACCTAATGATAATACAAAGATGATCAAACTAAGTTGACCTAAATAAGGTAAATCAATATATAAGAATACAACGATAGAAAATATAAAATATAAACACAGATAAACTATTTGCTTATTAGTCATTTAACAACTTCTTTTGCAGCAACCATTTGATTGCCTAAATTAATGCCTATTGTAATATGTCTCAAGGCATTTTCAGAACAATTTTCTAGCCATTTATCTGCGTCTAAAATTGAATTTTCTAACGTCGTAGGTTCTGGAATGATGCTACTAAATGCATCAATACCACTTTGATAATTAATCTTTGCATTATGACCTATTGTACCAGCAAAAGCAATAACTGGTTTTTTATGCATTTTTGCAATCCTTGCAACTTCAGATGGAATTTTTCCATTTGGTGTTTGAAAATCTATACATCCTTCTGCAGTTATAACTAGATCTGCATTTTGAATTGCATCTGAAATCTCTATATACTTCATAATGATTTCAAATCTTGGATGTAGACGGGCATTAAGGAATCCATATAAACCTGCACCTAAACCACCTGATGCACCTCCACCATTCATTAAAGAAACATCCTCTTTTTTCAAACTTTTTATGAGTTTTGCAAGATGTTCTAGATTGTTAGACAATAGTTCGACATTTTCAGGAGATGCACCCTTTTGCGGTCCATATACTCTTGCTACCCCTTTTTGTCCACACAATAAATTTGTCCAATTAACTGCTACATCTATGTCTACTAAATGTACTCTAGCATCCATATAACTCATATCAACCCCATAAATCCGATTTATTTCGCCTCCACCGTTTATAAATACAGCTTCACCATTTTCATTTAAGAATTTTATGCCTAACGCCTGAGCCATGCCTACTCCACCATCTGATGTACCTGAATCACCACACCCAATCAGAATACGTTCTGCACCATTATCCAATGCTTTAATAATCGTTTCACCTACCCCAAAAGTTGTCGTGTTTAATGGATTTCTCATATTTTGTGGTACATGTCTCAACCCTGCAATTGCCGCCATTTCTATTACAGCTGTCTTTATACCATTTTCCTCAAAAACACCAAAGAAAGATTTTATAGGCTTACCAACTGGACCCATCACTTGTGTTTTTACTTTTCTGCCTTCTTTTAGTTTTGTAATCGTATCTACAAAACCTTCTCCACCATCTACCATAGGAATAGCAGTGACATCATGATAAGGATTCACTTTGTTTATTCCTCTCGAAATAGAATTTCCAACTTCTTCGGCACTTAAGCTTTCTTTAAACCCTGAAGGTACAACTACAATTTTCATTTTAATTTCCTCCTCTATTTGTACTTCGCTATCTTTAACTTATCTACAATGTACATTTACATAGTTCACAAACAATTAGAGGAAAATTAAAAATTGATTAAAAAGAAAAAACACCCAATAAATTCACGTTAAATGTGAAAATATCGGGTGTTTTTCTTTTAAATATTATAATGTTTTATTCGTTACGATTTAAATCTTGAATCATGCGTTCGATTTTATTACCGTAGTCAATTGATTCATCGTATTTAAAGTGTAACTCTGGTAAGATACGTAATTTCATACGGCTTCCAAGTTCGGATTTAATAAATCCTTTTGCTTTTTCTAAGCCTTCGAATGTTTCTTCTTTTTCTTTATCTGACCCCAATACTGTTAAATAAACAGTAGCATGTGATAAATCACCTGGTAGTTCAACATCAGTAATTGTTAAGAAACCAACTCTAGGGTCTTTAAGCTTGTTATTTATTATATCCATAAGTTCTTTTTTCATTTGTTCTCCAACACGTTCAGAACGAATACTCATTAAAATTCACCTCTTTATTAGTCATTACGACTATCTATACAATTATTTATTATAACACATGCCATAATGCTTAAAAAGATAATCGTTTGCACGTTTAAAAAGTTTATTAAAAATTATTAATTTTATTATAAATGATACTTCTAGCTTCTTTCCCTTCTTCAATTGGAAAGATTGGGAATACATGATTTTGGTTCACATATTCATGATAAGCAACGTCGTTTGAAAATTTTTGAAGTTTTTCTTTAAACAATCTAATATCCGGCAACAATATTTCTCTTGTGCCTACAAAAATAGTCATAGGAGGCAGTGATTGCAAATCTCCATATATAGGTGATAATAAATGATGATTTTTATTCGTATGGCCACACCATAAATCACCACAAAATTGTAAACTTTCAATATCAAGCATTGGATCGCTTTGTTGCAGTTCTTCTGTAATATCTTTGTTATCCATATTCATATCTATCCAAGGTGAAAGTAAAAATGCATGAAGCGGTTGCTTAATGTGTTGTTCTTTTAATAATTGCATAAGTCCTACAGCTAATCCGCCACCTGCAGAATCACCAATAATAACAACTTGCTCGTGTTCTTCAATCATGCGTCTATATAAATCAATGATTAACTCATATGATCTAATAAATATTTGATTCGGCGCTTTCGGATATATAGGTACTTCCACTTTTAAATTTACAGTTTTAGCAAGTTCATCTATAAATTTATGATGATAAATGGTTGGTTGGTGTATATAAGCGCCACCATGCAAGTATAAAATACCTACTTTTGAGTTTAAGTTAGAGTTATATGTTAATACTTGCATTTCGTCAATTTGATATTCATTTATTTTTGTTTTAGGTTTAAATAATTTTGGTAAGGTATATCGTTTTTCATTTTCCTCATATAATTCATTTACAAACTCAGATTTAGATTCATAACTTTCATATTTAGGAAATGTATTTTGCGCTGCGATCATCCATTCAACGATTTGACTTTTCATACTTCTTTTAGATAATTTTTTAACAACATACTGACTAGCTACTAAGCTAGCACCAATAGTAATTACACCTTTTGCCCAGGTTTTCATGTACATCTACTCCATATTAATTGATATTAAATTTATTCCCTTAAATATACTTAAATATTCATAAAATAACAAATATTACCTATTAAAAAATAAGAGTAAGAATGTTTTTTAGTATAATTAAGGCAACGATGAAGATAACAATACTTGAAATTTTATTCAAATATATAATCCATTGACCTGTTTTATCAACTGTTCCAACGGTTTTACCTAAAATCGCTAATAAAATAAACCAAAGCCATGAAATCAAAATAGTGGATGCTGTGAAGATAAATTTATCTAATCCTTCATAAACTGAAGCACTTGTACCAATTACACCAATTGTATCCATGATAGCGTGTGGATTTAATAATGATACTGATATCGCAAACCCAACTTGTTTTTTAGCAGACATAGAAGGCTGATATTCCAAACTTTGAGGTTTTTCCTTCCATAATACAATCCCCATATAAATTAAAAATATAAATCCTATTATATATACAACAAGTTGTAATACCGGCAATGATAATAGAACAAGCGATACGCCTAATACTGCTAATAAAATTAAAAGCGTGTCACATAGACCTGCAGTAATAATTACAGGTATTGTTTTTCTAATTTGTTTATGATTAGCGCCTTGATTAAAAATAAACACATTTTGTGCACCTAAAGGTAAAATTAGACCAAGCGCTAATAATAAACCGTGTAAGAAAGCAGCCACTATTTTTCCTCCTAAAATAAGAATCGTCTTTAAAAACATATGATTCTTATTTTACTATTCAGAAAACTTCTATGCTACTATAATTTTGATTTTGTATTGTTTTTATGATTACTGTTCCTGCTTTTTTAAAGGAATCTTTATCATAATCTTTATTATATTTTAACTCAAAAGTAATAGTTTCATTAGGTCGTATTTCAATTGTTTCTTCTTCATTAAAGCTATTAATACTTATCTCATTATATTTTTTAACATTGCTAATAATATTCAATAGCGATTGTGGGTCTTTATATAATGTTTTTATTTTAAAATATTTAACTGAATTTGTAGTGTTTTCAAGTTTTAAGCTAAAGTTCTTGTGAGACGTTATTGGTAATTTCGGTTTAAATATATATTGTGATTTTTTTCTTGATACTTCTAAATCAAGTGAATAAATTAAATTTAATTCACCTACTTCTATAGTTATATTTTGATTTAATTTGTCTATTGTTTCTATTTTTTTATTTAGATTTTTTGTTATAGATTGGAATACATTGTTTAACTTTTCATCATATATATCTGAATGATTTATTTTGTATAAATTATTGTGATTTTGCTGAGATAATATACTATTTTCTTCTACCATTGCCAAAATAGCTTTATTAGCACCTAAATAATCACTTAACTTCGATGGTAAATATGGGTGAGTGTTTTTATATTCTTTTGTTTTTGCATCTAATATCATTAATATATCCATTTTAGTTGTTAAGTTAAGACAATCTAAATACGACACAGTATCATTTAAATAAACATTTGAATAGTCATTGATACGTTCTAATTCGTCATGGCTAAGGTGCTTAATGTTCGTAAATATATGAAATTGAATTATTAAGTCAGTTTGGCTTAATAATTCATCTACCATGTCTAAAAATAAATTCAAACTTCTCGTCTCGTAAAAATTCCCAAAATAACCTATTTGTACAGCTTTTTCATTCATCGGATAATAGTAATCGGTTTTATAATATAAATCATTATTAGGTATAGGATACCTGTCTATTTTACTTTTGCTTTTAATAAAATTTTGAAGGTTATTAGAAAAGCGGCTCGTCATATATTCAAGTTGATATTCGTTTGTAAATAATAATTCGTCTGCAAAAGCAAAACCAATAAGCTCTGCTAAATTAAATAAACTCTCGTCGACATATGGCAAAAATGGTTGGAAATCTTCTTCTAACTTTAAAGATTCTAAAAGCATATTATATACTTCTATAGAACTATATCTTTCTTTTGATTTAATATCATATAATAAAGGATCTGAAAATTCAGCAACCCATTTAATATTAGGATTATTCAATTTAATAAATAACGATGAAAAATATGAAGATGGAAATAACACGCTACTGTACAGAGTTTCATATTTTTCTTTATTATTTAAATAAAAACTAAAAGCTTCATCTATAAATTGTGAGATCAGTTCAAAATCAGAAAAACTAACTGAGCTTTTTGAAACTTTATGTTGGTCTATTTTATCAATACATATACTTTTTAGCTTAAAATCTTTTTCTCTTTTTGATGTCATATCATTGCTGAATATATCTACAATTTTATCGTTGTTAGAAATCCTTTTTGCCATTAAAATACCACTATTATCAATGAATGGTGGGAAACAATATGCTATCACTAATTCTTTTGCCATACCTATATTTACAAAATATTCATTCAAATGATTATAATTTTTCATATTCAATAAGTTTACAACTTCGTTCTTATATTCAGGATATACTTTTAAAAATTTAGAAATAAACCCTGTTTGTGCATTATATTTTGTTGAAATAAATTTCTTAACTCTAGAATGTAAATTACTTTCTAATAATTTATCCAAAGTATCTAATACATCTAACCTTTGAGCAATATTAAAATCATAAGAAAATTTGCCTCTTGAAACTGAATTTTCATTCAGTAGACGGTAATATACGACTTCTTTATCCAGATTGATAACTTCTATTTTCGGATTGAATTTTGCATATAAATAACAATAGAAAACAGTGTCTTCACCACTTAACAAAGTAGGATTAAAATTTACTGCCTCTAAGTAATGACTAGGTATAAACTTACAAGTTGTAATGCCTAAAATAGCGTGTATATTGAATATACTATAACCTGTTTCTTTGTACTTTATTAAAGGTAAGTTCACTGGATTATTTTTAACAATCGATCCATCATTTAACATATCATGAATTTGAGTTACTAAAATTGTATCTTCTTTAAGTAATTGAAAACTTTCTTCTATATAATTCGAAGAAATAAAGTCATCAACGTCGAGAAAAGTTGTATGTGAATATTTTACGTATTGCATCCCTAAATTTCTTGCTTTAGAAGCTCCCGTTTCATCACTGATTAAAATTAAATGTTTAAAATTCATATGACCAACATTATGAATTAAATATTGATAAGTTTCTTCAAATACACCATTTAATACAAAAATCACTTCGAATTTTGCTTCTTTTACAATTAAATTATTTAAGTTTTTTATTAACCCCTCTATATAAGTCGTGCCTTCGTGAATCGGAATAATAATAGAAATACCTTTATCAAATTTTATTGTTTCATTCATCACTTAACCAACTTTCTATTTAAAATTTAACGAAATTTAGTTTTTCTACTTATCATGTGAGGTATTCTTTCTAAAATTCGTTGATTAGTGGATTTTTGTACATTTAATAGTTCGGTAGAATACAAATTAAATATTAGGTAACGACCTTCAATTTGTATATTTTTAATTAAAAATCCATCAACTGAAAGTTCATTTATATGTATGTTTTCATAAACATTTATAAGAATTTTTATTTTAAAATGTTTATTACTGTATCGTGAGAGTATATCAATTATACTTTGTAAATTAACGTCATAACAAAGTACTGTACAGTCAATCATGTCAATTTCTTCATGAATATTCCTCAAACTATTCAAATCTTCTAAAGTATTAATTGTTATCTTTTCTATTTTGTAATCTATTAAAGATAATTCTAAATTAGTCATTGTGTAATCCCCTCTTTTTATTTTGATTAACTCATATCCAATATCTTCTAATCAACTCTAATATATCTAAGTTTATTTGTGATATATTCAAATTAATTTCCATAATAAATCCCCTTTATATCATCAAATCTATTTATAACCATTTATCAAAGATTATCATAACTTTATTAAGTATATGTTAATAATGTAAATTCAATTTATACTTTTCCAAAAATAGTAATATAGTCATTATCAATATAATTAGAAATAAGTATTGCAAAATAAAAGAAAAAGATATAAAATTAAATCGTAATAATTACGTTTTAATAAAGGAGGATTCGATATGGCAGAAAAAACAGACATACAAACAGCTCGTCGTAATTTGAGAAGTCCAAACATCAAGACGCGTAAAAGAGCGTTGAAAATAATAAAAAACTTCAAACGCGCTGCTAGAATCAAAAACATTCAAAATAATGCCGCTTCATAATTTACGTATAAATTTAATCACGATCTAATTTCAATGAATTAAGTCATAAATGTCCTAAAGCCAAAAACCAAAATAACAAAAGCCAATCATTATGTATTTAATGGTTGGCTTTTATTATTTTTAAATTTTCTTCCACTTAATATATACATGTATCTATATAGATGATATTCTATATAATGTTAAGGAGGATTTAATATGTCTTATAAAGAAATAGCAACATTATTAAAAGTTTTAGCTGATCCTAGTAGATTAGAAATTATCGATTTATTATCTTGTGGTGAGCTTTGTGCTTGTGACATTCTGGAACATTTTGAATTTTCTCAGCCTACGCTTAGTCATCATATGAAATCTTTAGTGGATCAGAATCTAGTTTTTACTAGAAAAGATGGTAATAAGCGGTTTTATAAATTAAATGATGAATTGTTAACAGAAATTAACTCTAATATTGAGCTTATTCATACATCTAATCATCAATGTATTTGTAAGGATATGAAGAAAGGTGAATGTAACTCATGACTATACTTGCAATCGCCATTTTTCTTATTACTTTAATTTTTGTAATTTGGCAACCTAAAGGACTAGATATTGGTATTACTGCTTTAGTTGGCGCTATTGTAGCTATCATTACTGGTGTTGTCAGTTTTTCTGATGTCTTTGAAGTTACGGGTATTGTTTGGAATGCTACTTTAACATTTGTAGCAGTTATTTTAATTTCTCTTATTCTAGATGAAATTGGTTTCTTTGAATGGTCTGCAATACATATGGTTAAAGCATCAAAAGGCAATGGTATTAAAATGTTTGTATACATTATGTTACTCGGTTCAATTGTAGCTGCGTTTTTCGCTAACGATGGAGCTGCGTTAATTTTAACACCTATAGTCTTAGCGATGGTTCGTCATTTAGGTTTCGACAAGAAAGTTATATTTCCATTTATTATAGCGAGTGGATTTATAGCAGATACAACTTCTTTACCTTTAATCGTAAGTAACTTAGTGAACATCGTATCTGCTGACTACTTCAATATAAGTTTCTTAGAATATTTAGGTCGAATGATTATCCCTAATATCTTTTCTTTAATCGCTAGTATAGTTGTATTGTGGTTATATTTTAGAACGTCTATACCTAAAACATTTGATGCTACTCATATAAAAGCACCACATGAAGCGATTAAAGATAAAAAATTATTTAATATTTCTTGGATTGTATTAATTGTACTTTTAGCTGGATATTTAGTGAGTGAATTTATCAATATACCTGTTTCAATTATAGCGGGTATAATAGCTATCATCTTCTTGATTCTTGCAAGAAGATCCCCTGCTGTTAATACTAAATCAGTTATTAAAGGTGCACCATGGAACATTGTTATTTTTTCTATTGGTATGTACTTAGTAGTCTTTGGATTAAAAAATGTAGGGATTACTACAATACTGGCTGATATATTAAACTATATTGCCGGTTATGGCTTATTTAGTAGTATTATGGGAATGGGCTTTATCGCAGCATTTCTTTCTTCTGTCATGAATAATATGCCAACAGTTTTGATAGATGCTATAGCAATTGATCAATCAAATACAATAGGCTTAATTAAAGAAAGCATGGTATACGCAAACGTTATAGGTTCCGACTTAGGACCAAAAATAACACCAATTGGTTCATTAGCAACATTATTGTGGTTACACGTTTTAACACAAAAAGGTGTCAAAATAAAATGGGGAACATACTTTAAAACAGGTATTATCATTACCATCCCTGTGCTATTCATTACTTTATTAGGACTGTATATTACAATGCTTATTTTTTAAAGTTTATAATTTAGAGGGTTCTGAGATATAAATCTCCTAAAAATCCAAAGACAGTAGAAATTCATTATTAAAATTGAATTTCTACTGTTTTTCTTATATTTATTGCCATTAAGACAATTCCTAATTCGCGTTTTACTTTGCATTTTCCTCGAGAAGATTTACGAAACTCCTTTATTGTTGGTTCAACTTTTGGATTGCACTTTATAAAGGTGCATTTACTTGGATTAATGTGGTCGTAAATCCAATAAAAGTGTGCATAGTTGGATTATTGTCGGAGTAAATCCAATAAAAGTGTGCGTACTTGGATTATTGAAGTAGAAAATACAATAAGATTGTGGTTACTTGGATTATTGAGGTAAAAAATCCAATAAAGGAGTGTCTACTTGGATTATTGTCGGAGTAAATCCAATAAAAGTGTGCGTACTTGGATTATTGTTATAAAAAATCCAATAAAAGTGTGCGTAGTTGGATTATTGTTATAGAAAATCCAATAAAAGTGTGTCTACTTGGATTATTGAAGTAGAAAATACAATAAGAGCATGTTTAGTTGGATTAT
>NZ_JAJNHH010000005.1:0-156476 GCF_022386955.1 Mammaliicoccus sp. A-M4
TTTAATGAAACTAAGAAAAACAAGAAATGGTTAACTGATGTGACTGAATTTAAATTAAAAAATGGCAATAAAGTATACTTAAGTGCGATTTATGATTTAGGTAGTAAAACTATTTTAAGCTATGAATTGAGTAGTTCAAATAATAACCAATTAGTATTTAACACGCTTGATAAAGCTGTTAAAAAAGTAAAAAATACCAAGGGTATTATATTTCATAGCGATAGAGGGTTTCAATATACTTCTAGAAGTTTCAAGGCAAAATTAAAAGAGCATAAAATGATTCAAAGTATGTCACGTGTAGGCTGTTGTATTGATAATGGACCTATGGAATCAGTATGGGGAATGATGAAAAGTGAAATTTATAAAGGAAATAAGAACTTTTCTTTTATAAATTATGAACAGGCAGTAATAGAATTAGCTAAATATATCCATTTTTATAATACTAATCGAATTACATTAAAAATGGCCAAATCCATAGCTTAGCTATGAATTTGACCAAAAAGACATTTTTATTATTTAGTTGTCTACTTGACAGGGTTAACTTCATATTTTAAACTTTGATAGGTTTTTTATTCCACGTTTCATATATGCTTAAATAGTATTAATATAAAAAAGAGTCATATATTACTTTTAAAGAGCAGGAGTGAGACAACATGAACATAAGAATGTTTGAAACAAAAGATGCTGAAGAAATAAGCGAATTAATTATACATACACTTAGAACAACGAATGTTAAAGATGAGCCTATTGAAGAAATTGAGAAAGTAGTTAGTACGATGACACCAGAAGCTATTATAGAAAGAGCAAGTTTTACTAACTTTTATGTCTTTGAAGAAGAATCTAAAATCGTTGGAACAGGTGCTATTGGACCGTACTGGGATAGTGAAACTGAGAGCAGCTTATTTACAATATTTGTTTCACCAGATTATCAAGGTAAGGGAATAGGAAAGTTAATCATTCAAACATTAGAAAGTGATTTTTACTTTAAACGAGCTGAGCGCATTGAAATACCCGCTTCTATCACTGCCGTACACTTCTATAGAAAATATGGATATGATTATAAAGACGGTATTAAAGAACCAGATGATGAAGGACTTTTAAGACTAGAAAAGTTTAAACACAATTAATATATAGACTAAAAAAGATGGGTATATAATATACATAAGAACTGTAAAAAATTAGGATTTTTTAAGGAGAGATGTTAAATGCAAAGAATGAAGAAGCGAACGATTTTTATGGAAGTGGTATCAGATATTTTATTTGAAATACCAGGTATATTAATGCTTATACCAAGATTTTTTATCTGGGTTGGAAGAGTTATCTCTAAAATATTCTAGTAGTATAATTAATTTGTATACAAAAAATGAAGAGATAAATAAGATATTAATATAAATAAATGTGTAACCTTCTTAATTGTTGGGTATGTACTGATAAAGGTATAAAATAATCCGAAAACAAGGAGTTAAACAATATGCAAAGTATTATCAAACGAATTTTTAGATATATTAGTGTAGCAGTCATAATGAGGTTAATACGTAAATTAATAAATAAAGGTTCTAATAAAAAGGGTAATTAGGTGTAAAACACTTAATTACTCTTTTCCCATTCTTCTCTTAATAATCCCATGCGAATAGAATCATAATAACAACCATTATAATATCTCACTTTTCTTATTTTAGCTTCCATAGTCATACCAAGCTTTTCACCAATTCTTATCATACCTTTATTTCCAGACCATGTTGTATAGCCTACACGTACTATATTTAAAGTGTTAAATAAATGTTCTATCCATATACTCATAACTTTTGTACCTATACCCTTACCCCAAGTATGTGGTTGATGAAGAGTAATACCCATTTCTAGCCATCTAGAAGGTTCGTGTTCCCAGTAGTATGAAACTGTGCCTATCACATCATCATCATATATGACAGCCTTCTTATTAGGCACATTTACCCAAGTATCTCTCAGCTTTAAAAATTCCTCAAATGACATTGTTTCATGTTTGAAATAGGGAGCATCCCATTTTTTCCATTCGGGGTTTTCTTCTTTAAATGCTAAAGACCAAATTATATATAAATCATCTTCTTTAATAGGCCTTATAAATAACTTTTGTGTTGAATTCATAACTTACCTCATTTCTATATCAATATTAAATGTAATTATACAATATAATGTTGTTTCTTGAATATGAGTCATAAAAATAAAAAACAAAATATTTCAAACATGTTAATTAATAATTACAAATATTAATATCCTGTATTAATTAATATTATTTTATCATACAATGTTCAAAGAACTTTAATGAAGGAGGATTATTATGAAGTATAAATTTGGAACGGTATTAATTTTGACATCTGGTTTATTGCTTTCTCAATCTGGTTTGCATGTGAATGCTGAAGAATCTAATGAGGCGAGTAATAGTCAAACTGAAAATACAAGTAAATCAATTAACTTCGAAGAGGCTCAAAAAATGAAGCCGAAAGAACTTACGAATTTACTAACGGATGAAGATTTAGAGTTACATAATAAAGTTGCTGAGCATGGTTCTACTGAAATGAGATCAAAGAAAAGTACGAACGAAGCTTATCAAGATGTAAATAATTACATTGAGAAAAATAACATAAAGCCATCGAATATTACTCAAGATTCTAGAATGGATAGCTTACCAAAATATGATTTTAAATCTGATGAATTTATTGGTGTAGTTATTCATGAAACATCTAATCCTAGTAGTACAATCGATGATGAAATTAATTATATGTATAATAATTATGAGAGTGCATTTGTGCATGCATATGCAGGTAGTAATAAAATAGTACAAACAGCATCAAGTGACTATTTAGCGTGGGGTGCAGGTGCTAAAGCGAATCCTTACTTTTACCAAATAGAATTAGCGCAAGCAAGTACGTTTGATGAATTTGCTAAATCAGTAAATAATCAAGCATATTTAACAGCTGAAATGCTTAAACAAAATGGTTTAAAACCATCATTAGCAGATAATAATGAAGGTACTGGTACTGTAATCAGTCATAATGCCATCAGTGAATATTGGGGTGGAACAGACCACACGGATCCTATCAATTACTTTAGTCAATGGGGATACGATATGGATCAGTTCTATAAACTTGTAGAAAAACATTATAATGGAACGAATGAAACAGATAATGAAGAGACTATAAGTGGTGATACACATAAAGTAGTTTCAGGAGATACATTATATAATATTTCTAAACGAAGCGGTGTAAGTGTAGATAAACTTAAAGAATTAAATGATTTAAGTTCAAATGACTTAACAGTAGGACAAGAATTAAAGTTAAAATAATTAAATAAAGCTAATAAGATTAAACAGCTCTAAACGTAAGAAAACCTTACGTTTAGAGCTGTTTTTTATGAAATATATTCACATTTTAATAAAGCCATTAAAAAAGCGTCTTTATATTTACCTTTAGCATAAAAGTGTTCTCTTAATAGACCTTCTTTTTTAAATCCGTAACTTTCATATATATGTATAGCTTTTTCATTATCTTGGTCTACATATAAATAAACTTTATGCATGTTTAAAATATCAAACGCGTAACTTGTAGCATTATCAAAGGCAAATTTAGCATATCCTTTGCCACCGAATTCTGGTTTAATAATAATTTGAATTTCACAGTTACGGTGAATATAATCAATTTCTACAAGTTCAACAATCCCTACAATCTGTTTATCATCTTCAACTATAAATCTTCTTTCAGATTCATCAAGTAAATGTTTATCAAACAAATACTGAAGCTCAGTTAACGATTCATATGGTTCTTCAAACCAATATGACATGATTGAATATTCATTGTTTAATTCGTGTACAAAAGGTAAGTCATTAGATTCTAATGCTCTAACTCTCAAGATTTCACTCCTAATTATTCATAATATAACTCTATTATTACACGACTTCATTAAATAACAAAATAAAGTTATTAAGATATTAAAAAATAATTTATTTGATGATTTTTTTTATGACGCGTATATAAACTAATTCACCAATTAATTCAACAACTGTTTGTGTCACAATTACTACCGTAACGATAGCAGACCATTCTTTAGGTAACGAAAGAGCTAAAGGTAATACAACTAAAGCATTTCTTGTACTAGAACTGAATGCTAAAGTTCTTTTTAAATCAACAGGTAGTGCAAAAAGTTTTCCTGTAAATGACCCAATGAATGGAGCGATAACCATAAAGCAAATATAAATAGGAATAACTGTAATAACATTATCCAAATCATGAGTTAACGTAGAAATATGAGAGGCAATAACCACGATTAAAACAAGTGCCATAAAAGGAACAGGAAGCCATTCAGTTAAATTCAAACACTTTTTCATTTGGATAGATTTTTGACTCGCTAGTTGTAAAATCAGGACTAAAATAAATGGAATTAAAATTAATAAAACAAACGTTTCAATAAATGGTCCTAATTTTATATATTGAGAGAAGTCTTGTCTTAAAAATAATACAAAATAAACAGGCAACAAGACAAACTGTACAATAAACAATATTGGAGTAGAGATTAGCATGTACTGAGCGTCACCTTTACCTAGTTTAGTGAAGACGATGACATAATCAATGCATGGTGTCAGTAAAACAAGATAAACACCAATTAAAATGGGTATAGATGTCACATTGAAAAGAGACACAAGTATAAAAACAAAAATAGGTATTAAAATAAAATTCGAAACAAGTAGCGCTAAAACATATTTAAAATCTAATAGTTTATCTTTAAGGTTTAAAAACGGTATTTGAGCAAACATGCTAAATAATAATATAGCTAAAAAAAATGAAATAAAAGGCTCAAACAGTTTTTTTAAATCACCAAACGATAAACCTAAAACAGCACCACAAATCAAGAAAATAATATAAATATAAATCTGTTTAACCTCTAA
Source organism: Mammaliicoccus sp. A-M4 (assembly GCF_022386955.1). Classification (NCBI taxonomy): domain Bacteria; kingdom Bacillati; phylum Bacillota; class Bacilli; order Caryophanales; family Staphylococcaceae; genus Mammaliicoccus; species Mammaliicoccus sp. A-M4. The sequence continues at coordinate 4,919 of NZ_JAJNHH010000005.1, forward strand.
AAATGATTTAATATGCTGCATAAAAATCTCCTTCAAAATATCATTTCAATTATATATAAGTTTACCAAAAATAATGAGAATGTATTATGGTATATTAAAAATGAATAGAATTTGTTAAATCACTTTAAAAAGTCGGTGGTAGATATGAAAAGTATATATATGTTAGATAGTTTAGATACGAATGTAGAAGTTGAAAAATTAGCAAGATATTTTTATAACGAAATTAAAATCTATGTTGAAAAATTAAAAATAGAATATGAATTAAAAGATGAACCAGCACATATTATTTGGACTAGTAAGTATGTAATGGAAAATGTGTTACAAAAAAATATCCCAGCTTATACTAATGAAAAAGGTGTTTTTATAAGTATAGACTTAGATAGCTGGAAAGAATTTTTAACAGAAGCAATCCAAGACGATATGAGTGTTGATACAAAAACATTTTTCAATCATTATTTGAAGAAGGAAATTTTATGTATATTAGGGCATGAAATAACACATCACTGTGATTTTTTCTTGTCTTATTTTGATGATGAAGATGTTTCTTCAGATGATTTATGGTTTGAAGAAGGACTAGTTATGTTCTTACCGAGATTTTATTTTTATACAGAAGAAGAATTTAGCAAAATATATAATCTTGAATTAGAATTATTCAATTATTATAAAGAACGTTATGATGAAAAATATTTAGAGGCTTTCACATATGATTTGTATGAAAATGAAGATACAAATTCAATTATGTTTCATTATTGGAAAAGTTTTTTAGCAATCACTGATTTAGTATTTAATCATTACAACAAAAATATACATCTATTAATTGAAGATTATCATAGTTGGGATAAAGGAGGACGTAATCAAAGGTTGAGTGAATATTTGTATAAAATCAAAAATTGAGATACTTTAAACTCGCTATGAAAACGTGTTCTTTCGGTTTTTGAAACAAAATAAATGACATTTGTTTACATTAGGTCTAATATATACTGATGTAAAAACGAAAAAATCAAGGGAGTAATGAAAAATGGAAAGTTTTATATTTAGCGTTTTAGGAATTATAGTATTAATAGCTTTTTGTGCAGCGATAGGTACAACTGTGGTTAAAGCGATTAAAGATACTAGGTTTAGAGTTCCGTTGCTAAGTACCATTGTATTATTCTTTTTAACTTTAGGTTGTATTGTTGGCGTTGTATCTACTGAGCCAAACCAAGATCGTGATTCAACTTTTAATATGGATGGTAATGTGGCACAAGCTCAAGCTGATCACTTCAATCAAGAGAAAATGAATCATTCTATTGAGATTGATTATGATAAGTTCAATAATGAAACTTATGATCATGATCAATTATTAAAAGTAACGAATGCAAAGGTTAAGAAAATTAGCGAGAATGAAGTAGGGAATAAGGTTGTGGAAGTAGTAAAAGAAAGTGGTAATAGTACAGAATCTTATTTTATTATTGATTACGACCATAAATTGCTAGAAGAAGGTAAAACTTATACGTTTTATGGTAAAGAAGATTTGAAATTTGACGAGAATAGCCAAGTGCATGGTCTAAATGTTTGGAAAGTAGAATAATATAAAATCCAATTTATAAAAAAAGCATCTCATCATTTACTTTGATGAGATGCTTTTTTTATTTCATTAGGGGAAAATACCGCTTCTTTATTCAAATTATCGCCAATCAATATTAAGTAATCATCGATATTAATGTTATATTGTTCTATCCTTAGGTTATCATTTGAAACTTGGATTAAATATTTATTTGGATCGTTTTTAAATGTAATAAAGCCTTTAATTCTATAGATGTTATTAGGTAAATCTTTTAACCATGTTTTAAAACCTTCCATCATAATTGGTTCTGTTAATGGATAATATTTATGGAAAACATGACCATGATGATGTGCGTCGTGTTGTGTAACCTTTAAATCTCGATTAGATTTTGTAAAATGACTAAAATGGATATTTCCAAATGTCGTAGAAAAGATATCCGCTTCTGTATAGTCTTCTTGTATAGATTTCATTGTGTTTATAGCGTCATCTGTATCCATCATGTCGATTTTGTTTAATACAATATCGTGACAATATTTAAGTTGTATATCTATCAGTTGTTGTGTTTGTTCAGTATAAGAAGAAAGGTGTTGATAAGCCGGTAAATCCACAATGCCAATAATTGTTCTTATTGTTGAAAATGGCGCAAGTACCGGTGTTAAGCATGCATCTAATACTTCAAGTGGATGGGCGATGCCGCTACATTCTATAAATACGACATCTGGTTGGTATTCTAAATAAACTTGGTGTAATTGTGTTGCAACATCTTCTTTCATAACACAACATATGCATCCATTTATCATTTCACTTATTGGAACGTCAGATTGAATGAGCTCAGTATCAATGCTACGTTTTCCGAACTCATTCATAATGACTGCTGATTTTTTATTTTCTTGTTGAACATCATTGATTAAACTATTCAACATCGTCGTTTTGCCGCTTCCTAAAAATCCGGTTATAATTACAATTTCCATTTAAAAGCCACCTTTATTTTGGGTCTTTATCCATATAAACTTTACTACCTGTTGTATTCTTTTGTCCTTGATATTTACCATTGTAAGCATGATTGGCAGGAGAACGTGTTTGAGCGAGAACTAATTGACATATACGCTGATTAACATTTATTTCTAATGCAAAATCGTTCGCGTTGAATAACTCTAATGTAATTTGTCCAGCAAATCCTGGATCAACCCATCCTGCGTTTTGTATGAATAAACCAGCTCTTCCTATAGAACTTCTTCCTCCTACAAATCCTGTTATATCATTCGGTAACTCAATATACTCAACAGTAGTTGCTAAGACAAAGGATTTAGCAGGTATGGTGAATTTCTCTGCGTGAATCTCGTTGTACTCTATAGCTGTTGATAAAGGCTGCACACCACTTTTAGGTGTTTTAGGTAAAAGGAAATGATTGCCTAATGTTAAATCGATAGAAGCGGGTTCAATAAACGCTTCATGAAAAGGTGTAATTTTTAATTTTTCTTCGTTGATATATTGCTTTATATCTTGATCCGATAATATCAAGGTTTAATTCCCCTATAATAAATTTAAAATTAATACTGTAATGAAGAAACAAATCGTTGCAGTTACCATCTGTTTGCCAACGATTTTAATGCCTTCTAGCCAACCTAAACTTTTAATTATCATCGTAATTGTTACTGAACAAGCAGAAAAAGTCGAACTAAATAATATAAGTAAGAAAGCACTTTTTAACGAAATAGATTGTAGTATAGCTCCATGATTCATATTAAATAAAAGCATGCCGTCTTTTCTGATCATTGAAAAAAGAATGCCTGTTGACATTTCTTTAGGTACGTTAATTGGTTGTAATATGATATTGAATATATTTGAGACATAAACAAGTATAGGTGTCATAGATAATAAACTTGCTAGGATGCATATTACGAAGAATATAGGTAAAGCTTGAACGAGAAAAGATTTAATTGTATCCATAGATTGAAGCCATATAGCTTTTATAGAAGGCTTTCTTACTTTATCTAATACAAAATAATGTGTAGGTAATATAGACTTTGGAGACCATAGTTTTATATGTATGATTCCACCTATAAAGACAATTAAAATATAAGGCATAAAGAGCCAGGGTGCGTTCATCACACTAAAAAGTGATAAAGTTGCACCAATTTGATAACTGCATGATGAACCGAAACTTATTAAACTAATGCAATTGCTTTTACTACAAGCACTACAATCATGGTTGGCTCTTAATACTGCAGCTGAGTTACAACCGAACCCTTCAATCACTGGTACAATATCGTAACCGGTTAAACCAACTTTAGTCATAATTGGATCGATTGACCATACGATATAAGATTTTAAATGACTTTCACTCACAATGTTTGTAGAAATACTAATGAATATGACAACTGGTAACGCCCAGACGACAGAATAAATGCCAAGGGATAGTAGCCCATAATCACCGAACAATATATCATTTAAAAATTCTGATTGAAAGTGTAGACTGTTAGATGTAAAACTAAGAAAACTTTCCATCCAGTTGTTTTGAACAAAGCTTGAAAGATAAAAAGATATATAAATAGGTAACATAAACATTAAAATAATAAGTAATAATGATGATGTCATATCTTTCAATGTAGGAACTCGACGCAACTTTTCTTTTCTAAGTAATTCTAGTTCTGAAATGATATCTTTAGTTTCAGAACGATTTTCTATGATGTTTTTATGTGATTCATCTAATGTTAAATTTAATTTTTTCTTAATAATAAAGTTTTTGAAAGACATTTTTTGTTCAGTTGTCAGTTTATTTAAATGCTTTACAACAATATAATGTTTTTCATTAGGTATATTAGAAAATGGCCCATCTTTTAAATTGTATTCCACTCTTAACATGAGCAATCAACTTCACAGCAAGAATAATCATCTAAATACATTTGATTATTCTTATAAAATTCAATTGCATCTTCATTTGCTTCTATGCCTTCTCTTTCACAAACAAGGTTAGCTAATACTGAAAAGCGTGTTCTAAATTTATAAATGTAGCAAAGAATGACATCTTGATGTTTAACTGTATCTCCAATTAGGAATATATTTTGATTAATTGTTGATTCATCATCGTCAGTTAATTCATAACTATTCCCGTTATTTTCAAATAGAATATTTGTTAACGGATTATTTTGAACAGGGTTAAAGCCAGTAGCTAAAATTGGTTCATTTGCAACAGTTATACTTCGTGTTTGATTTTCAAACCTTATTGTATATTGATTATTTATGAAATCAATTTCCTCTATAGAATAGTTTGAGTGTAGTTTAATAGGATAACCTTGTTCTACTAACTCAACATAACGCTGATGCGTGTATGGCGAAAGTCTAACGCTTGGGTCAGGATCTTGTTGGTCGTAGCTTGTAGAATTTGTGTATATATCGACTTTCTTACCTAAAAGGGCTAAGTGTATTGCAGCATCGAAGCCACTTTCATTTCCTCCTATTATAGTAGCAGTTTCTCCTTCAACATTTGAAAAATTCTTTATCTCACAGTAATGAACACCATGTTTAAATGGTTTATGTGGAAATGAGAAATTACCTGTTCCTATAAAAATATAATCTGCTTTAAAACCTTTCTTTTCTGTACTTATAGTATATGAATCATTTTGTTCATCAGTTGAAATATCGATGACTTCTGTATGTTCCTTTATATTTAACTCATATATTTGAGTAAGTGCATTTAAATATTGAGCGTATTCAAATCCTGAAATATGTTCCTTTTTAAATGTGAATGCTGGAGAGCTATGTGGTGTAATAGCATTGATGTCTGGTGTACCAAATCCATTTGTGGTAAAAGATGGCGTAATAAATCGAGTAGTATCTGGCCAATTAATGAATGATTCACCAACTTTACCTTTATCTAAAATCATGACATCTTGCAAACCAAGTTCTTTTAGAGCAATAGCCATACCGATTCCAGAAGGGCCGGCACCAATTATTATTGCTTTAAATGTATCTTTCATATTATACACTTCCTAAATCGTAATAACTACGTTTTGTATAATAGTAAAGTATCATCTTTGAAGTAGGTAAGCAAGTTTAAAATTATTGAAATTGAAAGAAATGAAATTTTCTACTTGCAAAAGTTGGAATTATGTTTTATAGTTAAAGCGTAGTCATTACGATTTACCTCCGAGAGATTACGTGGCTACTTCATTTACTTTATTTAATATACGATTTCAAGCCAACTTCTTTGTTGGCTTATTTATTTCATTATTCACATTATGTTCAATAATAATTTAAAAGGAGTTATATACATGGCAAAAAAATCTAAAATAGCAAAAGAACAAAAACGTATTCAAATGGTAGAGAAATATAGAGAAAAAAGAGAAGAATTAAAAGCAAATAAAGACTACGAAGGTTTAAAAAAACTTCCTAGAGACGCATCACCTACGCGTATTACACGTAGATGTCAAGTTACTGGTAGACCTAGAGGTGTATACAGAAAATTTGGTATGTCTAGAATTGCTTTAAGAGAATATGCGCACAAAGGTCAAATTCCTGGCGTGAAAAAATCAAGTTGGTAAGCAACTGTGTGATTTGGGCATAAGCAATTAGAAAGTAGGGGGAAACAAATTGAATAAAATACCTGTAACTGTACTAAGTGGATATTTAGGTTCAGGAAAAACGACGTTATTAAACAACATCTTAAAAAATAGAGAAGGTTTAAAAATAGCGGTCATCGTAAACGATATGAGTGAAATCAATATAGATAAAGATTTAGTCATAGAAGGTGGGGGTATTTCTAGAACTGATGAAAAACTCGTCGAACTTTCTAATGGCTGTATTTGTTGTACATTAAGAGAAGATTTATTAGTAGAAGTACAAAAAATAGCAGAACGTGGAGATGTAGACCAAATTGTAATTGAATCAACAGGTATTTCAGAACCCGTACCAGTTGCTCAAACATTCTCATATATTGACGATGAACTAGGTATCGATTTAACAAGCATTTGTCGATTAGATACTATGGTAACAGTAGTCGATGCGCACCGCTTCATTAACGATATGCGCTCTGAAGATTTATTAACTGATAGAGATCAAGGTGTTAGTGAAGAAGACGAAAGATCAATTTCTGATTTATTAATAGATCAAATTGAATTTTGTGACGTGTTGATTCTAAATAAAACAGACTTAGTGGACAAAAAAGATTTAGATCAACTAGAGAATGTATTAAGAAAATTACAACCAACCGCTAAATTTATAAAAACAAACTTTGCTGATGTACCAATTAAAGAGGTTGTTAACACAGGCTTATTTAATTTTGAAAAGGCGAGTAATTCTGCCGGTTGGATTAAAGAATTGACTGAAGGCGGTCATGCTAGTCATACACCAGAAACTGAAGAATACGGTATTTCATCATTTGCATACAGAAGACGTTTACCTTTCCATGCTGATAGATTTAATAAATGGATGGAAAATATGCAAGGGAATATCATCAGAGCAAAAGGTATTGTATGGTTAGCACAATATAATCACGTAGCTTGTCTATTTTCACAAGCAGGTTCATTCGTTAACATCCATCCAATAACATATTGGGTTGATGCAATGAGTGAAGCACAAAAAAATGAAATACTAAGTGAAAGACCTGAAGTAAAAGCAAATTGGGATCCAGAATATGGAGATAGAGAAACACAATTTGTTATTATCGGCAGTGATTTAGACGTTGATGAAATTACAAAATCATTAGATGAATGTCTCATTAATGCAGATGAAATAGATCAAGACTGGTCACAATTAAAAGATCCATATAGTTGGGTATTACAATAAAACTTATGAAATAGGAAAGAATCCGAGACAAAAGCACGCTCGGGTTCTTTTTTTATGGAATAATTTATTTCTCATACTCTTTTTTTGTACATAATGGTAATATTGGTGGAAATAGATTCATAATGTATAAAAATATCTTCGAAAGAAGTAGTGAAACGTGAAACATATGAAGAAACGAATTTGTCTATTAAAAATTCAAAGTTTATTGAAATAAACAAGTTACTAGATAATTTAAGTTGACCAAATAGAACTAAAGAACTTATTTTATGTTATTTATTAAATAAGGGGTGATCATTTGAAGATTAGGTTAAGTTCATATAAAGAAAGTTGGAAAAGTCTTTATCAAAATGAGTGTAAAAATTTAGAGGGAATTTTAGGAGATTTAATTATTCAGTTTGAGCATTTTGGAAGTACTTCTATTGAAGGGATGAAAGCTAAACCAGTTATCGATATGATGGTTATAGTACGTGATATTCAAAAGGTCGATCAGTTTAACTCATTATTTATAAACTTAGGTTACGAAGTAGCGGGAGAATGGGGTATTAGTGGCAGAAGACTATTAAGAAAAGGCGGAGAAAACAGAACCCATCATATACATATATATGAACAAGGAAATAAAGAAATAGAAAGACATATCATTTTTAGAGATTATTTGAGAGTAAATGAAAAGGTTGCCCAAGAATATAGCCACTACAAAGAAATGTTAGCAAGTAAATACCATGACACACGAGAATACAGTAAAGCTAAAAAAGATTACGTGAGAAATATTGAAAAAGAAGCTTTGATGTGGTTTGACAATCTGAAATAGGAGGCGATTTATATTGAAAATTCGTAAATTAAATAAAACTGATGCCATTGAATTTAGGGAGCTTAGATTATTAGCTTTGCAAACTGATGCCCAAGCTTTTGCTTCTTTGTATGAAGATGAGGTTGAATATCCTTTTAGTAGATTTGAACAACGTTTAGAAAGTACTGATTCTAAATTTACATATGGTGGATTTAGAAATGATGAACTTGTATGTGTTGCAACATTTTATAGAGAAGGTGTTAAAAAGCTACAACATAAAGGGAACATAGTCGCTATGTATTGTAAAGAAAAGGATAGGGGGAGTGGTGTTTCTGAAAGCGTAGTGAAAGAACTTATAAAAGAAGCATCTAGTATAGAAAGATTAAAAGTGATTGATTTAACAGTTTTATCTATGAATGATAGAGCGATTCAATTTTATAAAAAATTAGGTTTTGAAAGATTTGCAACTGAACCGATGGCTATTTATGATGGAAAGCAATATTATGATGAAGATATGATGCGATTTTATTTATAGAAGGTTCGATAAAACAAAATTATCGAACCGTAAAAACCTAAAAACGACAAAAAAGAATCGCTGGTATCTACAGGCGATTCTTTTTCATTATTCTATTCCTAATATACAGTCCATATCTAAGTACATGACTTGTTTATTTTCTTGATTAATAACTTGTAGCATATTAATTTCGGAGTTGAATTTATGTATTTCACATTTCACTTGTTTAATATAGCCATTGTGCCAATATTTAATTTCGCAATTTGGATTATAGAAAATTTTCTCCGCTAATACATGGTTTAAATCAGCTAGCGCGGATTCATCAAGTGTAGGTTTTTCTATCTTTGTTTGATCTTTAATATATTGTGAGATTTCTTCGAATTGCTGTGGCATTGTCGCAAATGGCGCCCATTTAATCATTCCTCTTCCTTGAGGAATTCTCGGATTTAAATATTCTCTTGGAATATTTCTGTAATCTGTCTCATTTTGAAATTCTTCAGGCATATCTGGATTAATTATTTTTACCACATTATCATCTCCAAAAACATTATACTTTTATTATACGAACATATGTTCTGTTTTGTAAAGTGAAATCTTCTTTTAATAAAAGTTGAGTAAATATATAGGAATTAGTTTATATAGATATGTAATTATGTTAAGATAATCCCAATCGTTTAGTCATAAAGCATAGAAATATTAGGAGGATTAGGATGGATTACTATTTAAGAGATTTAAAAGAATCGGATTTAGATGATATTCACGCGTATACTTCACTACCTGAAGTGGCGAAATATCAAACTTGGGATCCGTTAACATATGAAGAGACTGAAGAATTTGTACAAACGTTATTAAATAGAGATGAAGATTGGATGTACAATGTAATAGTAGATGCGGATACGGATAATGTTATAGGTGCTATCCAATTAATAAGTGATAAGAAGAATAATAGTGGAGAAATTGAATTCACTATCCATCCAGAATATTGGAGCAATGGTATTGCAACAGATGTAGCTAGAACTATTGTGAAGTATGGTTTCAAAGTGTTGAAACTGAATAGAATATGGGCTTCAACAGACATAAATAATACCGCTTCAGAAATCGTACTTCAAAAATTAAAAATGAGACATGAAGCGATATTGAGACAAAATATTAAACTTAAAGATGGTTATAGAGATACACTAGTATATAGTATCTTGAAAGATGAATACTAGAACGTAACAAGAAATGGTTCTTTTTCATTCAGACTTAAAGAGATTCTTTCTTTGAAATTTTTCCACGTAACCATTTCCATTGCTTCATCATATGTAAAGAAGCCTACTTCTAAACTTTCGTCACTCGTACATAACTCGCCACCTATGTAGTGTGCTAAAAATAATGTGTTGACAATACCGTCAGTAGTGTTTTGGAAAATACCACAGAATCTGGTGATTTCAATGTGAGCGCCAGATTCTTCTTTTACTTCGCGTATAGCTGCTTCATGCAAAGGTTCACCGATTTCGACTTGACCACCAGGCATCTCCCAACCACGTTTAGGTCCTTTAATTAGTAATATTTCCTGTTCGTCGTTTAATACAATACATGCAGCTGAAACGATATGTTTAGGTATCATGCTAATCCTCCTAAAAATTAAAAAGCCAAAAACCTTTCTAATGTAATTTGTTTCCTTTAAAATAATATTATATATATCATTTTATATAGTAGTAATTGTAATGAGAATCATAATAATTAACAATTTCGAAAAAGACCGTTAGAAAATAAAGGAGCTCTATTATGACTATTCAAATAGAAGAATTAGAAATAAAGTTTAATTATGAAGGGCATGAGCATGCTATATATCCAACGCTCATCGTATTAGAAGAGGCTTTAACACTTGTTGATACTGGGTATCCCGGTTTCTTACCGAAGATAGAAGAAGCTGTTCAAAACTTAGGTTATGATATGAATAATTTACAAAATATCATTATTACTCATTATGATGACGATCATATAGGGGCTCTTAAAGCCTTTAAGGATAAATACCAACATGTAAAAGTAATAAGTAGTTTCATAGAAGCAAAGTATATAAACGGTAGTGAAAAATCTGAAAGACTTACTCAAGCGGAAGAATTATTAAAAAGCATGCCTGAATACGATAAAGAGAAAGGTACACAGTTCATAGAACTACTAGAATCTTTAGATCATGTGGAAGTTGATATAGAAGTTACAGATGGTGCAATCATACTAGAAGAAGAGGTCGAGATTGTGCAAACCCCTGGTCATACAAGTGGACACATTTCTTTATACATACAGTCAGAAGATAGCGTGATAACAGGTGATGCCGCAGTAAAAGAAGGTGAGGAGCTTATAGTAGCAAATCCGGACTATAGCATGAATTTAAAAGAAGCAAAACATTCATTAAAAAAAGTTGTTGATTTAAATGCTTCAAAATATTTTTGTTACCATGGTGGTTTGTTAGTAAAAGAGAAAGAGTAAATAAGTTTAGTGAATTAATTTTAAATTTCAAATTTTAGGGAATGATTATAAAAAGGAAATAAAGTTTGTTTTATTATTTTTATTTAGATAATCCGTGCTATTATAAGATAAATAAAAGATACGATAAGGAGAGAAAAAATGAACAGTTTAATTTTTACGTTTGTATGGATTTTAATATCTATAGCATTTGTCACGATGTTGGTGACGACTATTGTAAAAATTGCGAACAAAAGTAAGTTTGTTGGAGTGTTAATAAGCACTGTAACACTATTTTTCGTAGGGTTAATTTGTTTTGTTTCGATTTTTTTAACGCTGCCGAAAAGTAGTAGTTATTCTGTAGACCAGTTATTTGGCGAGCAACAAACGAAAGATAAAAAGACTGAGACTAAAAAGCTCGAAGACACGCCTGAAAAAGGTCTGAAGGGTTTGGAATTAGGAGATAAAATTAGAGTGAACGGACTTGAAATTACTGTTGTTAAGGCAGAGTTTGTTCAACCTGAAGATCAATATTACTACCCTGAGAATGGTAAAGTATTAAAAGTATATTATAAATTTAAAAATGTAGATAAAAAGCAAATTCTAGTGGATAATTCTGCTTTTGATCTCACGATTGATGGTGAAAGTCAAAATCAATTCTTTGGTATGAATGAAAATACACCTGGATTCCAACATCAGTTAAAAAAAGGTAACACAGAAAATAGTTATTTATATTATGATGTACCAGAAGCGGATAATTATAAAGTAGAAATGAACTTTAAGCCAGAAGATAAGACTTATAAAGCAGACTGGAATATTAAAAATTCAGAAGTAAAAGAAACTGAAAGTAATCAACCGCCAGCAACAGAAGAAGTACCAACTGAACAAATACCATCATCAGAAGAACAATATAATAATAATGCGGTCCAAAATAATGATCAACAGAAAAAATTAGAAGAACAAGAGAAGAAGAGACAAGAAGAGGCAGATAAAAAAGCACAAGAAGAAGAAAAACAAGCTGAAGCGGATAAAAAACGTGAAGAAGAACTAAAGCAAAAAGAAGAAGAGAAAGCTAAAGAAGAAGAGAAAAAGGCTCAAGAAGAGGCAGATAAAAAAGCTGAAGAGCAACAGCGTAAAGAAGAGGAACAAGCACAAGAAGACGCTGAGAAAAAGGCTGAAGAACAGCAACGTCAAGCAGAAGAAAAGGCCAAAGAAGAAGCTGATCGTAAAGCACAAGAAGAAGATAAAAAAGCTCAAGAGGATGCCGAACAAAAAGCTAAAGACAACTCAAGTAACGAAGATAAAGCTGACTCAAAATCTAACGAAGATGAATAATAAAAAGAGAGTCTGGGACAATTATTTATGTCCCAGACTCATTTTTTATAGATGTACTTTGCCATCAGCAAATCGGTAATTAGATGTATCTCGTTGTGTTAGAAGGGCTAATAATGTAATAATGCCTATTTTACCAACAATCATGACGATAATAATTAGTGATTTCGAACATGTGTTGAGGTCAAAAGTAATACCAGTAGACAAACCGACTGTTCCAAATGCAGAAGTTACTTCAAATAATTGCTTATGATATGCAATGTCTGGTTGAAATAGGTTCATAGTTAAACTCACGATTATTACCAAAATAAAGCTGAGTAATGCAATAGATAAAGCTTTTGATATTTGATGAAATTGAATTGTTCTTTTAAAGATATAAGGATACTCATAACTCCTAACATTTTGCCAAAGAAATACTAATATTAAAATAAATGTAGTTACTTTAATACCGCCAGCACTACTTACTGGAGCTGCTCCGATAAACATTAAGAAAATCATAACTGCATATGTAGCTGGTAATAAATGATTTAATTCTATTGTATTAAAACCTGCAGTACGAGTTGAAACAGATTGGAAGTATGAAGTTAATAATTTATCTTTTATTGATAATTTAGATAGACCATGATGGTATTCAAGTAAAAATATAGACAATGTACCAAATAAAATTAGAAAAGCAGTAGCTGTTATCACGATTTTAGTATGTAGGTGCAGTTTGTTAAAACGTTTTTTAACGACAATATCATAAACAACTAATGGTCCTATACCACCTAAAATTATTAAAAAAGATACGACAAAATTAATATATAAATCTGATGAAAAAGACATCAAGTTATTAGAAAATAGTGATATGCCAGCGTTATTAAACGCAGATATAGATGTAAAAAGTGATATGAAAAGTCCTTTTTTTAATCCGAATAATGGTAGAAATTTGATTGATAATAGTAAGAAACCTGCACTTTCCACAATGATTGTATATATAAATAGGTTTCTAAGGATTTTTATAACTCCACCGAATTCATCGAAATTCCAAGTAATCATTAATAATTCTCTGTTTAAGAATGAAATTTTTTTATTAAATAAAATCAAAGAAAACAGAGCTACTGCGACGATACCTAATCCACCAATTTGAATAAGTAGTAAAATAACAATATACCCTAACGTATTGAATTGGCTAGGTATATCTACAGTAGATATACCAGTTACTGTAAAGGCACTTGTGGTTACAAAAAATGCATCAATAAAAGAAATAGTTTTCCTGCCTGTAATAGGTAGAAAGAGCAATAATGAACCAATAAGTGTAGTACTCAGAAATAAACTTAAATAAAAAATGATTAGTTTTATAAATATTTTCATCTTTTCATCTCATATCCTAAAATTTTACATTTAATAATGAGAGTATATATCTTTAGTGATACATAAACAAGTAAATTTAAATAATTGATATAATAAAAATTAATTATTATGTATAATGGTGCTATTGGGAATGAAAGAAGGGTATATAAATGAAGACAGTATATTTTAACCATGACGGTGGCGTGGATGACTTAATTTCGCTATTTTTATTATTACAAATGGAAGATGTAGATTTAATAGGCGTTAGTGCAATCGGAGCGGATTGTTATGTTGAGCCTGCTACGAGCGCTTCTTGCAAAATTATCAATCGTTTTTCAAATCAAAAATTAAATGTTGCACCTTCAAATGAAAGAGGGAAAAATCCATTTCCTAAAGATTGGAGAATGCATGCATTTTATGTAGATGCTATGCCTATTTTAAATGAAGAAATGAATATTCATTCAACAGTTTCAGAAAAAGAAGCATACGAAGATATTATTGAAAAATTAATGAATAGCAAAGAAAAAGTAACAATGTTATTTACAGGTCCTCTTACTGATTTAGCTAAAAGTTTAAAAGTTGAACCTAAAATAGAAGAACGTATAGAAAGATTAGTTTGGATGGGCGGTACGCTTTTAGACAAAGGTAACGTTGAAGAACCAGAACATGATGGAACAGCTGAATGGAATGCTTTTTGGGATCCTGAAGCGGTTAAAGTTGTATTTGATACAGATATTAAAATAGATATGGTAGCATTAGAAAGTACAAATCAAGTACCTCTTACACCAGATGTTCGTAAAAGGTGGGCGAATGAAAGAAACTATGAAGGTGTAGATTTCTTAGGGATATGTTATGCGCTTGTTCCACCACTTACACATTTCGTTACAAATTCAACGTACTTCTTATGGGATGTGTTAACAACTGCTTATGTTGGTAAACCAGAACTTGTACAAAAAGAACAACAAAAACTAGGTGTACTTACTCATGGACCAAGCCAAGGTAGAACATACAAGAGTGAAGAAGGAAGAAACGTTAATATTATTAATGATGTAAATAGAGATGCATTCTTTGATTATATGACTGACTTAGCAAAGAAAATATAAGTTTATTCTAGAACAAATAATATATGCGTTAAAGTTGTGAGAATTTATATAGGAAAAGCCACTCTGTTGAGGATTCAACAGAGTGGCTTTTTAATTAAATGATAGAATTATAGCGATTTTGCGTCGAAGCTGTATGTTTGTTAGTATGTATATTATGCAAATATTGCGATAATTACAAGGTGTAAAAAACCTGTAATGAATGGGCCGTAAGTTTTAAAATCATTTTTTAAAATTATCCCAATAAACCCATCAAAGATATGTGTTAAAGCAACAGCGAGCGCAACACCAGTTAAAAAAGCAGCGCAACACCAGTTAAAAAAGCAGCGCAACACCAGTTAAAAAAGCAGCGCTACCAGTAAATAAGGCGATAATAGATAATAAAAATAAAACTAAACTTCGTGATAAAGCATAAAGTGCGTTTGTTTGAGATTTTTGATTTTGTTTTCTATCAGCGACTGCATTTAATGAAAATCCTAAACTCACAATGGCACTGATTATTGTAACAATTACTAAAAAGTAAAACCCTGACATGTATTCCCTCCTAAAAAATATCTTTATTTCAATATAGAGCTAAATATAGAAAAAGTAAATTTATTAGTACTTCTATAATTATTGGTATGAAAATATTTTAAGAAATATTTTAAATTGAATTTCAAAAATTTTGATTAAAAAATTTTAATAGGTTATATGTTTATATAGAGATAAATGGGGAGTGTATTTAAAAATGAAGTTTAAGAAAGACAACGTCAATGTTGTAGATGCGAGTAAAACGAAGAAAACCGTATTTGCAACAGGTATTGGTAACGCTATTGAGTGGTTTGACTTTGGTCTTTACGCTCAACTAGCGGTTATCATTAGTTCGAATTTCTTCGGGAACATGCCAAAAGAAATACAGTTGGCATCAACCTTTGCAGTTTTTGCTTTTGCTTTTATAGTAAGACCGATTGGAGGAATATTCTTCAGTCACATAGGGGATAAACATGGTCGTAAAGTTGTTCTGTCATCAACCATTATTTTAATGGCATGTTCTACTTTAGTGTTAGGGTTACTTCCAACGCAACATCAAATCGGGATTTGGGCACCAATCTTATTGCTTATTGTTAGAATGGTTCAATCATTCTCAACTGGTGGAGAATACGCTGGTGCGATGACATACATAGCGGAGACATCTCCTGATAAGACAAGAGGAAAATTAGGAAGTGGCCTTGAAATAGGAACATTATCAGGGAATATTTTAGCTGCGGCATTAGTTGGTATTATGTATGCATTACTAAGTGATGAACAAATGGCAGCATGGGGTTGGAGAATTCCATTCATTATTGCGGCACCATTAGGTATTGTAGGGGTTTATTTAAGAAACAATCTAGATGAAAGCCCAGCATACGAATCAACTTTAGAAGAACAAGAAGAACTCGAATATTCTTATAAGGATATCTTCAAAAAATATTGGAGAGATATCATTGTATGTTTCACTGGTGTAGCATTTTTAAACGTTGCAAACTACATGGTATTGTCGTACATACCATCATTCCTAAATGGAACGATTGATTTAGGTGGTACGATGAGTAGTGTATTAAGTACAGTAACAATGGCTGCAATGATACCAGCAGTATTCTTCTTTGGATGGTACAGTGATAAAGTAGGTAATAAAAACACAATATTATTTGGTTTAATAGGTTTCAGTTTATTCTCAGTTGTAGCATTCTGGTTTATGAGTATACCTTCTATACCAATGATTATTATCGGTCTATTTATTATTGCTTTATTCATGTCAACATTTGAAGGAGTTATGCCTTCAGTCTTACCAAGTATATTCCATACGAAAGTAAGATTAAGAACGTTATCGCTCGTTTATAATATAGGTGCAGCGGTATTTGGTGGTTTAACACCATTTATTTTAACAACTTTAGTAGAAACAACTGGTCAAAAAATTGCACCGTCATATTATTTAACTGTTATTAACGTTATAGGACTACTTGTATTTGTGTTTATGTTTAAAACAACATCAAATAAATCGCTTCGTGGATCTTATCCGAACGTTGATAATAAAAAGGATTTACATGAAGTTTTTGAAAATCCGAAAGATGCATTATGGTGGCATGCTGAAGAAAGTGAAAAAAATTAATGATGTCACGTTAAAATAATATATTAAATAAAAATCAGGAGGCGTTCTTTTAAATTGAAGAACGCCTCCTGATTTATTTGACTTTAAATTAATCTTGGCAATTATATTAAACTGCTTCTACGTTTAATTTAACGTCGATATTACCTCTTGTCGCTTTAGAATAAGGACAGAAGTCATGAGCATCTTTTAAATATTTTTCCGCATCTTCTTGAGAAACATTTTTAACTTTTGCATCAATGTCTACCTCTAATTTAGGGCTTTCAGCTTCTGGATCATCTGCTAAACGAACTGTTAACGTAACTTCTGGTTCAGCGTCACGCACTTTGTTTTGTTTAAGGATTAAATCAAAAGCACCATTGAAGCAAGAAGCATAGCCTGCAGCGAATAACTGTTCAGGGTTAGTCGCATTGCCATCAGCTTGTTGTGGTGGTAATACGTCTACATCAATTGCTTTATCGTCTGTATAAACATGACCTTTACGTCCACCAGTGTTTGTTGCTTTAGTTTCATATTGAGTTGCCATAAAAAAAAGACCTCCTTATAGATTATATATATTGTTTACCCGCTTATTATAAATTAAACCATTTTAAAAATATTTAATTTATAAATATGAGATATTTTCTAAAAAAATAATGTAAAACGTCATTCTTTTATGGAATAATGAATATTAAACGTATAAGAAAGAGGGCTAACATGAGAGCGATTTTAATTGGTATTTTGGCAGCTTTATTTTTTGCAGTTACATTTGTATTTAATCATTTAATGGCTAATGAAGGTGGATCATGGTATTTCAGTTCATCTCTTCGCTTTATTTTCATGTTGCCTTTTTTATGGTTAATTGTAGTAATTAAAGGAAAAACAGGTCATGTCTTGAAGCATATCAGCATGTACAAATCATCTTGGTTTATATGGAGTTTCTTTGCATTCGTTTTATTTTATGCACCTTTAACGTTTGCAGCTGAATATAGCCCTGGTTGGGTAATATCAGGGACATGGCAAATTACGATTATATGTGGCATGTTATTAGCGCCACTCTTTATAGATAAAGTGAAAGTATCCGGTGAAACCATTTTAGTGAGAAATAAAATACCATGGAGGTCCCTTGCTATATCTAGCATTATGTTTGTAGGCATTATCATTATACAAATACCACAAGCTTCGGAAATTCATTTAAATATTTTCTTGCTTGGATTTCTACCTATAATAATTGCTGCATTTTGTTATCCGTTAGGAAATAGAAAAATGATGAGTGTAGTCAAACATGATATAGGTACAATTGAACGAGTATTTGGAATGACCTTAGTTACGATGCCCGTCTGGTTTATAATATTTGGCATAGGATATATTAAACATGGTCTACCATCTTCTAATCAAGTTACACAATCTTTTATAGTTGCGTTGTTTTCTGGAATTATTGCAACAGTACTGTTTTTCTATGCAACGAATCTTGTAAAAGATGACCAAGAGAAATTAGCAGGAGTCGAGGCAACGCAGTCTTTAGAAGTTGTCTTTGCTATTATAGGAGAGATGATATTACTTGGATTGCCTATCCCAGGGCCATTGAGTATGCTAGGAGTGGCACTTATTATTATCGGCATGGCGATATATAGCTTTATAGATAGTTTGCCATTAAAAAAACCTTCCAAAATTAATGTTTAAAGCTATATGGAAAGTGGTATGTAATTAATGAATGATAAATCATTCAAATTGATTTATAAAGGGTGATAAATGATGGCAGACGAAAGTAAATATGAAAAAGCAAAAGGTAATGTTAAAGAAACAGTAGGTGACGTTACGGATAATAAAGATTTAGAAAACGAAGGTAAAAAAGAAAAAACTTCAGGCAAAGCTAAAGAAGCTGTAGAGAACGTTAAAGATAAAGCAAATGAAGTAATTGATAAATTCAAGAAATAAAAAAGATAAGAAGCCGTTAGACAAGTTTATTGTCAAACGGCTTCTTATTTACTTTAAATCTGAATCTTTAATATTCCATTTCATTCTATAACTATTATCTTTTGATTTTAATTGTAAATGTACCTCATATTTATCTGCATCAGGCACGTCATAATATACATAACCTTCATCTGATTGTCCAGGTTTCAAGCTAAAGCTGAAACCAGCATCGGAATCACGCATACTATAGAATTTACTTACTCTCTGGCCATCTGCTGTAACGCCAAAGTTAGTGTCGCCTACAATCAAGCTAGAATTATTAATGTTTTCTAGTTTATAGTAAACTTTTAATATTTTATCTTTGCTTGGTTTACTATATTTAGAATCTGGTTCAACGAATTCTGCTTTTTCGACTGTGATTTTTGTACCCACAGCGTTAATTGATCCGCCAAGATTTGATGTTTTATTTGTCACCGAACTATCGTTGTCATTTTCTTCAGTTGTTGATTCCTCAGTAGTAGATTCTTCGCTTGTCTCTTCTTCAGTTGTTTCTTCTTCTGTAGATTCTTCCTCAGTTGATTCCTCTTCGGTAGACTTTTCTTCAGTATCACTCGTAAAGTTATCAATTTGTTCTTTGATTGGCCCTGCTGCACATGCACCTAGAATAATCGCCAATATTATGAATATAACTAAGCATCCACCACAACCAAATAACCATGGTTTAAGATTTGAATCTCCCTGATCTCCAGAATGAGGTGGTTGATTCCCTTGAAAACCACTTTGGTTCGACTGATTAAACGGGTTCTCTTGTTGTGAATTTTGTTGTTGATTGCTTTGTTGGTCTGAGTTGTTTTGATTGAATGGATTTTCATTTGATTGGTTAGAATTATTCATAATATTTCCCCCTTCCACAAAACTATTTTTTAATAAAAAATAAATAGAAATTCATTTTTTTCTAATTGCCTTATAATAGAGATTAAAAAATGAAAAACAATTGTATTCTTTATTAATTATTTTTAGTTTATAGTAATTTGGGGAATAAATCTACACTTATTATTAAATATACAGAATATTAATAGTCGGTTAATAATAAATATATATAATGGTTGATAAAAGTTGAATAGTGCTTACAATATCATTTAAAATAAAGTAAAGGAGTGGTAAACATGTATAGAGACATTTTATTCGGCATCGATACAGATATGAAAAATGAAAAAGTTCTGGAAGAAATAGCAAAACTTTCAGGTGAAGGTACAGTTGTTACAATGATTAATATGATAAGCGAGAAAGATATACAAGCCTCAGTCCGTACAGGTGTGCACTTTGAAGAAATGACAGAGAAACGTCAAAAAGGTATTCAACATGTATTTGACTTCTTTAATGAACGAAACATTAAATATAATCTAGAATTTATTAAAGGTAATCCAAAGGCTGGGTTACTTAAATTAGCAAATAGCGGAGATTATGAAATTGTAGTACTAAGTAATAGAAAAGCTGAAGATGCTGATAAATTAGTACTAGGAAGCGTAAGTCATAAAGTAGCTAAAAGAGCTAAGATTCCAGTTTTAATAGTAAAATAATAAACTTTATTATAAGCAGTAAAAGTTCTTAATAAAATAAGAATTTTTGCTGTTTTTTTATTATCGTATTATATTGAATTCAATAGAAAAAAAGCGCTAACTAATGTAAAATGGTAATAGAAGAACATTGGAGGAATGGCTATGAAACAAAAAGGCAAAGAAACGTTTCCTGATATTGTTGCGACCGTATCTTTAAAAGATAAAAACGATATTGAAAAAACAGTAGAAGAACTTAATATGAACGACAAATCAGTAGATATTGTAGAATTTAGAGCGGATACACTATCTGATACTTCTTTGGAAAATATAAATGAAGTGTTAGCTGCGTTTAAATCAAAGTATACCGCTTCACCAATTCTCTTTACTTATCGTTCAAAAGGTCAAGGTGGATTAGGGGACTTCGACCATGAAACATATTATAAATTGATGCAAGATATTATTTGTAATCAAAAAGCAGATTATGTCGATGTTCAATTAGATACTTATGAAGATAATCTAATGAATTGTATTACAAGAGCTAAAAATAATAACGTCAAAATAATTATTTCGCACCATGATTTTAAAGCAACGCCAGATGTGGAAGAAATGTTTGTGACTTACGAAAAAATGGCAGAGCTAGGTGCTGATATTGGAAAATTAGCAGTAATGCCTAACAACGAAAAAGACTTATTATCGTTGTTAAATGCGATGAATAGAGCATATCATCAATTAGATATCGACGTAGTAGGTATATCAATGGGTGAGCTTGGTATTATGACTAGGATTACTGGCGGTTTATTTGGTTCACGACTTACTTATGGTTTTGTAGGTAGCGAAGCAGCACCAGGGCAATTACATGTTAAAAATATTAAAGAACAACTCGCACTGTATAACCAGTAGAATATTTTTAAGCCTGAATTCTCAAAGTTAGAACTCAGGCTTATTTATATGATATAATTGATAATAATTATCAATAGATTAATAGGAGTGTTAAAATGGAATTACAACAAGTCATACAAGAAAGACGTAGTGTTAAAAATTATGATCATGATATGCATATTGATGAAGAAAAGCTAATGTCACTAGTTGATTTAGCAACATATGCTCCGAATCATGGAATGAGAGAACCTTGGCGTTTAGTATACGTTAGTAAAGACAAAATAAATGAATTTGCTAAAAAGGTAGCTACATCTGCATTTGTGAATGATGAGAAAAAACAAGAACAGCATATAGAAAAAGTTTCAAGACTTGGTGGTATTTTTGTAATATTAGCTAGAAGAGATACTAGACAAAAAGAAAATCTTGAAAATCAAATGGCTGTAGCAACATTTATGCAAAACCTAATGCTATTGATACACGAAGCGGGTATGGGCTCATGTTGGAAAACACCTGACTACATCTTTAAACCAACATTCCGTGATATCGTTGGTGCAAATGATGATGAAGACGTAAACGGATTTTTATATGTAACTGAAAAAGATGAAAATGCTGTATTCTCAAGAAGAAAAAATAAATCCACATTAACGAAGTGGTAAGTTTTAATTTAAAAGAGCTAGGGATATAAATCCTTAGCTCTTTTTTGGATGTTATTAATCAAAAAAGCATGAGTTGATATTGTTATTGGATTTACTAAGACAATAATCCAAGTAGAGCACTTTTATTGGATTTTCTACCTCAATAATCCAAGTAGAGCACTTTTTATTGGATTTTCTATGACGTTAATCCAACTACACACACCTCTATTGGATTAAGTAATACCTAAACTCACGAATTAACTTTTTATTCTGGCTCAAACCTAAAAACAAAGCACTTTCGTATATCTTCACAATAAAAATCTAAAGAAAAATATGATTTATGGGTTGCTATAATAACAATAAACATAAAAAATGGCAGATCTAAGAATTAGCAAAACAAGCATGCACTTTTTAAAATATCATATAAAAAATCTCCTCATCCGTTAATAACAAACCCATCGGATGAGGAGAAGCCTTAAATCATCTTATTTTAAATTTTCAGCTAAGAATGCTTTTACGTCTTCTGGTGTTTTAGCATTTGCTGAATGTAAGTGTGCTAGTTTTTCATTGTTTTTGAATATTAATAAACTTGGGATACCCATTACATCATTTTCAGTTGCTGCATCTGGGACATCGTCACGATTAATTTGATACCAATCGTAATTATTGTATTCTTGGACAATCGGATCTATCCATTGATCCATACGCGTACAATCTGGGCACCAGCCTGCAAAGAATTTAATGACTACTGGTTTATCGCTTTGTGTAACCTCTTTGAATTCATCATATTGGTTTATTGTTTTCATATATTTTCAAGCTCCTTAAGAATTAATATTATAAATGAATTATAGCTTATTTTTGTTTATTAAAAAAATATTTAACTCAAGACTATGTGTTCTTAATTAATATTGGTATAATGATGTTAAATACACATATGGAGGTATAGACATGATAAAATTTTATCAATATCCTAACTGTACAACATGTAAAAAAGCTGCAAAATTTTTAGAAACAAATGGTGCGAGTTTTGAACCAATAGATATTACTCAATTAACACCAACTGCTAACGAATTAAAAGATATGATTGATGGAACAGACGTTACTGTTAATCAATTATTTAACACGCGTGGTGCAAAATATCGTGAGTTAGGTCTTAAAGATAAAATTGATGATTTATCTGACGACGAAAAATTCGAATTATTAGCTTCAGATGGCATGTTAATTAAACGCCCATTAGCTGTATTAGGTAACAAAATCACTTTAGGTTTTAAAGAAGATGAATACCGCCAAACTTGGCTATAAAATAGTTGCTTGAATAAGGGCTTTATGTCATTATTATAATTGAATTACATATAGGAGGGGATTACTTTGGCAGTGCCTAATGAGTTAAAATATTCAAAAGAACATGAGTGGGTAAAAGTTGATGGCGATGTAGTTACAATCGGTATTACTGATTTCGCTCAATCTGAATTAGGGGACATCGTATTTGTTGAGTTACCAGAAGAAGGTGACGAATTAACTAGTGGAGATTCATTCGGTAGTGTAGAATCTGTAAAAACAGTTTCTGAACTATATGCACCTCTTTCTGGTAAAGTTGTAGAAGTAAATGATGAATTAGAAGATAGTCCTGAATACGTTAATGAATCTTCTTATGACAAAGCTTGGATGGTCAAAGTAGAATTAACTGATAAATCACAATTAGATGATTTATTAGATGCTGGTGCGTATAGTGAAATGATAGGTGAATAGCAATACAACAAACTCCACGGTACAGTAGTATCATGGAGTTTTTTAGCATAATCTCATTGAGAAGTAAAAATATAATATTATTCATTTGTAGAAGGTGAAGGCCATGGCGATGATTAAAAAAGTAATAATCGTAGAAGGTATTTCAGATAAGAAGCGAGTGAAAGAAGTATTAAATGAACCCGTTCACGTAATTTGCACACACGGTACAATGGGTGTCGAAAAAATGGACGAACTTTTAGATGAAATTTATGGTAAACAAGTGTATATATTAGTCGATCAAGATAAAGAAGGTAAACGCATAAGAAAATGGTTCAAAAAATATGTGAGTGAAAGTCATCATATTTATATAGATTCAACTTTTACTGAGGTAGCACGTTGCCCAAGACAATATTTAGCGAATGTGTTAAACTATCATGGATTTGAAGTTAATCACGACTTTGTATTGAAAGGGAAGTATCGTTATCATGAAACGCACAGAAATATCGAACGATGTATACAAGCTTTTTAATGAAGATATACATTTGTTATTCGGTTATACACCAACATGTGGAACGTGTAAAATCTCAGAACGCATGCTAGATATTGCCAACGAAATGACAAAACTACCTATAAACAAATGTGACTTAAACTTTTATCCGGAATTTTGTGAAGAATATGAAATACAATCCGTACCAGTTCTATTTATAATGAAACAAGAAAAAGTTATAAAAAGAATTTATGCATTTCAGTCAGTTCCGTATATAGTTGAGAATATTCAAAAAGTTATTGACGATAAAAACTTATCGTGATAGTATGAATTTAATTAAATACGTAATAGCTCTTATCAAGAGTGGTGGAGGGATGTGCCCTTAGAAGCCCGGCAACCGTCATATAAATATGAAATGGTGCCAATTCACAGAAAGTGTAAACTTTTGGAGATGAGAGAAAGACAATTAATAACGCCTTTCTCTAATCATTAGAGTGAGGCGTTTTTAATTTAAGGATTAGGAGGCAACAGATTTGATCGAGTTAAATAAGGTCGTAAAGACTTTCAAGACAAAAAAAGGTGACATAAAAGCTGTTGACCATGTTGACTTAAATATAGAAAAAGGAAGTATATATGGCGTAATCGGTTTTTCAGGAGCTGGAAAGAGTACCTTGATTCGAATGTTTAACGGGTTAGAAACCCCTACTGAAGGTGAAGTTATAGTAGATGGTGCGAATATAGGTAAATTGTCAAAACAAGAACTTCGAAAAAAACGACAAAAAGTAAGTATGATATTCCAGCATTTTAACTTACTTTGGTCTAGAACAGTTAAAGACAACATTGCTTTTCCGTTAGAGATCGCAGGTGTCTCTAAAAGCGAGATTAATAAAAAGACAGAAGCGTTAATCAAAAGAGTAGGATTAGAAGGTCGTGAAAATGCTTATCCATCTCAATTATCTGGTGGGCAAAAGCAAAGAGTAGGAATCGCGAGAGCTTTAGCAAATGATCCACACGTACTATTATGTGATGAAGCTACGAGTGCCCTTGACCCTCAAACAACAGATGAAATACTAGATTTATTGATAGACATCAATAAAGAGCTGGATTTAACAATTATACTTATCACACATGAAATGCACGTTATAAGAAAGATTTGTGATCATGTTGCCGTAATGGAAAATGGTAAGTTTGTCGAAGAAGGAGAAGTCATCAATGTATTCAATAATCCTCAAACACATGTAACGCAAAGATTTGTTAAGGATGATTTGAAAGCAGATGATTTAGAAAGAACGTTGCAAGACTTCAAGAAAGAACAGCCTGAAGGTGAAATATGGAAGCTGAACTTTGTAGGTGGAACTAGTTCAGAACCTGTGTTAGCCAAAGTGATTAAAGAATATAACGTAAATATTAATGTCATTGAAGGCGACGTTAAACTCACTCAAAATGGTACTTTTGGGCATATGATTGTACATCTGCCTGATGGAAACTATTCTAAAGACCAGATTAAACAAGAATTAAATAATCTTGGTGTGAAAGTTGAGGTGGGTATTAATGAATAAGTCATTTGGTGAAATAATCACTGAAATGGTAACAATGCCTAACGTGAGATGGGACGCTGTATGGGAAGCGTTATACGAGACCTTATACATGACCGTCATTTCAACAGTTTTTACACTAGTGTTTGGCTTAATACTAGGAACGTTATTGTTCTTAACATCTAAAGGAACATCTAAAAGTTCTCGTGTATTTTATTCAATTGTTTCATTTATAGTGAATTTATTTAGAGCAATACCATTTATCATACTTATACTATTGTTGCTACCATTTACTGATATTTTACTTGGTACAATAAGTGGTCCGAAAGGTGCTCTACCAGCCTTAATCATTGGAGCTGCGCCATTCTACGCAAGATTAGTAGAGATTGGCATGAAAGAAATAGATAAAGGTGTAATAGAAGCGGCTGTATCTATGGGTGCAAACACATGGACAGTTGTGAGAAAAGTATTACTTAAAGAATCATTACCTGCACTTGTATCAGGTCTAACTGTAACTGCAATTGCATTAGTAGGATCTACAGCAATCGCTGGTGTTATCGGTGCAGGAGGATTAGGTAACTTAGCATATCTAACTGGTTTCACACGAAATCAAAATGATGTAATCCTAGTTTCTACTATATTAATACTAGTTATTGTATTTGTTATCCAATTTATTGGAGATTTAATTGTTAAGAAAATTGATAAACGTTAAAGGAGTGCCTTAAAATGAAAAAAGTTCTAGGACTATTGTTTGTTTCAATATTGACAGTTGTATTGGCCGCTTGTGGCGGAGGAGACGGAGATAAAGATAAAAAAGAAACGATTAAAGTCGGTGCATCTCCAGCACCACATGCAGAAATATTAGAAGAAGCTAAACCAATTCTTGAAAAAGAAGGCTACAAGTTAGAAATTAAAACGATTAATGACTACACAACACCAAATAAATTATTAGATAAAGGTGAATTAGACGCAAACTTCTTCCAACATACACCATACTTAGAAACTGAATCTAAAGATAAAGGTTACAAAATAGAATCTGCAGGTAACGTACATATCGAACCAATGGCAGTATATTCAAAGAAGTATAAAAAATTAACTGACTTACCAAAAGGTGCAACAGTATATGTATCTAATAACCCAGCTGAAGAAGGACGTTTCTTATCATTCTTTGAAAAAGAAGGATTAATTAAACTTAAAGATGGCGTTGATCCAGTAGATGCTACATTCGATGATATCGCTGAAAATAAAAAAGATATAAAATTCAATAACAAACAAGCAGCTGAATTTTTACCAAAATCTTATCAAGCAGATGAAGGTGACGCAACAATTATCAACTCTAACTATGCAATTGAACAAGGGTTAAATCCATTAAAAGATTCAATCGCAGTTGAAGGTAAAGATTCACCATATGCTAACTTAATCGCAGTACAAAAAGGTCATAAAGACGATGAAAAAATTAAAGCATTAATGAAAGTTTTACAATCAAAAGAAATTAAAGACTTCATCAAAGAAAAATACGATGGTGCAGTAATCGAAGCAAAATAATGATATAAGAATTAGCCCGGGACATTTATATATGTCTCGGGCTTTTTTATTCTAAATAGTTTGGTTAAACGTCTCATGATTTACGCTATGCATCTTTCTTGTTATTACTTTGTTGGTTTAATAAACTACATTTAAGACTTAAAACAAAGGTGGATAAACATGAAAATAATACTAGTTGGAGCACATGGCACGATAGGTTCAGCCGTTGTAACTGAATTAGAAGAAAATGGTCATGAAGTCATAAAAGTTGGACGTAATTCAGGTGATTACCAAATGGATATGACAAACGTAGAGGATATCAAACTCATGTTTCAACAAATCGAAAATATAGATGCTGTAGTCTCTACTGCAGGAGCAGCGAATTTTGATGATTTAAGTGAGTTAACACCAGAATCAAATGAGGTAGCTATAACAGGTAAGCTATTGGGACAAATCAATTTAGTACTTATAGGCCAACATTATATAAATGATGGAGGAAGCTTTACTTTGACTACGGGCGTTATTATGGATGATCCAATAAAAGGGGGCGTTTCTTCAGCGATGGCCGGCGGTGGTATAGAAGCATTTGTTAAATCTGCTGCCTTTGAATTAAAACGGAATTTAAGAATTAATAACGTCAGTCCTAATGTAATCGAAGAAGCGCTTGAAGATTATGGTGATTTCTTTAAAGGTTTTAACGCAGTACCAGCAAGTAAAGCAGCAAAGGCATATTTGAAAAGCGTAGAAGGAATACAATCAGGACAAACTTTTCGTATATATGAATAAAATATAATTGAAGACAAAAATCAGGAAAAATTCTTTCTTCAGTAGAATTTTTCCTGATTTTTTAAAATTATTCTAAAATAATTCATTTGCAAGGTACAATACAAGCATTAAAGCGGCAATAGCATATAAAATCAAGCCGATAAATTTAGAATTTCTAATATTAAATGTGGCTATCGTAACTATCGTTAAAATAGTAAGTAAAGTATTTATTAAACTGCTCAAATTAATAACATTGACTAGATTGAGTAATAGTATAAAAGCGCATATCGCACTAATTACAAATGAAAATTGTTCATATCGTTTCATATTTAAAATCCTTCCTAAATTTATATCTCTAATTATTATAATTATATTATAAAAAAATAAAAAATGCTTACTGAGGCCTTTCAAATAGAATATTTATAAATTGAGAATGAAATCATTTTATTATCATTTAAAAAATATTTCGCTTAAACCCTTGTAATAATAGGGTTTTATAATAAAAAGTGAGCGTAAGTGTTTGATTGCCTATATAACTACGTTATAATAATAAGAGTAAAGAAACATAACAAACTTTGACGTTACATTAAAATTATTATAAACTAGAAAAGATAATGTAGGGTTATCTTTTTAAAATGTGAATAAATTCTCTGGAGGGAAATAAACATGGCATCAAAATTAGAAATCAAAGATTTACACGTAGAAATAGAAGGCAAGGAAATTCTTAAAGGAGTAAACTTAACAATACAACAAGGTGAAATCCATGCAATCATGGGACCTAACGGTACTGGTAAGTCAACTTTATCATCAGCTATTATGGGTCACCCTAAATATGAAGTAACTAAAGGTGAAATCCTTTTAGATGGTGAAGATGTATTAGAAATGGAAGTTGATGAGCGTGCTCAAGCAGGTTTATTCCTAGCAATGCAATATCCATCAGAAATTTCTGGTGTTACAAACGCTGACTTCTTACGTTCTGCAATCAATGCTAAACGTGAAGAAGGCGATGAAATCAACTTAATGCAATTCATCAAGAAATTAGACAAACAAATGGATTTATTAGATATGGATCAAGACATGGCTCAAAGATACCTAAATGAAGGTTTCTCTGGCGGTGAGAAGAAACGTAACGAAATTCTTCAATTAATGATGTTAGAACCTAAATTCGGTATTTTAGACGAAGTTGACTCAGGTCTAGATATCGACGCATTAAAAGTAGTATCTAAAGGTATCAACAATATGCGTGGTGACAACTTTGGTTGCTTAATCATCACTCACTATCAAAGACTATTAAATTATATTTCACCAGATTTCGTACACGTAATGATGCAAGGTCGCGTGGTTAAATCAGGTGGCGAAGAATTAGCGAGACGTCTTGAAGCTGAAGGGTATGAATGGATTAAAGAAGAGCTTGATATTGAAGACGAAACAATTAACGCTGAATAATATATAAGAATTATAGTCAAGTAGGAGGAGTATAAATGGCAACTGAAACAAAGTTAAACATTAGCGTTGAAGATTTAGTAAATTATTCAGCATCTCAAAATGAACCACAATGGATGACTGATTTACGTAAAGACAGTTTTCAAAAGTTAGAACAATTAGAAATGCCTAAACCAGATAAAACAAAAATAAACAGATGGGATTTTGATTCTTTCAAATCTCACACTGTTGAAAGTGATACATTTGAGTCTATCGATAAATTACCTGAATCAGTTCAAAAAATTATCGATACTGAAAATGCTAAAAATCTAATCGTTCAGCATAATAATACACCTGCTTTTACAAAAGTAGATGATAAATTAACTGAACAAGGTGTTGTAATTAAAGATTTAAAAACTGCACTTATTGAAAACAGTGATTTAGTTCAAAAATATTTTATGACAGATGCTGTTAAAGTAGATGAGCATAGATTAACTGCACTACATGCTGCATTAGTTAATGGTGGGGTATTCGTTTACGTTCCTAAAAATGTAGTAGTAGAAGATCCTATCCAATATGTAGTATTACATGACGATAGCGATGCGAGTTTCTTCAATCACGCTATCATTGTGGCTGAAGAAAGTGCAGAAGTAACATACGTTGAAAACTATTTATCAACTGTTTCTTCTAACGATAATCAATTAAATATCGTATCTGAAGTTATTGCTGGAGCTAATTCTAAAATAACTTACGGTACAGTTGATTTCATGGATAAAGGATTCACTGGACACATAATCCGTCGTGGTATTGCAGCAGCAGACTCTACTATCGACTGGGCATTAGGTTTAATGAATGACTGTAGCACTATTAATGATAATACAACATACTTAATGGGCGATCGTTCAAACTGTAACTTAAAAACAGTAGTAGTTGGTCGTGGTGAACAAAAACAAAACTTCACAACTCAAATTATTCAATATGGTAAAGAATCAAATGGTCATATCTTGAAACATGGTGTAATGAAAGATAGTTCTTCATCTATTTTCAATGGTATTGGTTACATTAAACACGGTGGAACAAAAGCAGATGCACAACAAGAATCACGTGTACTTATGCTTTCTGAAAAAGCACGTGGAGATGCAAACCCAATATTATTAATTGATGAAGACGATGTAACTGCAGGACACGCAGCATCAGTAGGTAGAGTAGACCCTACTCAACTATACTACTTAATGAGTAGAGGTATTTCTCGTGAAGAAGCTGAAAGATTAGTTATACATGGTTTCTTAGACCCAGTTGTTTCTGCATTGCCAATTGAAGGCGTTAAACGTCAATTACGTGAAGTTATTGAAACTAAAGTAACAACGCAAATATAAAAATAGGCACAGAAAGGTCTGATAATGTGGCCGAATCAACATTTAATGTAGAAAAAGTAAAAAAAGATTTTCCAATATTAGAGCAAGAAGTAAACGGTAAAAAACTTGTATATTTAGATTCATCTGCCACAAGTCAAACGCCGATACAAGTAACGGATTCTATTGTAGATTACTACAATCGATATAATTCGAATGTACACCGTGGTGTGCACACACTTGGAACGCTTGCTACGGATGCTTATGAAAAAGCACGTGAAACAGTCAGAAGATTTATCAACGCTCGATACTTTGAAGAAGTTGTTTTTACTAGAGGAACAACTACAGCAATTAACTTAGTTGCACATAGTTACGGAGACGCAAATGTTTCTGAAGGTGACGAAATTGTCGTGACTCAAATGGAGCATCATGCTAATATCGTCCCTTGGCAACAACTTGCTAAACGTACTGGTGCAACATTAAAATTTATTCCGATGTCTGACAGTGGCGAACTTGAAAAAGAAGCAATTGATAACACGATAACGGATAATACAAAAATTGTTGCAGTTACACATGTTTCAAACGTATTGGGTACGATAAATGATGTTAAATATATTGCTGAAGTTGCACATCAACATGATGCAGTAATTGCAGTTGATGGCGCACAATCAGCTCCACATATGAAAGTTGACGTTCAAGATTTAGATGTGGACTTCTTTAGCTTCAGTGGACATAAAATGCTAGGTCCAACCGGCATTGGTGCACTATACGGTAAACGTCATTTACTTGATAAAATGGAACCAATTGAATTTGGTGGAGACATGATTGATTTTGTAGGATTAGAAGATGCAACTTGGACAGACTTACCAACTAAGTTTGAAGCAGGTACACCACTTATAGCTGAAGCTATCGGATTTGCTGAAGCAATTAGATACATTGATGAATTAGGCTTAGAAGAAATTCATCAACATGAATATGAGCTAGTTAATTACGCATATAATGAGATGTCTAAAATAGAAGGTTTAGAAATTTACGGACCTTCACCTGAAAAGCGAGCTGGTTTGATTACGTTCAACGTTGAAGGTGTTCATCCACATGATTTAGCAACAGCACTAGATTCTGAAGGTGTAGCTGTTAGAGCTGGACATCACTGTGCACAACCGCTAATGAAATGGTTAAATCAATCATCTACAGCACGTGCTAGTTTCTATGTATATAATACTACTGAAGATGTTGATAAGTTAATTCAGGCACTCTATAGAACGAAGGAGTTTTTCTCTTATGAATTTTAATAATTTAGATCAACTATATCGTTCTGTGATTATGGATCATTATAAAAATCCTAGAAATAAAGGAGCTATCGAAGATGGTTCCATGACGATAGATATGAATAACCCAACATGTGGGGACCGCATCCGCTTAACATTAGATGTAGTAGATAATGTTATTAAAGATGCTAAGTTTGAAGGTGAGGGTTGTTCTATTTCAATGTCTAGTGCATCAATGATGACGGAGGCGGTAAAAGGTCATACCATCGAAGAAGCATTACACATGAGTCAAGAGTTTTCTAATATGATGCTAGGAGAATCTTATGAGATCACAGATGATATGGGTGATATCGAATCTTTATCAGGTGTGTCTAAGTTCCCAGCACGTATTAAATGCGCGACTTTAGCGTGGAAAGCATTTGAAAAGGGCACAAAAGAAGAAGATGACCAGTAACTTTTGAAGATTGGGCGTAAGCTATAATAAAAGAGGAGTGAAGAAAATGGCTAAAAAATCACCAGAAGTTGGAGATTATAAATATGGTTTCCATGATGAAGACGTTTCTATTTTCCGTTCAGGTAGAGGTTTGACAGAAGAAATTGTTAGAAAAATATCTGAAATGAAAGATGAACCACAATGGATGCTAGATTTCCGTTTGAAATCATTAAAACAATTCTATAAAATGCCAATGCCAATGTGGGGTGGCGATTTATCAGAATTAAACTTTGATGAAATCACATATTATGTAAAACCATCAGAACGTTCTGAACGTTCATGGGATGAAGTACCAGAAGAAATTAAAAACACTTTCGATAAATTAGGTATTCCAGAAGCTGAACAAAAATATCTTGCAGGTGTATCTGCACAATATGAATCAGAAGTTGTATACCACAACATGGAGAAAGACTTAGAAGAACAAGGTATCATCTTTAAAGATACAGATTCAGCTTTACGTGAAAACGAAGACTTATTCAAAGAATACTTTGCTTCTGTAATTCCAGCAGCAGATAACAAATTCTCAGCATTAAACTCAGCAGTATGGTCAGGTGGATCATTCATTTACGTACCTAAAGGTGTAAAACTTGAAACACCATTACAAGCTTACTTCAGAATTAACTCTGAAAATATGGGTCAATTCGAAAGAACTTTAATCATTGCAGACGAAGGTTCTTCAGTACACTACGTAGAAGGTTGTACTGCTCCAGTTTATACAACAAACTCACTACACTCAGCAGTAGTTGAAATCATTGTTAAAAAAGACGCATATTGCCGTTATACAACAATCCAAAACTGGGCAAACAACGTTTATAACTTAGTTACAAAACGTACGTTTGTTTATGAAAATGGTACGATGGAATGGATCGATGGTAACTTAGGTTCTAAGTTAACTATGAAATATCCATCATGTTTCTTACTTGAAGAAGGCGCTAGAGGTATGACATTATCTATAGCACTTGCAGGTAAAGGACAAGTTCAAGATGCTGGAGCTAAAATGATTCATAAAGCACCAAACACATCTTCAACTATTGTATCTAAATCAATCTCTAAAAATGGCGGTAAAGTAGTTTACCGTGGACAAGTACACTTTGGCCGTAAAGCTACAGGTGCTCGTTCTAACATTGAATGTGATACTTTAATTATGGATAATGAATCAACATCAGATACAATTCCTTATAATGAAATTATGAATGATAACATTTCATTAGAACACGAAGCGAAAGTTTCTAAAGTATCTGAAGAACAATTATTCTACTTAATGAGCCGCGGTATTTCAGAAGAAGAAGCAACTGAAATGATCGTAATGGGCTTCATTGAGCCATTCACAAAAGAACTACCAATGGAATACGCAGTAGAAATGAACCGTCTAATCAAATTCGAAATGGAAGGTTCAATCGGTTAATTATATAACGACAAACCCCCTTACCAATTTAATTGGTGAGGGGGTTTTGTTTTATAAGTGCGAGTAGCTTATTGTTTATGATGGATAAGAAGAAGGTAAAGCCTCTAACGTGCAAGAAATTTGAGACAAGCCCGTTACATTTTCTAACGGGCAAGTGCTAATAAACAAGCCCGTTAGCACAATATCTTGCATAATTATAATGTAATTTCACATTAAATATATATGATACATCACTTTAATGTGCAAGAAATTTGAGACAAGCCCGTTACATTTTCTAACGAGCAAGTGCTAGTAAACAAGCCCGTTAGAGCGATATTTTCTACGATTTTGTAAAGTGCTGACGCCTGAGGAAATAGTGTGAGTGAGAGACTACAGTCTCGAACCATACTCTAGGCAAGCATGCGTGTACAAAATCGTATATTATATAAAAAATAAGCATATCACTTTCAAACTGAAATAATCAGTTAAGTGATATGCTTATTTATTTTGAGTTGGGATTTTTATCCGAAACTCTATAGCTTATTCTTCATTTTTCAAAACTTTAATATTAATCTACTTCTGATAATTTAGTAGATGATGTTCTATTTCTTAAGTCTACTTCTATTTCTTCTAAGCTACGTCCTCTTGTTTCTGGTAGATACTTAATAACAAATATCATAGCTAAAATACCGATTACTGCGAAGATTAAGAACACTAGCTCAATACTTAATACTGACGTAAGTATTGGGAATAATTGAGCTACTAATAAGCTCCCGATTGATAGTGATAATGTTGCTATACCTGTAGCAGCACCTCTAGCTCTCATTGGGAATAATTCTGGTAGCATTACCCATAATATTGGTCCCCAAGTAAATGCGAAGAATACAATAAATAGTGTTAGACAAGCTACAATAATCCAAGCACCAACTGTTGAACCAAGACCGATTGTCCATACTAATCCTGCCATTATAAGTAATGATCCAACCATACCTATGTTACCAGTAATTAATAGTTTCTTTCTATCTATTTTATCTATGATTTGAATAGCAAAGATTGTAACAATCACGTTTACTGAACCTATTCCTACTGTTCCTAATATTGCAGTAGAATCTCCTAAACCTGCTTTTGTAAAGATAGTAGGTGCATAATAAATGATTGCGTTAATACCGATTATTTGTTGTAGTAGAGCGAATAAACAACCAATTATGAGTACTGGTCTTAACCATACTGATTTCAATACAGTCCAAGTACTTTCTGAAATGTCTATAATTTCTTTCATTTCGTCAATTTCTTTATCAATTTCTTTTTGTTTACGCGTCATACCCATAACTTTACGAGCTGATTTTTCACTTTTATGTTCGAGTAGCCATCTTGGACTTTCTGGCATGAAGTATACACCAATCATTAAGATAACTGATGGTACAACAGCTAGTCCAACCATCCATCTCCAAGCTTCCATATCTGCGAAAGCATAGTTTATAAGATATGAAGCAAGTATACCAATTGTTATCATCAATTGGTTTAAAGAACTGAGCGACCCTCTTTTATCTGTAGGAGCCATTTCTGATAGATATACCGGAACGATTGCTGAAGAACCACCTACAGCTAACCCGATTATAAATCTACCTATAACAAGCATGCTTAAGTTTTGTGCACCTGCAAGTAATAGCGCACCAGCAATAAATACGATTGCTATTATAAACACAAGTCTACGTCGTCCAAGCTTGTCTGATAATGGTCCACTTGAACCGGCACCAAATATAGCCCCGATAAGCATTGAACTAACGACAAATCCTTCAGCAGTACTTGAAAGTGGTATGTCATTTTTTATGAATAGTAAAGCGCCTGAAATTACGCCTGTATCGTAACCGTAAAGCAATCCACCTAAAGCTCCTAGGAAGAATATTAACTTTGTTCGAAAATTGCTTGTTCCCATTCTAATAACCTCCAAAATTTTAAATATTTAAAGACAAATGTCAGATTTAATTATCTCAAATAACTAAATACTTGTTTTTAATTATTAAATCTGATTTAATATTAAATGTAAGCCTTTGCAGATAGAAAATCAAGTGAAAAATATTTTATTTAACATATTAATAGTTATTGTAGATTACTGAAGGTAATGGAGGACGGCTATGAAAGATTCATCAAGAATTAATGTGAATTTGATGAAAGATTATAATAAACAACTCGTTTTAAGAACAATTCAAAAATATGGACCTATTTCTAGAGTGGAAATAGCTAAACAGATTGACTTATCTAGACCGTCTGTATCTGAAATAGTTTCTATTTTGATTGAAGAACAATGGATTCAAGAAAAACCTTCTGAAATAAAAGTAAGAGGTAGACAGCCTATACCGTTAGATATTAATAAAGAGAAGAAAGTTATAGTCGGTTTAGAAATTGGTGCTTACTCAACAAAAATTATCGTAAGTAATTTGAAGGCTGAAATATTAGATCAAATTCAAATAGAAATGAACAAGCAAAAGGATCCAAATTCAACCATTGAATATTTAGGTGAGCAAATTAAATTAATTGCAAATGAGTATAAAGCAAAACAAATTGAAGTATTAGGTATAGGTGTTGGAATGCATGGTCTTGTAGATACTAAAGAAGGTAAGAATATTTTTGCACCTAATTTAGGTTGGGAAAATATTGAGATTAAAAAGATTCTAGAAAGCATAACACAACTCAAAGTAATAATTGATAATGACTGTAATAGCGCTGCACTGGCGGAGATGTGGTTTGGCCAAGGAAAAGATGAAACGAATTTCATCTCAGTCCTGGTAGATTATGGAGTGGGCGCAAGTATTATCAACAATGGCTCCAT
This sequence comes from Mammaliicoccus sp. A-M4, assembly GCF_022386955.1. NCBI lineage: Bacteria > Bacillati > Bacillota > Bacilli > Caryophanales > Staphylococcaceae > Mammaliicoccus > Mammaliicoccus sp. A-M4. Next base: position 41,647 of record NZ_JAJNHH010000005.1, read on the forward strand.
ATTTAAAGGTACACATCATGTAACGGGTCAAATTGGGCACGTAACAATCGATCCAGATGGTCCATTATGTTCATGTGGGAATTATGGTTGCTTAGAGACGTTTACATCTGAAACAGCTATTTTGAAAATGTTAAAACGTAAATTGAAATTAGGTGAAAGTAATGTATTTTCAATGCAGAATATAAACATTGATGACTTGAATATAGATGACTTTTATAACGCAGTAAACAAAGGTGATGAACTTTGCATCGATATAGCAAAAGAAGTTGGAAGAAATTTAGGATTAGGTTTTACAATTTTAATCAATTTGTTCGGACCTAAGTTTATTGTGTTAGGAGGTAGCTTAACTAAAATCAGTGACATTTTACTACCGATTATTAAAGAAGTTATTCAATTTAAGGTAATGGGTGAAGAAGCTAAAAAAACACCTATCATTACATCAGCACTAGGTGAGAATTTGTATACGATAGGTGCAGCTTCTTTAATTGTTGAAGACATATTTACTTTGCCAAAACCAAATAAATAAAAATAGGGAGGATTTATAATGGCTAATTTAAACGAACAAGTCGTAATAGTAACAGGATCAGGAAAAGGTATAGGAAAAGGTATTGCTAAGCAATTGGGTCATAAAGAAGCAAAAATAGTAGTAGCTACTATTGATGCAGATTTTGGTAAAGAAACGGTTGAAGAAATTATTCAAGATGGTGGAGATGCATATTTTGTAGAAACTGATGTCTCTAAAGAAGAAAGTATAATAAATATGGTAGAAGAAACAGTGAAGCATTATGGAAAAATTAATACGCTTGTTAACAATGCAGGTATCACGGTATTTAAATCTATTGAAGAAGCAACTGTAGAAGATTGGGATTCAATTATTAATATCGACTTAAGAGGTACATTCTTATGCTCAAAACACGTAATTCCAGAAATGAAAAAACAAAACGGTGGTTCTATTATTAATATTTCTTCTAACCATTCAATCGCTACATTACCTGATACAGACATGTATGCCGCTGCTAAAGGTGGTGTAAATGGTATGACAAGAGGAATGGCGTTGAGCTTAGGTAAATATAATATTCGAGTAAATGCTATTTGCCCTGGATTTACAAATACTGCCCACTTAAAAAATTGGTTTGATTCAATGGATAATGAAGAGGAAGTTAGACAAGGTGTCTTAGATTTACATGCTACTTCAAGAATTAACGAACCAGAAGATATTGGCAAATTAGCTCAATACTTGGCTTCAGATGATTCTGAAATGATGACAGGTGAGCACTTAGTTATCGATGGTGGTTTATCAGCTCGCTTATATAACGCAGATGGTTATTAATATTTAAGGAGGATTAGAATAATGGATGTATTATCGATAGGTGAAACGATGATTGCTTTTTCTCCAAATGAAGTTGGACCAATGCGCTATGCTCGTGACTTTTCTACTCATATAGCTGGAGCGGAAACGAATACGCTTATTGGATTAGAAAAACTTGGTGTAAGAACTGGATGGATTAGTCAACTTGGTAACGATGAATTAGGACATAGAATACTTTCATTCGTGAGAGGTGAGGGTATTAATGTAGATTCAGTAAAATTGACTGATGAAGCACGCACAGGCATTTTCCTTAAAGAAAAGGCACGATATGACCAAACACATGTACATTATTATAGAAATGATTCAGCTGCTAGCATAATGTCAAAAGATAATATTGATAAAAGTTATATATCACAATTTAAATATTTATATATAACAGGTATTACACCAGCATTAAGTGAAAACTGTAAAGAAGCTGTTCTTTATTTAATTAATGTCGCTAAAGAACTAGGTTTAAAAGTTATTTTTGATCCAAATTTAAGATTAAAGTTATGGAGCGAAGAAGAAGCAAGAGAAACTTTACTCAATATTATTTCTTTAAGTGATATTGTTTTACCTGGTATAAGTGAAGGAGAATTTTTATTTAATGAGAAATCTGAAGATAAAATCGCTCAACATATTGTTGTTTTAGGACCTTCAACAGTTATTGTAAAGTTAGGAGAAAAAGGTGCGTATTATCAAACCCGAAATGAATCTGGTTATGCGAAAGCATCTAAAGAAATAGAAGTAGTTGACCCTGTAGGTGCTGGAGATGGTTTTGCAGCTGGATATATAGCAGGATTTATTAACGGATTATCATTACATGATGCTGTGGAGCAAGCATGTAATGCAGGTGCTCTCGTTACTACGGTCAAAGGTGATGTAGAAGGATTGCCAAGTAAGAATGAACTTGAGCAATTCAAAAATCAAGATAAAACAGATGATGTTATTAGATAAGGAGCTGTCAAAATGGACACTTTAAATACAATAAAAGAAACTAAAATTATAGCAATCATAAGAAACGCAAAGCCTGATGATATTTTACCAATTGTTAAAAGTTTATATAAATCAGGTATTCGAGCAATTGAAATCACAATGAATTCTCCTAAAGCTTTAGAATCTATCGAACTAGTTGCTACTGAGATGAAGGATAAAGTCGTTGTTGGTGCAGGCACAGTATTAGATGCAGAATCAGCAAGACTAGCGATATTGAGTGGAGCTACGTTTATTTTATCGCCAACACTGAATAAAGAAACAATACAAATGACTAAAAAATATGGGGCAGTGAGCATACCAGGTGCATTATCTCCTACTGAGATTTTAGATGCATATGAGTATGGTGGAGATATTATAAAAGTATTTCCTACAACATCTATGGGGCCAGAATATATTAAAGATTTACAAGGACCTTTACCACAAATTCCATTGTTACCGACGGGTGGTATTGATTTAAATAATATTGAGCAATTTATGAAAGCTGGCGCTGTTGGCGTTGGATTAGGTAGTTCTTTAGTGAATACTAAATTAGAAGCAAATGAAGAATATTATAAAAATTTAGAAGAAACAGCAAAACAATTTAGTGATATTGTACATTTGAAAAAAGGACGTGCATAAAATGAAAATTATTGATTATGAATTATTTCAAGTGCCACCACGTTGGTTATTTTTAAAAATTACAACGGATGAAGGAATCGTTGGTTGGGGCGAACCAGTAATAGAAGGTAAAGCAGCAACAGTAAAAGCAGCTGTACATGAGTTTATGCAACAATTAATGGGAGAGAACCCTTTAAATATCGAAGATCATTGGAATATGATGTATAGAAGTAGCTTTTATAGAGGCGGCCCGATATTAATGAGTGCCATCTCTGGTATTGATCAAGCTTTATGGGATATAAAAGGTAAATACTATAATGCACCAGTTCATGAATTAATGGGAGGCGCTTGTAAGCACTCCATGAAAGTTTATTCTTGGATAGGTGGAGATAGACCGATAGATACTTCTAACGCTGCTAAAAAAGCGTATGAGAATGGATTTTCAGCTATTAAAATGAATGCGACAGAAGAATTACAATATATAGATAGTTTCGATAAAATTGAAAGTGTTGTTGAAAGAGTAGCTGGGATTAGAGAAGCGGTTGGCAATAACCTAGGCATTGGTATTGATTTTCATGGTAGAGTACATAGACCAATGGCAAAAGTGTTAGCAAAAGAATTAGAACAATTTAATCCGATGTTTATAGAAGAACCTGTATTGAGTGAGAATATAGAAGCGATAAGAGAAATGAGTCAGACAACAAGTATTCCTATAGCTTTAGGCGAGAGACTATACTCAAGATGGGACTTTAAACCAATTTTAGAAAGTGGCTATGTTGATGTCATTCAACCTGACTTATCTCACGCTGGAGGTATAACAGAATGTAAAAAAATTATATCTATGGCTGAAGCTTATGATGTTGGAGCAGCACCGCATTGTCCACTAGGTCCTATAGCGCTAGCTTCATGTCTACAAGTGGACGCTACTTGTCATAATTCATTTATTCAAGAGCAAAGTTTAGGTATTCATTATAATAAAGGTAGCGATATTTTAGATTACATCAAAAATAAAGAAGTATTTGAATTTGATAATGGCTATGTCAAAATTCCAAAAGGTCCAGGCTTAGGTGTAGAAATCGATGAAGACCTTGTTAGAAAAATGGCTGAAAAAGGTCATGATTGGCATAATCCAGTCTGGAGACATAAAGACGGAAGTATTGCTGAGTGGTAAGTTTTTAACTTTCAAAAAATGAATATATTAAAAAGCCCTAATTCGTTTATTAAATTCAACGAGTTAGGGCTATTATTTTTAATTGATTTCTTTATATTCAAATACTTGTAAGGGATTAAATTTAATTAAGTAGTTTTCATACCACGTGCTTAACCCATATTTTTGTTGGTAATGTTCTAATACCTCGTCAATATATCCTTCTGATACGTCTAAATAATTACTTAATTCATATTTATTATGCACGCCAGATTGGTAGGCTTGAACAATATTCTGTAAAGGAATAATCTTTTCAAAGCCAAGTCGTCTTGCTTTATGTTCAAACTTCCATTTCCATAATTCGTTAGTATCTAATATATCTCCATATGTAATATCGTGATGGGCTAACTCTTCACCTAGAACTTCTAATTTTTCTTTGTCTGATAAATTGTCTTTCAACAAAATTAATCCATCTACATATAAACCTTTCATATCCTTTGGAAGATGATTGGTTTCTTTTATGACGATGTGTTCATTATTGATCAGTGTTTTTTCATATCTATTCAAAATATCCCCACCATAGTAATCGATTATTAAATATAGATTATTTGTTTTGATGCTTCAAAAAGTCTACATATTCTAATACTTTTTTTAACTCTTCTTCTGATAATTCCCCATCTAAATGTGCAGCTATTGTTTCTGCAGTGGAGTTATAAGATTGTTTTGTTTCCCCGTCTAATATATAACTGACACTTACATTAAACAATTTAGCCATTTCTTCTATTTTCTTCATCTTTGGTGCTTTTCTTCCTGTTTCCCAATAAGAAATGGATTGTTTTGAAACATTGAGTTCGTCTGCTAACTTCTGTTGCGTCCATCCATTCTTTGTTCTTAATAAACTAATTTGTTCCGAGAGTTTATTTTCAGACACCATAAGCTTCCCGCTCCTTAAATGTTTTATAACTTTATTATAACCAATAGTTATATTAATTCAAATAAAAAATAAAAAATATAACCAAAAGTTATTGACGTCAACCGAAAGTTATACTATAGTGTAACCAAGGAGGTGATAGACATGGTTAAAATGAACTTCAAAACAAACAAAGTAGATTTGAATTATTCAGAAGATGAAAGGGGGTTAGGAGTTGATTTAGATAAAGTTAAACAATTCATTGCAATGATAGGTGGATTTTTAGGCGCAGTATATTTAGCCTTAAACGCTTCAGGCATTTATATAGAATGGTTAAGCCCAGATAAGTTAAATGCATGGATGAATGTATTTAATACAGGTGTTCCAATATTGTTTGTTTTATACGGTATTTGGAAAAATACATTCATTATAACTAATCAATCTAGAGCGCAAGAAAAGTTTTTGAAAGAATCAGGAAAAAAATAAAAATGTAAAGGATGATTATATGTTAACAGCGATATCATATTTAACTAAGAAAGGATGGGAAATATCATCAGATCCAAGAACATTTGATGATTATCCAAAGAATTATGGTTATAGAAATTATGTAGAAGATGGTATAAACTATGATGCATTTTGCAGTGGGTATCACAGAGCATTTGATGTTTTTAATAATAAAACTGACGAAATACCTGCAGTTGCAAGTGGAACAGTTATTTTAAGCGAACCATTCGGTAATTTTGGTGGGACGATGGAAATACGAGATAGCAATGGAAACGACTGGATTTACGGTCATATGCAAAGAGATTCTTTGAAATTTTCCAAAGGAGATAAAGTGATACAAGGAAATATCATAGGCTTACAAGGCGATACAAACTATGACGATAACCCTATGAGTGCACATTTGCATATTCAATTAAGAGAAAAAGGAACAGACATTACAAGTGAAGTATCAAGAGTGTGTAGTGGTATACCGATAGAAAATTATGACATTACAAAATTAAATCAAAAATTAGATCAATCTAAAAATAAAGGAGAAGTTAAAATGAGTAAAAAAATTATGATAGTTGCAGGTCACGGTTATAACGATCCAGGAGCAGTAGGAAATGGAACAAATGAAAGAGATTTTATTAGAGCTAATATTGTAGATAGAGTAGCAAACTACTTAAAACAAGCAGGTAATAATGTTGCAGTGTATGGTAAAGACCAAGATATGTATCAAGATACAGCATACGGACAACAAGTAGGTAACAAGACAGATTATGGGCTGTATTGGGTTAAATCGCAAGGATATGAAATCGTAGTAGAGTTTCATTTAGATTCAGCGTCGGCATCCGCAACAGGAGGGCATGTTATTATACCGAGTGGATTAGCGCCAGATAATATCGACAAAGCATTACAAGCAGCCGTTAAAAAGCATGTTGGTACAATTCGAGGTATTACAGAGAGAAGTGACCTATTAAATTGTAACGTTGCAAAAGCAGAATATATCAACTATAGACTTGTAGAATTAGGGTTCATTACTTCGACTAAAGATATGAATGCTATTAAGAACAACCTAAACGCATATACAAAATCATTAGCAGAAGCCATTCATGGAGCAGCGATTGGAAGTAAACCATCAACGTATACAGTTGTTGCCGGAGATACACTGTGGGGAATTAGTCAAAAAACAGGTGTTACAGTAGCAACATTAAAGAAATTAAACGGATTAACATCAGATGTGATACAAATCGGACAAGTATTAAAATTGAAATAGGAGGTATAAATATGGGGAATAAAAAAGAAAAAATACCTTAAACATAAACATTACCCAATGACGGCCATCATTTAATAAGTTTATGCAAGGTATCTTGACTAAGTAAAATATAACACAAACCCCCACCATCAACAAGAAGATGGCGGGGGTTTTCTATGGAAATAAATGTATAAAACCTTATTGACAGAATATTATGAATTTATTATATTCTTTTTAATATAGATTAAAAAGAAAATGAGATAATGCTTAAAGAATTTGAGACGAGGTGAAGTCAGTGGTAAAAAGAAAATTTGTTGTTGTTCTTCTAGTTTTATTATTTTCATGTATTGCTGTGTATTTCGCTATGTATACGAATGATAAATTGGATAGATTAAACCCATTCGTCAAAGAACAGTTGAGCTATGCAAAAGTACCTAATCATGAAAATATTGAGGAATTAAGAGGTCAGGCTTTAGTAGACGCGCAAAGATATGAAGATATTCAGTCTTATGATGAAAAGGGACGTGGAAATAGTTATTTATTAACTTTTACCGGATATGATCCTTCTCAAAAATATGTAAAAATTAGACATAAAGGGAAATGGGTTTATCATATAGAATACATTTCTGAAAATGAATATGATAAGAAGATAAATCAATATTAATAATATTGATGATTACATAAAAAAATTATAATTTGTAATTGAAACTAATATTTTATAAGACTAAGACATAAGAAAAATGTCTTAGTCTTTTTTTATATCGTTTTAATCATACAGACTGAACTATAAATACGCTATATGGTATGATGAATATGGTGATAAAATATGATAAAAATTGGGCTAACGGGTTGGGGAGATCATGATAGTTTATACACAGATCTTTCTAATAAAAAAGATAAATTAAAAGCTTATGCTTCTCATTTTCCTATTGTGGAGTTGGATGCGACTTATTATGCAATTCAACCGCAAAGAAATATTGAGAAGTGGATTCGTGAAACGCCAAAGAATTTTAGATTTGTTGTTAAAATTCACCAAGCTTTGACAGGTCATGCTGATGCGAAAGAATTTGCTGAAGACAAGAAAGAATTATTTAATTTATTTAAAGATTCTATGAGGCCTTTGAAAGCTTCGGGTAAATTAGCGATGATTCTTGTTCAGTTTCCGCCTTGGTTTGATTTACAAACACAAAATATTAATTATTTAAGGTATGTTCGTGAACAATTAAAAGAATTTGATGTATGTATAGAATTTAGAAACAGAACTTGGTTTCAAAATGATGTAAAAGAATACACTTTGGAATTTTTAACAGATATGAATTTTATCCATAGTGTATGTGATGAGCCTCAAAGTGGAGAAGGTTCAATACCTATGGTGAACCGAGTTACTCATGATATTGCTTTTGTGCGTTATCATGGGCGTAATGTTAACGGTTGGACTAAAAAAGATATGACTGATCAAGAATGGCGAGATGTTCGTTATTTATATAATTATAATGAAGCGGAATTGAAAGAATTAAGTGATAAAGTCAAAATTTTGAATCATAAAGCGAAAGACGTATACGTAGTATTTAATAATAATTCAGGTGGTCATGCTGCACAAAATGCTAAAACTTACCAAGATTTATTAGATATTAAATATGAAGGTTTAGCTCCTAAACAACTAAAACTATTTTAGAGGTGACGATGTGGCATATATTGTATTAATATTAATCGGTGCTTTATCAGCAATTATCGGTGCGCTAGTAGGCATCGGTGGGGGTATTATTATAGTACCTTCACTTGTTTATTTTGGTATAGACCATCAACTTTTATCTGGAATGACACCTCAAAGAGCAATTGGTACTTCTTCAGTAATTCTGATTACTACAGGATTAACAGCTACATTAGGTTATTTAAAAACAAAGCAAGTAGATGTTAAAAATGGTTTAATATTTTTAATAGGTATTATTCCTGGTGCGCTAATTGGTGCATATATAAGTAGATATTTAACGTTAGATTCATTTAATTTATATTTCGGTATATTTCTTATTATTATTTCTATCATTTTAATGATTAGAAATAGCGTTAAACCTATTAAATATTTTCAACAAGAGAAATATATGAAATCATTTACAGATCGCTATGGAGAAGAACATCGATATGGTATTCCACCAGTTGTAGCAATTATTTCTTCATTTATTGTAGGTATAACAACGGGTTTATTTGGAATAGGTGGTGGTGCTTTAATGACGCCACTTATGATTATTATATTTAAGTTCCCACCACATGTAGCTGTAGGAACAAGTATGATGATGATATTCTTCTCAAGTTTTTCTAGTTCAGTCAGTCACGTTGTTCAAGGAAACGTATTATGGGTCCACGCGATTGTATTGATTATTTCTAGTTATTTTGGGGCCAAAATAGGCGTGAGAATTAATAGTAAAATTAAATCAGATACAGTTGTTTTAATTTTGAGATTTACGATGTTAATTTTAGGTATATATTTGATTGTAAAAAGTATTCTTTAAGGAGTTGAACTTGTGAAACTCACGATATTCCATACGAACGATATTCATAGCCATTTAGATACATACGCTAAAATATCTAAGTACATTAAAACACAAAGAAAAAACATTAATCATGACACGATATACATTGATATTGGTGATCATATAGATTTATTTCATCCATTAACTGAAGCTTCACAAGGTACAGAAAACGTAAAAATATTAAACGATAGCGGGGTTGATGTTGCGACTATCGGTAATAATGAGGGTATGACTATTTCTCATGATGCATTAAATCGATTATACGATGATGCAAAATTTGATATAACATGCTGTAATTTATTTGATTTTGAAGGTGAATTACCACGTAACATCACTTCACATATTATTAAAGAAGTGAACGGATTAAAAATCTGCATGATAGGTTTGACTGCTCCTTTTAATCATTTTTATGAAACTCTAGGCTGGAAAGTCACGACGCCATTACTTGCTTTAAAAAATGAAATAGCTCAAGTTGAAGGGGATTATGATGTATTATTGGTTCTTAGTCATGTTGGCATATTCTTTGATGAGCAATTATGTGAAGAATGTCCTGAAATTGATATTATTTTTGGAGCGCATACACATCACTATTTTGAAAATGGTGAAATGAAGAATGGCGTGTTGATGGCTGCCGCTGGAAAGTACGGACATTATGTAGGTCAAGTAGATTTAGAAATAAAAAATAAAAGAATTATAAAAAAAGAAGCGCATATATTAAATAGTGATGAATTAGAACACGTTAATAATGATTATGAAGAAAAGGGCAGAACCTTGCTCAACAGACCAGTTTTAAATAGAAGTTTTTCTTTGCCAAGAAGGTTAAATAGTGCAAGTTATACAACAGATTTGCTTTGTGAAAGTGTGTTAGAATTTACTGAAGCAGACTGTGCGATTATAAATGCAGGCCTTATAGTGAAAGAGAAGTCTGGTAATGAATTAACAGAATTTGATATTCATCAAATGTTACCTCATCCTATTAATACAGCTACGATTGATCTCAAAGGGACTGAACTCAAACAAATCATATATAAAGCGATGGAACAATCTTATATTGATGAAGTGGCAATTGGGTTTGGATTTAGAGGAGATATATTTGGAGGATATGTATTTAAAAATATCGGCTACATTGAGTCGACAGGACAATGTTTTGTAAAAGGCGAAGAAGTTCAAGATAATCAATATTATAAATTGGGCACAATCGATATGTATACATTCGGAAGATATTTCCCTATACTGAAAGATATGGAAATAAATTATATTATGCCAGAGTTCTTAAGAAATATTTTTGAACAAAAATTATTACAAATTGAAAAGTAAATGTAAATGGGATTTTCATTTGTAACTATTTTCGGTATAATGTACGAAGATGAAAATACTAATAGAAGGGTGTTCACGTATATGGCTACTAAAAATGAAGAAATATTACGTAAACCGGATTGGCTAAAGATTAAGTTAAACACTAACAAAAACTACACTGGCTTGAAAAAAATGATGCGAGAAAAGAATCTTCATACTGTTTGTGAAGAAGCAAAATGTCCAAACATTCATGAATGTTGGGGTGAAAGACGTACCGCTACATTTATGATTTTAGGAGCAGTGTGTACAAGAGCTTGTCGTTTTTGTGCTGTTAAAACTGGTCTACCGAATGAACTTGATTTAGAAGAACCACAACGTGTAGCAGAATCTGTTCAATTGATGAATTTAAAGCATGTTGTTATTACAGCAGTTGCTAGAGATGACTTAAAAGATGCAGGTTCAAATGTTTATGCAGAAACAGTTCGTAAAGTAAGAGAATTAAATCCTTATACTACTATTGAAATTTTACCATCAGATATGGGAGGTAGCTATGAAGCACTTGAAACGCTAATGGCTGCTCAACCAGATATTTTAAACCATAATATTGAAACAGTAAGACGTTTAACTCCAAGAGTTAGAGCGCGTGCTAAATATGATCGTACGTTAGAATTTTTAAGACGTTCTAAAGAAATGTATCCAGATATTCCTACTAAATCAAGCTTAATGGTTGGTTTAGGTGAAACTGTCGAAGAAATATATGAAACTATGGATGATTTACGTGCAAATGATGTAGATATTATGACGATTGGACAATATTTACAACCATCTCGTAAACATTTAAAAGTTCAAAAATATTATACACCTTTAGAATTTGGTAAACTTAGAAAAGTAGCAATGGAAAAAGGATTTAAACATTGTCAAGCAGGCCCAATGGTGCGTAGTTCTTATCATGCTGATGAGCAAGTTAATGAAGCAGCTAAAAGAAAGCATATACTAGGTGAACAAGCACTTAATAACTAATAAGGTGATTTAATGTTAACTAAAATAGGACAAGACTATTTTGAAGTAATAAAAGATGACCAAAAATCATTCGATGAAGAAAGATTTGCAGCGCGTTATTCTGAAATCTTAGATAAATATGATTTTATAGTCGGTGATTATGGATACGAGCAATTACGCTTAAAAGGCTTTTATTATGATTCTAATAAGAAAAGTGATGCCAATAAACGATTTTCATCTATACAAGATTATTTACTTGAATACTGTAACTTTGGCTGTAAATATTTTGTCTTAAGACGATTGTCTAAAGGAGAAATTACAAAGTTAACAGCAGAAGATGCTGAATTTGTTGATGAAGAAAGTAAATTGGATAATGTGAAAATTGAACCAACAATACAACAAAATAGTAAATCCGAAAACAAAGCACACCAAATAGAAACAGAAGAAACTGAAATAGAAGAAATCAAAGTAGAAGTAGAGAACGAAGAGCAAATAGAAATTGTTGAAGAAACAATTATTAGCAAAAATACTTTGAAAGATTATTTATAAAAAATAACAAGCTGAGACATTTATTTATGTCCCAGCTTGTTTCGTTATATATAAGGACAGTAATATTTTTTTTATTGTAGTTGGATTAATGTGATAGAAAATCTAATAAGAGGCGTGTAGTTGGATTAACGTGATGGAAAATCCAATAAGAAGGTGTGTAATTGGATTAATGTCATAGAAAATCCAATAAAAGTATGTTTAGTTGGATTAACGTGATAGAAAATCCAATAAAAGTATGTTTAGTTGGATTAATGTGATAGAAAATCCAATAAGAGGCGTGTAGTTGGATTAACGTGATGGAAAATCCAATAAGAAGGTGTGTAATTGGATTAATGTCATAATGGAAAATCCAATAAGAAGGTGTGTAATTGGATTAATGTGATAGAAAATCCAATAAGAGGCGTTTAGTTGGATTAATGTGATAGAAAATCCAATAAAAGTGTTGTTAGTTGGATTAATGTGATAGAAAATCCAATAAAAGTATGTGTAGTTGGATTAATGTGATAGAAAATCTAATAAGAGGGTGAGACAACTTTATGTCCCGCCCTCTTATTTTTATGGTTTTTTAATAGATAAAGCTAATTTTGTTTATTATTTTAATCTTTATCAAAAACTTTTTTAATTATATATCAATTACTTCATGTAAATATTCTGTTACTTCTTCGCCTTCTTCTTCTGATAAACCTAGAACATGACTGATATAACCTTCTTCTTCTAAATCGTCTTTACCAATTATGCCAAAAGTATTATTTTGTGTGTTTAATACGATTGTCTTACCGAAATGACGATCTGTATAAATTAAAGTTAAATCATATCGGCTATGTTCGCCTACAAAACCTACGAACTGAATTTTTGCTTCGCTTTGGTCGTCATATAAAAACATTTCTATCATTGTTATGGCTCCTTTATTTTAAAGCTTCGTTTATCTTATTAGTATACAGAGCAATGCCTTACAATTCAAAATTATGATATCATAATAGATGAATAGGAGGGATCTACATGTATTTTGTAGATATTAAAACACTTAATCTTAAATTAGAATATTTAGAACAACTTACACAAGATTTTGAAACAGAAAAAAATTCAAAATATGCTTTAGAAAGAATCGCTCACATGATGATTGAATCTGTGGTAGATATAGGTAATTTAATTATCGATGCATTTATTTTAAGAGATCCGGGTAATTACAAAGATGTCATTGATATTATGGAATTAGAAAAAGTATTCCAACCTACAACTGCAGAAGAAATCAGAAACTCAATTGATTTTAGAAAAGAATTAACACGTAATTATGAATCAATTAACCACGCTGAATTAAGAAAAGGTTTTGAAAAAGCAGTGCCTTTTTATAAGCAGTCTATTGTTGATACGAAACACTTTTTAGAGAATGAAAATGTAGCCGTAACTGCATTTGGAGAAGGAGATAAGAATGAAAGATTATAAAGGTTATTTAATAGATTTAGATGGCACGATGTATAAAGGTTCACAAGTTATTGAAGGTGCCATTGAATTTATAGATTATTTGAATAAAGAAGATAAAGACTACTTATTTGTTACGAATAATTCTTCAAAGACACCTGAAGAAGTAGCGGAAAAATTAAATGAAATAGGTTTTCATACTTCTAGTGAGCATGTGATTACTACAGCTATGGCGACAGCTGGATATATTAGTGAAGAATCTCCTGGTGCAACTGTATACATGGTAGGTGGCACTGGACTTAGAAAGTCACTAAATGATGCCGGATTAATTGTTAAAGATGATGAGCATGTTGATTATGTTGTAATGGGATTAGATGAAGAAATTACATACGAGAAGTTAACTGTAGCTTGTCTTGCAGTTCGTAATGGTGCTAAATTTATTTCAACAAATAAAGATGTTTCTATTCCGAAAGAAAGAGGTTTTCTTCCAGGTAACGGTTCTTTAACGAGCGTAGTGAGTGTATCAACTGGCCAAACACCTATATTTATAGGAAAACCAGAAACTATTATTATGGAACAAGCATTAGAAAAAATTGGTCATGCTAAAGAAGAATGTATCATGATAGGTGATCTTTATGATACTGATATTTTAGCTGGTATTAATAGTGGTATAGATACATTACATGTTCATACGGGTGTTACAACATTTGAAGAAATTCAGAGAAAAGAAGTGTTGCCTACTTATAGTATTAAAAACTTACTAGAAATTATTGAATAAATTGTTTAGGAGATGAGAAGAATGAGAGATAAAATATTAGTTGCAAGATTATTACCTCAAGAGTTCATAGATCAAATGAAGCAATTTGCTGAAGTAGATGTTTGGGATAGTGAGTTAGAACCAATGCCCCGAGAAGAATTTTTAAAACGTTCTAAAGAGGCTACAGTTGTCATTACCACTCTTAGTGAAAAAATCGATCAATCATTTTTCGATTCTGCTACGAATGTTAAAGGTGTTGTAAATTTAGCAGTTGGCTATGATAACATCGACCTTGAACTAGCTAAAAGTAAAGGTGTAATTGTTACGAACACACCTGATGTGTTAACTGAAACAACGGCTGAATTAGGATTCACACTAATGTTAACAGCTGCCAGAAGAATTGTTGAAGCGGTAGAATACGTAAAAGATGGAAAATGGCAAAGTTGGGGACCTTACTTGTTAGCTGGTCAGGATATTCATGGTTCTACAGTTGGGGTATATGGAATGGGATCAATAGGTGAAGCATTTGCTAGAAGGTTAAAAGATTTTAACTGTAATGTTCTTTATCATAATCGTTCCAGAAAAGAAAAAGCCGAACAAGAATTAGGTGTAACATATAAATCAATGGATGATTTATTGACAGAAAGCGACTTCGTTGTATGTACAGCACCTTTAACAGAGGAAACAAAGGGTAAATTCAATAAAGAAACTTTCAGTAAGATGAAATCATCAGCTATCTTTGTAAATATTGGTAGAGGTGGACATGTCATCGAATCGGATTTAATTGAAGCTATTAAACAAAATGAAATTCGTGGAGCAGCATTAGACGTCGTTGAAAACGAGCCAATAGCAAATGACCACCCATTTTTAAATATGGATGAAATTATTGTTGTCCCACACATAGGTAGTAGTTCAATTGAAACGAGAAATAATATGGTTCAACTTTGCGTTGATAACGCAGAAAAAATTATAAATGGAGATTCACCAATTACACCGGTTAATAAATAGTTTAAATAAAAGCAGAGGATATTCTTAAATCAATAAGAATATCCTCTGCTTTTATGTTATAACAATTGGAAAATTTTAATAATATAAGTTCCTTTATATTTAGCGCTTTAAAGCTATTTAAACCTTTAAAAACGATGTAATCATATTCAATAAACTTCCTTTTAATTCAAGTTTTTTACATATTTTGATTGATAAAAATCTTAATTATACATATAATATAAAAATAGAATAAAAACAAAAGGAGATTATCAATGGAAAAAATTAGAGAATTTATTAACTCTGAGAATTTTAAACTATTTAGTTTAACCATTTTCTATTTCCTAATCATGCTTATTTTATTTTGGATTTATGCTGGTGGAAGTGCGAGCAATAATTTCATTTACAATGAGTTTTAGTAAAGGAGTATGTTTATGAGAGACGTCATAGAACAGTTATCATACATGAGCGATAATCATGGTGATAATGAAGCGATTTGCTATAGAAATAATAAGATGACATATAAAGATTTAGATATTTATTCAAGTAAATTAGCAACTTTGTTAAAAGATACATCTCAGCCTCTTGTAATTTATGGTCATATGTCACCATTTATGATTGTAGGTATGATAGCAAGTATTAAAGCGGGTATAGGTTACGTTCCAATTGATACTTCCATACCTAAAGAACGAATAGAACACATTATAGATAAAGTTGAACCAAAGTATGTATTCAATACTACTGAAATTTTATTAGATAAAAAGAATATTAAACAAATAACTGTAAATGAATGTAAAGAGGCATCTATTAACCTCGAAGGTACTAAACAATTGAAGATGACAGATATTGTTTATACGATTTTTACTTCGGGGTCCACGGGGCTACCTAAAGGCGTTCAGATTACATATGATAGTTTATTAGATTTTACTGAATGGATGCTAAAACTCAATCAATTAGGCGAAGGTAAGAAATGGCTGAACCAAGCACCATTTTCATTCGATTTATCTGTAATGGCAATTTATCCATGCTTAATGTCAGGTGGTACTCTAGAGCTTGTTGATAAACAAATGATTGAGAAACCAAGAGAACTTTATGAAATGTTAAATGATAGACATATTGAGAGTTGGGTCTCTACGCCATCTTTTGTTGAAATGTGCTTATTGTTACCAGGGTTTGACGATAATACGTATCCTAACTTAAAACAATTTTTCTTCTGTGGTGAGATATTCAGTCACAAAACTGCTCAAAAACTTATAGAGAAATATAAAGAAGCAACTGTTTACAATACATATGGTCCAACAGAAGCTACAGTCGCAGTGACGAGTATACAAATAACTCAAGATATACTTGATTCATTTAACCCTTTACCAGTTGGGAAAGTAAGGGAACAATCAGAGCTTAAATTAGCTGATAATGGAGAGCTCATTATTAGTGGTAGAAGTGTTAGTAAAGGTTATTTAAAAGATAAGGAAAAAAATGAAAAAGCTTTTAGAATTGAAAGCGATACAAGACATTATTACACAGGAGATAAAGCAGAGTATAAAAAAGGTTATTGGTTCATACAAGGTAGAATAGATTTTCAAATAAAGATTAATGGATATCGCATGGAATTAGAAGAAATAGAATTAATTTTAGAACGTTTGCCACAAGTTAAGCAAGCTGTTGTATCACCAATTAAAAAAGGTGAGAAAGTTCAGTATTTATATGCGACGGTTGTTTTATTAGAAAAAAGTCTTGAAAGTGATATGGAATTAATACACAAGATGAAACAAGAACTTAAACAACATTTACCAGAGTATATGATTCCTAGAAAGTTTAAATTTACCGATCATTTACCGTTAACACCAAATGGTAAATTAAATCGAAATAAAGTATTAGAGGAGTTAGAATCATGATTCCATATGGCGATTTTACTTATTTCTTTATTACTTTATTGTTGATGTTACCAGTCATAATACTAGGGTTAATTGGTAAAAGAAGTCTTATATATAATAGGTTCATCACAATTGTTATGCTCGTTCTTATTTTCTCAGACGATAATAAGAATATATTTGATAATAAGTATTTGAGCTATCAACTTATTTTCTTTACTTTATATGTTATTTATCAAGTGCTGTTAATAAAAAGTTACATTAATATCACTAAAAAAGTAAACGAATTTAAGATGTTTGCTTTTATGGTATTTCTATCAATATTACCTTTAATACTCGTTAAAGTACTTCAAAGTAGTTGGCTAGGTGAATATCAAATAACGATACATGGAAATAAAGTGATAGAATTTATAGGTTTCTTAGGGATTTCTTATATCACATTTAAGACAGTCCAATTAATAATGGAAATACGCGATAAAAGAATTAAATCAATAGAAGTATTAAAATTAATAGATTTTATCACTTTCTTTCCAACTATTTCATCAGGACCGATTGATAGATACAAAAGATTTATTAAAGATGAAAATAAAATTCCATCAGGTGAGGAATACTATAATCAGTTAATCAAAGCTATCCATTTGGTATTTATGGGATTTTTATATAAATATATTATCGCATTTTATATAAATGAATTAGTCTTAAAAACGATACCAATTGAGACAGATCATACGTTTTTAAATTACTTATTTTATATGTATGGTTATAGTTTTTATTTATTCTTTGATTTTGCTGGTTATAGCTTATTCGCTATCGCATTTAGCTATATGTTCGGTATTCAAACACCTGTCAACTTTAATAAACCTTTTCAATCTAAGAATATTAAAGATTTTTGGAATAGATGGCACATGAGTTTGTCATTCTGGTTTAGAGATTGCGTTTATATGAGATTTGTATTCTTTGTTTCAAAAAAGAAACTAATTAAAGATAAATTGCTTATTTCTAATTTAGGATTTTTATTAAACTTTGCAATTATGGGTGTGTGGCATGGAATTGAAATAAATTACATACTATATGGTTTATATCACGCAATGTTGTTCATAGGTTATGGCTATTACGAACAATGGCGAAAAAAACATCCACCTAAATTTAATAATAAAGTAACCAATTTTATAGCGATACTAATTACATTCCATAGTGTTGCATTTGGATTTTTATTATTCTCAGGAAAGTTAATACATTAAAAAAAGGGAGTTAAATTATGAGTTTTGAAGAAAAAGTTTTAGATATATTAGCAGAAGTTGCAGAAAATGATATTGTTAAAGAAAATCCAGATATTGCAATATTCGACGAAGGTATAATAGATTCATTCGCTACAGTTGGATTATTAATAGAAATTCAAAATAATTTAGGGATTGACGTTACAATTACTGATTTTGATAGAGATGAGTGGGCAACACCAAATAAAATCATAGAAGTGCTTAAGGAATTACAATGAAAATAAAGCTAATATTACCATTAATTTTTAGTGGTATACTGTTTGGTCTATTTCTATTAATGCCAGTAGAATGGTTTTCTGCGTTTTCAAAAAGTGAAAATATCAATAAAGAAGCTACCTCATTAAATGATTCAATATTAAAAGGTGTACACTCGCAAACTGAAATGTTACAAAGTAGAAAATACTATCCCATTTTTGGTTCTAGTGAATTAGAGAAACAAGATATATTTCATCCTGCGTACATACTGAATGATAAAAATGCTAAACTCAAACCTTATTTAATTGGTACAGGCGGGTCTACTGACTTGATTCATGCTGTAAATATTGGGAGCCAATCTCATAACCTAAAAGGGAAAAAATTAGCGATTATTATTTCACCTCAATGGTTTACGAATTATGGTTTAACTAACGATAATTTTAGTGCGAGATTCTCTCCATTACAAGCAGATCATTTATTTGTTAGTGAAACATTAAGTCCTGAAATAAAGAATAGATTTGCTAAACGATTGATAGAATTTAAACAATTAAAATCTGATCCTTATTTAAAATCTATTATTAAATCGAAAAATCATCAATATAAAGAAGGCACTTTCATGAATAATTTTGAATACAGTATTCATGAAAAGCATGATGCATTGAAATCTCTTTTTGGTAAAGAAAAATCACCTTTACAGCACTCGCACAATAAACATTTTCAAAAAATGGATTGGGAAACAATGAAATTATATGCTTCTCAATATGGTGAGCAAAATTCAACCTCTAATAAATTTGGTATGAACGATCAATATTGGAGTTTATTAAAACAACAAAGGAAACGTTTTAATCGAAGTTATGAATTTAATAAAAACTCAGTAGAATTTGATGATTTACAGTTGTTAATAGATACATTGAAAGAAGCAAAAGCAGATCCGTTATTTATTGTTATACCTGCTAACGGTAAATGGTATGATCATATACACGTTGATAAAATGAAGAGAGAAGCGGTATATCAAAAAATAAATCATACAATCACTTCGAATAATATGAAAGTTTATGATTTAACTGACAAAGAATATGAACCTTATGTAATCACTGATGCAGTCCATATTGGATGGAAAGGTTGGGTTTATATTAATGAGCAAATGTTGAATCATATAAACGGAGAATACAACGAAAATGTGAGTAGAAAATACAATTAATAATTATGACAGAAATAATTATCACTACAAAAACAGTAGAAATTCATTATAAATATTGAATTTCTACTGTTTTTTTATTTAAAAAATATTTTGAAAGCTTGAAATTAAAAAAGGATTTATCCATTAGATATTCTAATGGATAAATCCTTGACTCTCTATAGATGTCTTATATATTTAGGTTCATTATTTTATGATTAAGTTAGAATACTTGTTCGACTTCAACGACACCAGGTACTTCTTCTAATAAAGCACGCTCTATGCCAGCCTTTAATGTAATAGTAGAACTTGGGCAAGTACCACAAGCTCCTAATAGGCGTAATTTAACAATACCATCATCCACGTCTACTAATTCACAGTCGCCACCATCTCGTAATAAGAATGGTCTTAATTTCTCAAGTACATCACTAACTTGATCAAACATTGTTTGTTGTTCGGTAGTCATATATTAATACTCCTCTCATCAAGTGTTATTAGATACATTAATCTTATTAATCTATTATAATAGAAATAACGTAAAAAATCTATTTATGGAACTAGGAGGATTTTATAAATGTCCAAAGCAAGTATTGTCGTATATGGTGCAGATGTTATTTGTGCCAGTTGTGTGAACGCACCCTCATCAAAAGACACTTATGAATGGTTGCAAGCTATACTAGGGAGAAAATATAATCATATAGACTTCGAATTTACGTATATTGATTTTATGAAACAAACTGAAAATTTAACCGATCATGATCAACAATTCATTGAAAGAATAAAAGAAGATGAATTATTTTATCCGCTTGTTACAATCAATGATGAATTAGTTGCAGATGGTTATATTCAACTCAAACCTATTACAAAATTCATAGATGAACACGTGGATGAGAAATAAAAAAGTAGCAGAATTCTGCTACTTTTCTTATCCGTTATGATATTTATATAACCATAGAACACCAGACTTAATAACTCTTGCTAATCGACCGGTAACAGTCTGTTCCATTAAGTAGGCAAAGCCTTGTTTTTCTCCTAATGAGCCCACAAATCCTTGTGGTTTAAGTTCTGGCATTTTTTCTGGTAATGGTTTATTTGCCCATTTTAGTTTCATTACTTCAGCAATTTGATCAGCTTGTATTTCTGCTAAATATGCACTCGGTGCATGTGGTAAAGCTGCACAATCACCAACAATATATACATTTGGATATGTCGGAATTTGATGATATTGATTGACGATAACTCTACGGCCGTCATTAGTATCGACCGGTAAATTTCGAACGATTTCTACTGGTTGAATACCAGCAGTCCAAACTACTAAATCTATGTCTTGAGCATCATCGTTATTGTATAATTTACCCGGCTCAACTTTCGTTATATTTGATTCAGGAATGACTTCAACATTATGTTTAGCAAACCATTTTTCTACGAATTTACTTAATTTTTCTGGAAATGCTGGGAGAATTCTTGCACCTCTATCAAATAATTTAATTTTGATATCTTCTCTGCTCTCACGTAGTTCACTTGCTAATTCAATGCCGCTTAAACCGGCTCCCACAACCCCAACAGTAGAACCACTTGGTAAGTCAAATATTGCTTGGTACGTTTTTCGTGCATTTTGGATAGTTTGAATACTGTGTGTGTATTCTTTTGCGCCAGGAACATTGTGATATTTATCTTCACAACCCAGACCAATTACAAGTTCATCATAGTCGACTCTTGTGTCTCCTACAGAAATAATTTGATTGTCTAAATCAATATCTGTAATTTCCCCATATACGGTATTGATTTTCTTGTCATTTGGAAAATTTACTCGAATTTCTTTGTCTGGTTTTGTACCTGCTGCTAAAGTATAAAATTCAGTTTTTAAACCGTGAAATGGCATACGATCAATCAGCGTAATTGAATAATCGGAAGGTAAAGCGTTAGGGATAATTTCCTTCATCAAACGCATATTACCGTATCCGCCCCCTAATAATACTAAGCTTTTCATCGTTATTCTCCTTTGTCCATAAATCAAATTTCTATAAATTTGTATGTATATATTTTATAATATATAAGTATACATTTAGTATAATCGTTTTTGGCATAAACTACAATGAATGTTAAAATAGATAATGAAACGAAAGTGAGTAGGTGAATACATTGAACCCGATTGTCGAATTTTGTATATCAAACTTGGCTAAAGGCGCTGATGTAGTGTTTAACAAGCTCGACAATGATCCAGATGTAGACGTACTAGAATATGGTTGTCTACAAAATTGTGGACCATGTGCAAGAGGGTTATATGCATTAGTAAATGGCGATATGGTCAAGGGCGAGACACCGGAAGAATTACTAGAAAATATATATAGTCATATAGAAGAAAATTGGATTTTTTAAGGAGGAATAAATTATGTCAACAGTAATTTTAACTGAAGCAGCAGCATATGAAGTTAAGGATATGATGGAAAGTAATGGTATGCCAGACGGTTACTTAAAAGTTTCTGTTAAAGGTGGAGGTTGCACAGGTTTATCTTACGGAATGTCAGCAGAAGAAGAACCATCTGAAAATGACATGGAATTAGAATTTTATGGTGTGAAAGTCTTAGTAGACAAAGAAGATGCACCAATTTTAAATGGCACTACAATTGATTTCAAAACATCATTAATGGGTGGCGGATTCTCTATTGAAAACCCGAATGCAATTGCTTCATGCGGGTGCGGAAGCTCATTCAAAACTAAAACTGTAACAGGTACACCAGAGAATTGTTAATCCCTTAATATTAATAGTGTGTGACACTTGAAATTATATTGATAAAAATATACAATATACTTTGTATGTAAAGAGTATTAGAATTGCTTGTGACAAAAAACACAAAGTGACACGACATCCCTTCAGGTGTCAAACAATATTTAGAAAGTATAGGTGAAAATAATGGGATTTGAACGCAAAAAAGTTCTTGTATTAGGGGCAGGATATGCAGGCTTACAAACTATAACTAAATTACAAAAATTAGTTTCTAACCAAGATGTTGAGCTTACACTTATTAACAAAAATGACTACCACTATGAAGCTACATGGTTACATGAAACTTCAGCAGGTACGTTAAATTATGAAGATGCTTTATACCCAATAACTTCAGTAGTTGATAGAAACAAAGTAAACTTCGTAAAAGCAGAAGTAACTAAAATTAACAAAGATTCTAAAAATGTTGAAACATCAAATGGTGTATTTGATTACGACATTTTAGTTGTTGCGTTAGGATTTGAAAGTGAAACATTCGGAATTGAAGGTATGAAAGAACATGCTCTTCAAATCGAAAACATTAATACTTCTCGTCGTATCGCGAAACATTTAGAAGATAGATTTGCAAATTATGCTTCATCTAAAGAAAAAGATGAAAATGATTTAGCTATTCTTGTAGGTGGCGCAGGATTTACTGGTGTTGAATTATTAGGTGAATTAACTGAGCGTGTTCCTGAGTTGTGTAAAAAATACGGTGTAGATCAATCTAAAGTGAAAATCACTTGTGTTGAAGCAGCACCAAAAATGTTACCAATGTTCTCAGAAGAATTAGTTGATTACGTTGTTCAATACTTAGAAGCTCGTGGTGTAGAATTCAAAATCTCAACTCCAATCGTTGCTTGTAACGAAAAAGGCTTCGTAGTAAAAGTAAATGATAAAGAAGAAACATTAGAAGCTAACACTGCTATATGGGCTGCAGGTGTTAGAGGTAGCAAACTAATGGAAGAATCATTTGATGGCGTTAAACGCGGTCGTATTGTTGTTAAAGACGACTTATCAATCGATAACTATGACGATATCTTCGTTATTGGTGACTGTTCAGCAGTTATGGTTGGTGAAGGCGACAACAAACGTCCATTACCAACTACAGCACAAATTGCTATGCAACAAGGTGAACACTTAGCAGAAAACATCAAAAACATCTTCAATGGTGAAAAAACTGAACCATTTAGTTACGATGACAAAGGTACTGTTTGTTCTCTAGGTAGCCGTGATGGTGTTGGTGTTGTTATGGGCCGTGAAATCACTGGTAAAAAAGCAGCATTCATGAAAAAAGTTATTGATACTCGTGCCATCTTCAAAATCGGTGGACTTGGTTTAGCCTATAAAAAAGGTAAATTTTAATTGCAAGATAATTAAGTAAGAGACCTGCATTAGGCGGGTCTCTTTTTTTAAAGGAGGTTAGCCATGATATCTTTACCACAAGTCATTATATCAATGGCATTGTTTTTCGTATTATTCTTTGGTATTGCTTTTATATTGAACATGCTACTAAAAACAACATGGTTGATGGTTATATTATATCCATTGGTTATATTTGCTATCGTTGATAAAATATCAACAACAATGTATTTCACTAATCCTTCTACAGCATTTTCAAAGTTATTAACTGGAATAACACATATACATACTGCAGATATTTTAATGCTAGGTTCTGGATGGGTTGGCGCAATAGTAGCTGGTTTTGTTATCCGTAATTTAAGAAGAAGCGGTTATTCAATGTTTTAAAAAAGGGGAAATATATATGAAATTACAAATTGAAAAACAGTATTCTACAAATAATCATCCGATTGTTATAGGTTGTCCGAGTCATTTAAATCAAATGCAAAATTTTGATGAAGTAAATAACATATTAAATAACCAATTAGATGATATGAAAAAACAACAAGTTATAAGCAGTGAATTAGGAGAAATTACGTCTTCTGCTGTCATCATCGATAATCAAATTGTTAAATTAATATCTGTTGGTTTAGGAAATTTAAAAGAAATCAAAGAGAAAGATTATCAAAAAATTTATGGTCAATTAAGTCGTTATTTAAGCTTGAATAAAATTGAACAAGTTAATTTATTAGATAACACATTCGTTTCTCAAAATGTCACGAATGAATCACGCTTATATCATCTTGGGTGGATGTCTCAACAATCAGTATTTAATTTTGATAATTATAAATCTAATAAATCTGCTCCAATTGAAACTAAAGTCACGTTTATAACAGAAACGAATGATGATATTTTAACGAGTTTCAAACAAGGAGAAGTGCTAGGAGATAGCATTAATTTAGCACGTACTTTCTCTCAAACACCTCCAAATATATTGACGCCTGAATATTTTGCTAATCAAATTAAAGTAAACTTTGAAGATACGAACGTAGAAGTTTCTATTAAAGATGAACAAGCTATTAATGAAGAAGGTTTCGGTCTAATAGACGCAGTTGGTAAAGGATCTATTAATCCTCCGAGGTTAGTAACGTTAGAATATAAAGGTTCAGCTGATGCTCCAATAGCATTAGTTGGTAAAGGGGTAACGTATGATTCTGGCGGTTACCAAATTAAATCAAAAACAGGTATGCCTTCAATGAAATATGATATGAGTGGTGCTAGTAATGTAGTTGCAATGGTGAATGCTGTAGCTCGTTTAGAATTGCCAATTCATATTGTAGCAGTGTTGCCATTAGCAGAAAATATGATATCTAATAAAGCTATGAAACCAGACGATGTATTTACATCCTTAAGTGGTGAAACGGTTGAAATTACGAATACCGATGCTGAAGGAAGACTTGTACTAGCAGACGGGGTCACTTATGCTAAACAATTCAAACCAGAATTAATTATGAACTTTGCGACGCTAACGGGTGCTGTTGTAGCTGCGTTAGGACTTGGTAAAACAGGTATATTCTCTAGTGATGCCGACCAATATTTAGATGCAGTTAAAGAAGCTTCTAAATATTCAAATGAAGTGAGCTTTGAGTTACCAATTACTGATGAAGAAAAGCAAGATATTCAATCTTCGGATGTAGCTGATTTAACAAACTGTGTTTTAAATAAACATGGTAAAGCGTTATTTGCAGCAGCTTTTGTGACGCATTTCAGTGAAGACGTACCTCATTTACATTTTGATATTGCTGGTTCTGCTGATACAGAAAAAGATACTTATCGTGGACCAAAAGGTGCAACTGGTGCTATGATTCCTACTGTACTTCACTTTTTGAAAAATAAAATAAAATAAAATAAATTATAAAAAGTAATCCTGTTCTATTAATTTGTCGAGCAGGGTTATTTTTTTATAGTATTTATCTGAAAATTTAGAATTAAGCAGCTGTTATTGACATGTTTTCAATCAACTGATATGATAAGTTCATCATTTTACTTTATCATGGTAGAGAGTTAAAGAACAGGAGAGGTTTTTTTGGAAATAAATGCAGTGTTAGTAGCAGTTATTATTATGATTATACTTTGTTTATTAAGATTAAATGTAGTATTAAGTATATTTATTGGTGCTTTAGTAGGCGGATTATTAAGTGGTATGTCTCTAGACAAAGTGATTGCTACTTTTGGAACGTCTATTGTTGATGGGGCTGAAGTTGCTTTATCATACGCGCTATTAGGTGGATTTGCAGCTTTAATATCATATAGCGGTATAACAGATTATATCGTCGGAAAAATCATACAATCAGTGAAAAAGGAAAATTCTAAAGATAGCAGAGTAAAAATAAAAATCATTTTAGTTGCAAGTTTACTTGTTATCTCAATATTGAGTCAGAATATTATTCCTGTTCATATTGCATTTATTCCAATTCTTATACCTCCATTAATCAGTTTATTTAATGAATTAGAAATGGACAGAAGACTTATTGCTACAGTAATTGGCTTTGGACTATGTTTCCCGTATATATTATTACCATACGGATATGGTCACATATTCCAGTCCATCATTTTTGATTCATTTGAAAAAACAAATATTGATATTGCTTTTAATGATATTTGGAAAGCAATGCTCATTCCAAGTATGGGATATGTATTTGGTTTAATTTTAGCCATAATCATATATTGGAAACCTAGAAAATATAAAAAAATTAAAGTCGAAGAAGACGAAGAAATTGGAAAATTAGAAACATACCCTCTAGTGGTTACGGTTATTGCCATTTTAGCTACTTTTATAGTGCAGACTTTTACAGAATCTATGATATTCGGTGCGTTAGCAGGTATTTTAATCTTCTTCTTCTCTGGATTATATAAATGGAGAGACTTAGATGCTAAATTAGTAGAAGGTATTCAAATTATGGCTTATATCGGTGTCGTAATTTTATCAGCAAATGGATTTGCAGGTGTTATGAATGAGACACATGAAGTTGGTGCGCTTGTTAAGAGTTTAGCGACTATTACAGGAGACAACAAAGCGTTTAGTATCATTATGATGTACTTAATAGGTTTAGTTGTAACGTTAGGAATAGGATCATCATTTGCGACAATTCCTATCATTGCAAGTTTATTTATACCATTTGGTGAAGAAATAGGATTAAGTGCAATGGCGCTTATAGCTGTCATAGGTACAGCAGGGGCATTAGGTGACTCAGGTAGTCCAGCGAGTGACTCAACATTAGGACCAACTGCAGGATTAAATGTAGACGGGGAACATGACCACATTAGAGATACGTGTATACCTAACTTCTTAATTTATAATATTCCTTTAATCATATTTGGTTTCATTGCTGCTATGGTATTATAGTGGTGAATGGGGGATAAAAATATGAATTTATTAGATCATCTTCAAATGAAGACATTAGATGTTAAACATGGATATATTGCTATTTCAATGCCAGTTACCGATAACGTTAAACAACCATTTGGATATTTACATGGAGGAGCTACAATCGCTTTAGCAGAAACTGCAGCCTCTATGGGAGCAAATGCTTCTTCTAAAGAAGATGAAATACCACTTGGTTTAGAGATTAATGCAAATCATATTAAATCTGTACAAAGCGGTACTGTAACTGCAATAGGAACAGCATTACACATTGGTAAGACAACACAAGTGTGGGATGTTAAAGTTACAGATGAAGATAATCAGTTAATTTCAGTCATTAGAGCGACTATCGCTATTAAAAAAATTAGAAAATAAAGAGAGCAAGACAGAAATCTTATTTAAAAAAGATTTCGTAGTTCTGCCTCGGCAAGGTTGACTATAATTGAAAAAGTCTAGTATAAGCTCAATTATAATTCAGTTAACTACTGCCAATATAACAAAAACGAGTCTGAGACATTAATTATGTCTCAGGCTTTTTATTATTTT
This sequence comes from Mammaliicoccus sp. A-M4, assembly GCF_022386955.1. NCBI lineage: Bacteria > Bacillati > Bacillota > Bacilli > Caryophanales > Staphylococcaceae > Mammaliicoccus > Mammaliicoccus sp. A-M4. Next base: position 69,510 of record NZ_JAJNHH010000005.1, read on the forward strand.
AAAAAACGGGTATATAAATATTGTGGATGATATGTAGAATTCAAAGTAATTGTATTTCATTCATCTTTTAAAGGAGTGTTATTAAAATTATGAAAAGATTAGAAAATAAAATTGCAGTTATTACAGGAGCTAGTACTGGTATAGGTTTTGCTACAGCTAAACAACTAGCTTCTGAAGGCGCTGACGTTATTTGTATGGATATATCCGATGAATTAGAAAAATCAGTAAAACAAATTAATGATGAAGGATATAAAGCTACTTCAATGAAAGTTGATATTTCTAAAGAAGATGAAGTAAGAAAAGCAATAGATGAAATCAAAGAACAATATGGTAAAGTTCATATTTTATTTAATAATGCAGGGATTGACCATAAAGCAGGAAGAATTCATGAATATCCTGTAGAAGTATTTGATGATTTAATGAATGTGGACTTAAGAGGTACTTTCCTTGTTACGAAGTTCATGTTGCCATTAATGTTTGAAGAAGGCGGTTCTATTATTAATACAGCTTCGTTCTCTGGACTAGCTGCAGATTTAAATAGATCTGGTTACAACGCTGCTAAAGGTGGCATTGTAAACTTCACAAAATCAATTGCGATTGAATATGGTAGAGAAAATATTAGAGCAAACTCTATAGCACCTGGAACGATAGAAACACCATTAGTTGATAATTTAGTAGGTGATAAAGAAGATAAAGCAGGCGAAGAATTTAGAGAAAATCAAAAATGGGTTACACCTTTAGGTAGATTAGGTAAACCAGAAGAAGTAGCTAAACTCGTACAATTCCTAGCCTCTGATGACAGTTCATTTATTACAGGTGAAAATATAACAATTGATGGTGGCGTAATGTCATATACTTGGCCAGGTGATATGCTTAGCGATAAAAGTTGGAAAGAAACAACGAAATAAAAATTATTAATAAAGAGAGTCCGGCACATTAACAGTTGTATCGGACTCTCTTCTTATATTGGATTAAAACGTTATTGAATGTTGTTGGATTAATTAAGCTGAAAATCCAAGTAGAAGCTATTTTGTTGGATTAATTACGCTGAAAATCCAAGTAGAAGCTATTTTGTTGGATTAATTAAGTCAAAAATCCAATAAGAGCCTATTTAGTTGGATTAATTACGCCGAAAATCCAATAAAGCGCATTTAGTTGGATTAATTAAGTCAAAAATCCAATAAGAGCCTATTTAGTTGGATTAATTAAGTCAAAAATCCAATAAGAGCCTATTTAGTTGGATTAATTAAGTCAAAAATCCAATAAGAACGTGTTTAGTTGGATTAATTAAGTCGAAAATCCAATAAGAGCCTGTTTAGTTGGATTAATTAAGTCGAAAATCCAATAAGACCCATTTTGCTGAATTAATTAAGTAATAAACACATGAAATGAGTCTAGCAAAGTCAAATTCACATAATTATCATACACTTTGACAAAATCAGAAATAAATAACCTCACAACCTGAGATTTAACTCAAAGGTTGTGAGGTTTTATTTTAAGAAAAGTATTTATTTTGCGTCTTTTAAATCGTCTCTAACTGTTCGTTCTGTTGGTTTGACGCCCATATAATATGCGCTTCTTGTTACTAAGTGACCGGCTAGTGGTCCAGTAATAAAGATAAATATAATCCCTAACAACAGTTGAACATTAAAGTGACCTTCTTTACCGATAAAGTAAATGAGTACACCGGTTAATATTAACATGACACCTAAAGTAGAAGCTTTTCCTGATGCATGTGCTCGAGAGAATACATCTGGCAATCTTAGAATACCTAACGCAGCAAAGAAACTGAAACAAGCGCCTACGACCATCATAATAATTGAAATACTAATAATTATCGTCTCTATCATTTTCAATGATCTCTCCTTTGTCCATAAATTTCGCAAATGCTGCAGTACCTAAGAATGCTAAAATACCTATTAATAACAGAATAACGAATAAATATCTTGTATTCATCACTACGGAAAATAAAGCAATCATAGCCATTAAAGTAATACCTAATGCATCAAGAGCAATAACTCTGTCAGCTAAAGTAGGACCGATTATGACTCTGGTAAGTATGCCTATCATAGAAAGTGCGACGATGATGATTGCAATAATTACGAATATATTTATCATCGTACGCTCACCTCCTTGATTGCTTTTTCAAATGAATCTTTAATAGTACTAATTTCTGAATCAATATCAGAAAAATCTATTGAATGAATATATAGTGTTTTTTGATCATCTGAAATTGCAACTACGATTGTACCCGGCGTTAATGTTATTAGTTGAGAAAGTAATGTGATTTCCCAATCTTTTTTTAATTCTGTCGGATACGCAAAGAATGCGGGTTCATTTTTTATTTCTTTTTGGATGACAATTTTAATGACATCTATATTTGCTAATACTAATTCTTTCATGAATATACCGGCTAAAACTATCGCTTTCCAAACTGGTCTTAAATATAAATGTTTACCCGGTAGTAATGGTAAAGCAGCTAAAACGAATAAAATACCAAACAAATATCCAAATATAAATGCGCCAAATGTGTATGTTTCTGAAAGCATCATCCAAAGTGCAGCTAATAGAACATTAATGAGTACTTGTATAGCCATTAATAATCGCCTCCTAACGCATTTACATATGTTTCAGGATTGTAGAATGGTAAAGCAGCTTTTTCAATTAAAGGATATAACATGTCGGCACCAAGACCAAATAATATCGCGATTATTGTGATAGCAATACTTGATATCATTAATTTCTTCATTGGTAATTTTGGATTATACGTATAACCTTTTTCTTCTCCCCAAAATGCCATTAAGAAAATACGAACTACTGAATATAAAACAAATAAACTAGAAAGTAGTACGACGATACCACTTATATAATAACCATTATCAAAGGTCGACATGACAATCATGTATTTACCATAAAATCCGCTTAATGGTGGAATACCTGCTAATGAAAGTGCAGCAACGAAATAGAACCAACCTAATACCGGATAATTCTGTATAAGTCCGCCGAATTTTCTTAAATCAGGTGTTCCAGTAATTTTTATAATAATACCAATTAATAAGAATAAAGCAGCTTTAATGATCATATCGTGAAGTAAGTAATAAATACTTCCTATCATACCTGTTTTGTCCATCATAGCTGCGCCAATTAAAATTACACCTATTGCAATCATAATATTATAAATAATAATTTTCTTAACATCATAATAAGCAATTGCACCAATACAACCCATAATAATTGTAAGTATGGACAATACAATTAAAGTGTTAGTAATAAATTCACTATTTGCTGAATAGAATAGGCTAAATGTACGCATAATTGCGTATACACCTACTTTTGTTAATAAAGCTCCGAATAAAGCAATGATAGGTATCGGTGGAGCATAATAAGCTCCAGGTAACCAGAAGTATAATGGGAACATACCTGCTTTTGTAGCAAATACAAATAAAAACATTATAAAAGTGATAACAACGATGTTTAAATCTGTGTTCGATAGTTCTGCTAATTTAACATGCAAGTCTCCCATATTTAAAGTTCCAGTTATGGAATACAACATACCGACTCCAGTTACAAAGAATGCAGAAGTTAACACATTAACAAGTATGTATTTAATACTTTCTTGTAACTGAATCTTTGTTCCTCCAATAACTAAGAGTAGGTAGGAAGACATTAAGAATACTTCAAAGAATACGAACAGGTTAAATAAGTCGCCTGTCATAAAGGCACCATTAACACCTGTTACCATCATTGATATACCGAAATAATAGAAATATTTTTCACGATGCAATCCGATAGACTGATGAGAATATAATATTACAATTAGTGTTATTAATAAGCTGACACTTACTAATAATGCGCTGAGCATATCAACGTAAATGACAATGCTGTAAGGGACAGGCCAACTACCTAAGTTTAATGTTTGTGTCCCGTACAAATAAATCATGTTGATATTATATAAACTAACTAGAAACGCTAATACAAATCCAACTAAAACGATTTTTCGTTTTAAATATGGTCTGTGACCAGCAAAAATCAATGTTACAGCAGTTAAAAAAGTAATGACAAGAGGTACAATAATCATGTTACTTATCATCTTTCGGTACCTCCTTCATTTCTTCAAGATTATCAGTTCCTAGTTCTTTATAACTTCTGAAGGCAAGAACTAAGAAGAATGCAGTAACAGCAAATGAAATAACAATTGCTGTTAAAATTAGCGCTTGAGGAAGCGGGTCTACATAGCTTTTTATACCTGATTCTTCAATAGGTAATGCGCCTTTTTTTAATCCACCCATAGTTAATAGCATTAAATGCACACCGTGGGAAAGTAGGGTAGTACCAATAATAATCCTAATTAAACTCTTAGAGAGAACTAGGTATACTGATACAGAAATGATAATACCTGCAACGAAAATCATTAATATTTCCATTATTCATTCTCTCCAATCGATAATATGATTGTTATCGCCGTACCGACAACAGCTAATAAGACACCTAAATCAAAAATCATAGCAGTATGCCAATGTACTTCACCAAAGATTGGTAAATGTAATTCACCGAACGCATGTGTGAAGAATGTCTTACCATATGTCCAACTTAGGATAGGTGTTAGAACACATAAAAACAATCCAGTAGCTGTTATAATTTTAAAATCAAACGGAAACATCTTTTTTAATGTTTTAGTATCAAATGCGATACCAATGATGATGACTGCTGAAGATAGTAATAAACCACCAACGAATCCACCACCTGGTGTGTAATGACCACCAAAGAAGATAGAAACAGCATACATCATAAGAATTAGAAAGATGATAATGGCGTTAAACTGAAAGAATACATCATTCGATTGTTTCTTCATGTTCTTCACCTCCATCTTTACCTTTATCTCTTAATTTAATTAATGTGTATATACCTAAACCGGCAATACCTAATACTGCAGATTCAAATAATGTATCAAAGCCACGGAAGTCAACTAGAATAACGTTTACCATATTTTTACCTGCAGCAAGGTCGTATACATTATCTTTATAATATTGTGAAATAGAATCAAAGTGTCTATTACCGTAAGCAATTAAGCCAAGAATAATTACCCCAATACCTACACAAATTGAAATAATGAAATTACCTAATTTAAATTTACGATCCTCATCATGCCTACTCATCTTAGGTAAGTGGTAGAAACATAATAAGAATAAAGCAGTTGATATCGTCTCAATCGATAATTGAGTTAACGCTAAATCTGGCGCTCCGAAAAATACAAAGAATAATGCAACAGAATAACCTACTGATGCAAGCATAATAATGCTGAATAATCTTGATTTTGCTAGTACGATACAAAAAGTACTAATAAGTATTAAAGCAATTAAAATAAGTTCATAAGGTCTAATACTGCTTATATTATCAAATACAAAACTAACAGGATGTGTAAATAGTGTTAGAGCCGTGATAATAATAAAGAATGCAAAAATGTACATAAGATAAGATCTAACAAAACCTGTCATATAACTTTGTGTGATTTTGTTTGAGATATACGAACTAAGCTGAATACCTCTGTCGTAATAATAATTAAACGTTAAGTATTCAGGTTGTATATCATAAACACCAACCCATTTTTGAACATTTTTAAATAGTAAAAATCCTACAACAAACACAATAATCGTTCCGATTAGCGCTGGTGTAATACCATGCCAATATGAAATATGTACTTCAGGTTCACTTGCAAATGGAGCAATTGCTCTTACTGCTGGTGCAATAATAGAATTGCTTAAAATGTTTGGGAATAAACCAAATACAACAACTAGTAATGTCAATATACCTGTTGGTAAAAGCATTAAAATTGGTGCCTCATGAGCTTTTTTAGGTAAAGCTTCGGGTTTATATTCACCAAAGAAAATTTCATGAACATATTTGAACGAGTAAACGAATGTGAAAATACTTCCTACTATAGCAACAATCGGTAATAAATAACCAAGAGTTGAAAGTGAAAATACGTCTGCGCTATGTGCATCGAACATTGCTGTTAAAAATAGTTCTTTAGATAAAAAGCCATTAAATGGTGGCACGCCAGCCATGCTTAAAGCTGTAATAATCGTAAATGTGCATGAAATTGGCATAATGGTCATTAAACCACCTAATTTTTTAATATCACGTGTTCCAACTTCATGATCAATCGTACCTGTAACCATAAATAATGCGCCTTTAAATGTCGCATGATTAATAAGATGAAAGACTGCAGCAATTATACTCGCTAAAAATAATTGGCTTGATTCACCAGAATAGTGATAACTAACTGCACCAATACCTAGCATAGACATAATCATACCTAACTGTGAAACAGTAGAGAATGCAAGTATGCCTTTTAAGTCTTGCTGCTTTACAGCATTAAATGATGCCCAAAATAGTGTGATTAAACCTATTGCTGTAACAGTCCAAACAAATCCGCCACTAATGGCAAATATTGGTGTTGTTCTTGCAACTAAATAAATGCCGGCCTTAACCATTGTAGCTGAGTGTAAGTATGCACTTACAGGAGTAGGTGCTTCCATTGCATCTGGTAACCAGATGTGGAAAGGAAATTGGGCTGATTTTGTCATTGCTCCAATTAAAATAAGCACCATAGCTAAAATGAAGTAAGGTGACGATTGTATCGTGTCAGCATTCTGTATAAGTGAAGTAATACTCCACGAATTTCCTGCTAAATAAAGTGAGATAAACCCACCTAAAAGCATTAATCCTCCAAATACTGTTATTAATAATGATTTTTGCGCGCCATAAATAGATGATTGTTTATCTCTCCAATAACCAATTAATAAGAAACTTGAAATTGAAGTAAGTTCCCAGAATAAATAAAGCATGAGTAAATTGTCAGATAAAACAACGCCTAACATTGCACCCATAAACATTAATAAGTAACAATAGAAATTCCCTAAAGACTCACTTTTACTTAAATATGTAATAGAGTAGAGTACGACAAGGGCTCCAATACCAGTAATAAGTGATGCAAATAATAAACTAAGTCCATCTAGATGAACGGCAAAGTTCATTCCAATCCTGGGCATGAAATCCCAAATTACAATAAACGGTTTGTCCGAATCGGGTACATTTATGTATGACATGAAATAAATAAATATAATGACGGGAATCGGTAAAACAAACCAACCTAGATGAACGCCTTTGTAAAATCGATATATTATGGGTATAACGATTGCAAAGATTAAAGGTAATAAAATCATAATATGCATCAAACTCATTAAATAACCTCCCTTCGAAAATACCTAGTTATCATTATACACAATAATCTTAAAGCTTGAAAACACTACCGTTTCAATATTTCAGAATTTTTGTGTTATTTTTAAATATGAAGAAACACGTAAAAATATTTAAAAATTTCTTTTATAAAAAGTTTAAAAATCACTTTTATATTGTCGAGAATAATCTTTTTTTAATTGTTCGATACATTTTAAAGCTTGTTCACTATAAGCATTATTACGTTCTTTCATTTTTTCTTCTAATTCATACAAAGAATTTTTAAGAGATTCAATGTAAGAAGGAACATCTGCTTGATATTCTTTTAAAAATTGAGCTGTCGTATATCTTTTTTCGTATTGACTAAGCGCTTTTCTTTCATGGAAAAATACATTATCTACTTCATTTGGATTGTGTAAATCTCCTTGTCTAGGATGTTTGAGAACAGCAACGACTTTTACGAGCAGTTGATCTCCTTTTTCTTCAATAATTTCTACAATATATTTTCCGGTTTTGTGTGGGAATTGATATAACATGTATGTGTCCCCTTTCTATTAAATTATGTTATGATATCACTATTGTAATTATTTTAACATGAATGGAGAATTATAAATGACAAACTATCCTCAATTAACAAATGAAATACTTGAAGGTGAACGCGTAGTCGAAATGAAAACAACTAAAGGGAATATGACTTTTAAATTATTCCCAGAACTTGCACCTAAAACTGTTGAGAACTTTATTGGTTTAGCTGAGAAAAAATATTATGATGGTATTACTTTCCATAGAGTAATTAATGACTTCATGGTACAAGGTGGAGACCCTACAGGTACAGGAATGGGCGGAGAAAGCATCTTCGGAAGTGCTTTTGAAGATGAGTTTTCTTTACAAGCATTCAATCTATATGGTGCTTTATCAATGGCAAATGCAGGACCGAATACTAATGGATCACAATTCTTCATAGTACAAATGAATGAAGTCCCAGCAAATATGTTGTCACAACTTAAAGATGGTGGTTGGCCAGAAGAAATCATTGATAGATATGCAGAAAAAGGTGGCACACCATGGTTAGACCAAAAACATACTGTATTTGGGCAAATTGTTAAAGGCGAAGATGTATTAGAAGATATTGCAAATGTTAAAGTAGGCGCTAATGATAAGCCAGTTGAAGACGTTGTAATTGAATCAATAGATATTATTCAATAAATCGACATTCAATTGTCATAAAACATACGTTTTATTCGACTTAAACTTTGTTATAATCTAATTGCTAGGGGAGTGGTCGGATTATGATGGAATTTCTTTATTTTCCAGATAACAAATTAGAATATATTCCTGCTGTTGCTACGTTGTTATTGTTTATGGTTTTAGCTTTCATCGTATTTATGATGTTTCGCAAAAAATCAAAAAAAGACGAAGAAAAAATGAAGTCATTTGAAAAAGAAGTAATGAATCATTTAGAGCAAGAGGAGAAAAAAAGTAAAAAATAACAAAGTGAATATTGCATTGTATCAACTTCTCTCAGATTGGAATCCAATGGAATTTGAAAACCAATCACTTGAAGATAGTGAAGTTTATGATTGTATGCATGCAATCAATATACGAAATAGAAAATGTTACTGAACTCGCTCCAAAAACCAAGACATATATGCATTTTCTTTCAACACAACATTAGATAAAGATTCGTGCAAACAAATAGCCATCAAAACAACTGCATTACAAAGTAGCTGTGAAATGTAATATGATTAAGTATTAATAAGAAGATCTGTGAATTATTTTAATTGAAATAGTTCATAGGTCTTTTTGTGTGAAAAAATTAATGAATATTTTATGTATAATAATAAAATTTGATTAGATTACAAGCGTCAATTTACTTATCTATTATTTTCAGAATTATATATCAAATTAATGGTTTATTAAATTTAACTATGCTATGATATAAGAGTTAATAATAATAAGTACAAGGGGTTTTCTAAAAGTGAGAAAACATTATAAAGTCGGTCAATTTGTGAAAGTTAAAGTGACTGGCATTCAACCTTACGGTGCCTTTGTTGAAACCCCTGATCATGTGGAAGGTCTCATTCATATTTCTGAAGTGATGAATGATTATGTTCACAACCTTAACCAGTTTTTATCGGTCGGACAGATTGTAAAAGCTAAAGTAATCAAGGTTGAAAATGATGGTAAATTAAGTTTATCTCTTAAAGAAAATGAGTATTTCAAGCGACAAGAACGTAAGAAAGAAAAGCGTTCAGTATTAGATGAAATACGAGAGACAGAAAAATATGGGTTTCTACCTTTAAAAGAAAGGTTACCTAAGTGGATCAACCAATCAAATAAGCATTTAGAAGACGATTAAATGAACTTTTAATCGTCTTTTTGTATATTTATGTTTAATCTAAAAACCTATCCTAATATTTGTAAAAAAATAACTTGAAGTAATCTATTAAAATGTGTCATTATAGGAATGTAAGGGGTTTCTTTTTCTGCCCCGTATAAATATAGGGAGGTTTACTTTAATGATTCCATACAAACATGAACCATTTACTGATTTTACGAAAGAGGAGAATAAGGCTGCTTATTTAGAAGGTCTTAAAACTGTTGAAACTTACTTAGGTAAAGAATATCCAATTATTGTTGGAGGAGAAAGAATTTTTACTGATGATAAAACACGTTCTTATAATCCTTCAAATATTGAAGAAACTGTAGGTTTAGTTTCTAAAGCGAGTAAAGAGCACGCTGAAAAAGCAATGGAAGCTGCTAAAGAAGCTTTCAAAACATGGAGAGAAACTGATCCAAGCGTTCGTGCAGATGTACTTTTTAGAGCAGCTGCGATTACAAGACGTCGTAAACATGAATTCTCTGCATTACTTTCTAAAGAAGGTGGTAAACCTTGGAAAGAAGCCGATGCTGATACAGCTGAAGCAATCGATTTTATGGAATACTATGCTCGTCAAATGCTAGAACTAAAAGATGGCAAAAAAGTCGAAAGCCGTCCCGGCGAATATAACAAATATAATTATTTACCAATTGGTGTTAGTGTTGTTATTTCACCATGGAACTTCGCATTTGCTATCATGGCTGGTACAACTGTAGCGCCAGTAGTTACTGGTAACACAGTATTATTAAAGCCATCTTCAAAAACACCTGTTATTGCATATAAATTTATGGAAGTTCTTGAAGAAGCTGGATTACCAAAAGGTGTAGTGAACTACATCCCTGGTTCATCAAGTGAAATTGGTGATTATTTGATCGATCATAAAGATACAAGTTTAATTTCATTTACAGGCTCAAGAGATGTAGGTGTTTCTATATATGAAAGAGCTGCAAAAGTTCAAAAAGGACAAACACACTTAAAACGTGTTATAGCTGAAATGGGTGGAAAAGACACTATTATCGTTGATTCTGAAGGAGATTTAGATTTAGCAGCAGATTCTATCGTTCAATCTGCATTTGGATTCTCAGGACAAAAATGTTCAGCTTGTTCTCGTGTAATAGCAGTAGAAGATATTTATGATGAGTTATTAGATAAAGTAGTGGAACGCACAAATAAATTAACTGTTGGCGATTCGACAGATCATGAAAATTATATGGGACCAGTTATTGATGAGAATTCATTAAATAAAATTAAAAAGTACATAGAAATCGGTAAAAAAGAAGGTCGCATTGTTGCTGGCGGAACTACTGATGAAGAAAAAGGTCATTTTGTACATCCTACCGTAATAGCTGACTTGAAACATGATGACAGAGTGATGCAAGAAGAAATTTTTGGGCCGGTTGTCGGATTTAGTAAAGCAAAAGATTACGATGAAGCAATTGAGTTTGCTAATGATACTGAATACGGATTAACAGGTGGCGTTATTACAAATAACAGAGATAAATTAGAACAAGCACGTCGTCAATTTTTAGTAGGTAACTTATACTTTAACAGAGGTTGTACAGGCGCAATTGTAGGCTACCAGCCATTTGGAGGATTTAAAATGTCTGGAACAGACTCTAAAGCAGGTGGTCCTGATTACTTAGTACTTCACTTACAAGGACGTACTACTTCAGAAATGTTATAATAATGATGGAAAAAAATATAAAGACAGTAGGGCGATTTTGCTCTACTGTTTTAATAGGAGGCGTTTTAATATGACAAAATCACAAGAAATTATTGAACAAACGAATACATTTGGTGCTCCAAACTATTTACCGTTACCAATTGTTATATCAGAAGCAGAAGGTATATGGGTGAAAGATCCAGAAGGAAATCGTTATTTAGATATGTTATCAGCATATTCTGCTGTAAACCAAGGTCATCGTCATCCTAAAATCATACAAGCATTAAAAGACCAAGCAGATAGAGTAACACTTACATCACGCGCATTCCATAGTGATCAATTAGGTCCATGGTATGAAAAGATATGTAAACTAGCAGGTAAAGAAATGGTGTTACCAATGAACACAGGTGCTGAGGCTGTTGAAACAGCCATAAAAGCAGCAAGACGTTGGGCTTATGATGTGAAAGGGGTAGAAGATAATAAAGCAGAAATAATTGCGATGAATGGAAACTTCCATGGTCGTACTATGGCTGCAGTATCATTATCTTCAGAAAAAGAATATCAAAGAGGTTACGGTCCATTACTAGGTGGATTTAAACTTGTTGATTTTGGTGATATCGAACAAATCAAATCAGCAATTACACCTAATACTGCAGCCATCTTAGTTGAGCCTATACAAGGCGAAGCGGGTATTAACGTACCAGAAGATGGATACTTAAAACAAATTAGAGAAGTTTGTGATGAAAATAATGTATTATTCATAGCTGATGAAATCCAAGCAGGATTAGGTAGAACAGGTAAATTATTCGCTACAGATTGGGATAACGTTAAACCTGATGTATATATATTAGGAAAAGCCCTTGGTGGCGGTGTATTCCCAATTTCATGTATCCTTGGTGATAAAGAAGTATTAGAAGTATTTAACCCTGGTTCTCACGGTTCTACATTCGGAGGAAATCCATTAGCATGTGCTGTTTCGAATGCAGCCTTAGATGTTATCGTGGATGAAAATTTATCTGAACGTTCACTAGAATTAGGAAATTACTTTAAGTCAGAGTTAGAAAGTATAAATCATCCTGCCATTAAAGAAGTGAGAGGTAAAGGTCTATTTATCGGTATTGAATTAACTGAAGATGCAAGACCATATTGTGAAAAATTAAAAGATTTAGGTATACTATGTAAAGAAACACATGACACTGTTATTCGTTTTGCACCACCTTTAATCATTGATAAAGAAGATTTAGATTGGGCTATTGATCAAGTGAAATCTGTTTTTAAATAAAAAAACTGATAACGTTTACAAAAAACGGTTTAAGACCTTTTAAAAATAACCAATTATGTTACAATTATTTAGAGATTAAAAGTATTTAAAAAAGAGGCGAAGAGGATCATGAGCGAAAATTTAAATTTAGTTACATCGACACAAGAAATTGTTAGTGATGCCCTTAACAAATTAGGTTTTGACGAAGGCATGTATGATTTAATTAAGGAACCACTAAGATTATTAACAGTTCGTATACCAGTTAAAATGGATGACGGGTCTGTTAAGACATTTACTGGTTATCGTGCACAACATAATGATGCAGTTGGACCAACAAAAGGTGGGGTTCGTTTCCACCCAGATGTTGATGTTGAAGAAGTGACTGCCTTATCTATGTGGATGACTTTGAAATGTGGAATTGTAGATTTACCTTACGGCGGGGGTAAAGGTGGAATTGTTTGTGACCCAAGACAAATGAGTATTCACGAAGTTGAAAGATTATCACGTGGATATGTTCGTGCCATCTCACAAATAGTTGGACCAACAAAAGATATCCCAGCACCAGACGTATTTACAAACTCACAAATTATGGCTTGGATGATGGATGAATATAGTCAAATGGACGAATTCAACTCACCAGGTTTCATTACAGGTAAACCAATCGTATTAGGAGGCTCACAAGGTCGCGATCGCTCTACTGCTCTTGGAGTGGTTATCGCAATTGAACAAGCTGCTAAAAAACGTGGTAAGACTATTGAAGACTCAAGATTTGTTATCCAAGGTTTCGGTAATGCTGGAAGTTTCTTAGCTAAATTCTTATACGATAAAGGTGCTAAAATTGTCGGTATTTCTGACGCATACGGTGCATTACATGATCCTGAAGGGTTAGATATTGATTACTTATTAGACCGTCGTGACAGTTTCGGTACAGTAACAAACTTATTTGAAGATACAATTACAAATAAAGAATTGTTTGAAATAGATTGTGATATTTTAGTACCAGCAGCGATTGCTAATCAAATCACTGAAGAAAATGCACATGATATCAAAGCTGACATTATTGTAGAAGCGGCTAACGGTCCAACTACAATGGGAGCTACTAAAATTTTAAGTGAACGTGGAATCTTACTTGTTCCTGATGTTTTAGCAAGTGCTGGTGGCGTAACAGTTTCTTACTTCGAATGGGTACAAAATAACCAAGGTTATTATTGGACAGAAGAAGAAGTAAACGAAAAATTACGTGAAAAACTAATTAAAGCATTTGATACAATTTATAATCTCTCTGAAAATAGAAAAATTGATATGCGTTTAGCTGCATATATTGTAGGAATTAAACGTACGGCAGAAGCTGCTAGATATAGAGGTTGGGCATAATATTTTATCCCACAATTTATTAGTAAATAAAAAGGCTGAGACATTTATTGGTGTCTCAGCCTTTTTTATATGTAGTGGATTAGGGAGGCTTGAAAGAGGCTAACGTGCAAGAGTATGTAAACAAGCCCGTTAGAGCGCTAATTTCAGCAATTTCAATATGAATTCAGCCTGAATATAGACGATCAACTGCTCTAACGTGCAAGACAAAATAGACAAGATCGTTACAAATTCTAACGTGCAAGAGTCCAGAAACAAGCCCGTTAGAGCAAAGAATATATGATTCCGCATTAATTGAGTACTCATTTATTTTACCATGCTGTATTAATAATAAATGATTTTATAAAAAATAAGCATATCACTGTGATTACTGAGAGATTCAGTAGAGTGATATGCTTATTTAATTTAAGCTTATGTCTTAGTCTTACTTTAAATCTATAAAAGCTGTTTAGCTATTTTAATTTGGTGATAGACTGCTTCTTGGCCTGTAGAACCATAACTTTTTCTACGATTCAAACAGTTTTCAGGTTTTAAGTAATCGTAGACGTTATTATCTATTTTGTCATTGTAAGATTTGTAGTGTTCCAATGGTACATCTAATAAATATTTATTATTTTGGATACACCATAATACAATTTTACCTACTATTTCATGTGCTTCTCTAAATGGTATGTTTTGTTCTACTAGATAATCTGCTAACTCAGTTGCATTAGAAAAATCTTGATGTACTGTTTCATGTAATCTTTCTTCGTTAACAGTCATTGTTGAAATCATACCTTCGAAAATTCTAAGAGAACCTTTTATAGTGTGAACGGCATCAAATAAGCCTTCTTTATCTTCTTGCATATCTTTATTATAAGCTAGTGGTAAACCTTTTAAAGTCATTAACATACTCATTAAATGCCCAGTTGTTCGCCCAACTTTACCTCTAATTAGTTCTGCCATATCTGGATTTTTCTTCTGTGGCATAATAGATGATCCTGTAGAGAAACTATCTGATAGTGTAACGAAATTTGCTTCACTGCTAGACCAAAATATAATTTCTTCTGAGAATCTTGATAAATGTACCATCGTTAAAGAAATATTATGTAGTGTTTCTACGATGTAATCTCTATCGCTTACAGCATCTAAGCTGTTTTCGTATAGATTATCGAAGCCTAATAACTCTTGAGTACGATGTCTATCAATAGGATGTGTCGTGCCACTTAAAGCTGCTGCACCTAGTGGACTCATATCTATACGTTTAATACTATCGTTAAAACGAGATTTATCTCTTTCTAACATCCAAAAATACGTCATAACATGATGTGCAAATGAAATAGGTTGCGCTCTTTGTAAATGAGTATATCCAGGCATTATAGTATCTACATGTTCGTCAGCGATTTTTATAATAGCTTGTTGTAAAGATTCGACTAATTCAATAATTTCATGAACATGCTGTTTTGCATAAAGGTGCATATCTGTAGCGACTTGATCATTTCTGCTCCTGCCTGTATGCAATTTACCACCAACTTGACCGATTTTCTGAATAAGTGCATGTTCAATATTGAGGTGAATATCTTCTAGAGATTCTGATAGTTCAAGGTTATCGTTGTAATAATCTTGTTGAATTTCTTTTAATCCTTGAATAATTTGCTCAGCCTCGTGTTGGTTAATAATATTTTGTTCAGCAAGCATCGTAGCATGTGCAATGCTTCCTTGAATATCTTGATCAATTAAATTTTTATCAAAATGGATAGATGCATTGAATGCATCTACCCATGATTCGGGATTAGATTCGAATCTTCCTCCCCAAGCTTTTTTTATCATTTTAAAACACCCTCTGTTTCTAATAATGCATTTACTTTAGTTGGTAAACCAAAGATTTCTATGAAGCCAACTGCAGCTTCTTGGTTAAATGCATCTTCTTTAGTATAAGTAGCAAGTTCTTCATTATATAAACTATAAGGTGATTTACGTCCATTGACGATAACATTTCCTTTAAATAATTTAACACGAACAGTACCTGTAACTTGAGTTTGAGTTGAATCAATAAATTGTTTCAAACTTTCTGTTAAAGGTGAGAACCATAAACCGTTATATATTTGTTCAGCTAATTGTTTTTCAATAACTGGTTTAAAGTGTGCAACATCTTTAGTTAAAGTAATTGTTTCTAAAGCTTTATGAGCTTCCATGATTACTTTTGCACCAGGTGTTTCATATACTTCACGAGATTTAATACCTACAAGACGATTTTCAACATGATCTATACGACCAATACCATGTAAACCAGCTATGTGATTTAATTTTAATATTAATTCATCTAATGGATATACTTGATTATTAATAGAAATTGGAAGACCATTTTCAAATACAATTTCCATTTCTTCAGCTGTATCTGGTGTATTTTCAATTGGGTTCGTTAAATCGTATGCATCTTCTGGTGGTGTAGCGAAAGGATCTTCTAAAATACCACATTCATTACTACGTCCCCATAAGTTTTGGTCTATAGAGTATGGTGAATCTAAATTAATTGGAATAGGTATGTTATGTTTTTTTGCATAATCAATTTCTTCTTCACGACTCCATGACCATTCACGAACAGGCGCTAAAACTTTAATGTGTGGCGCTAAAGCTTTAATAGCTACTTCAAAACGTACTTGGTCGTTACCTTTACCAGTACAACCATGTGCGATTGCCATTGCATCTTCTTTTAACGCAATTTCAACAAGTTTTTTTGAGATTAACGGTCTACTTAAAGCAGAGACGAGCGGATAACTGCCTTCATACATAGTATTACCTTTAATTGCATAACCAACGAAATCTTCACTGAATTCTTTAGTAGCATCAATCACATAAGATTGTTCAGCACCCATATCTAAAGCTTTTTGTTGAACAAGTGCTAGATCTTTACCTTCACCAACATCTAAGCAACATGCAACGATTGTATAACCTTTCTCGATTAACCACTTAACTGCAACACTTGTATCTAAACCACCTGAATAAGCTAAAACAACTTTTTTCGACATAATTGAAAACCTCTCTTTGTATTAATATTTAATATCTTGTATATTTAATCGTTGTGTATACACTACCACATAAAAAATGTATTTTCAATAGTAATATTAAATAATTATGCATAAATAAGTGTAGTGTTGCATTTCCATTGAAAGCGTATGAAAACTAGAGTAAAATAGAATTGTTGTTATTCATAAGACAAATAGGAGGATATTATGACACATATTCAATTTGATTATAAAAAAGCGTTAGCATTTTTCGGTGAACATGAACTTGAGCAAACGCACGAAGCAGTAAAAAATATACATCATGTTATACATGATAAAACTGGTGCAGGTAGTGACTTTTTAGGTTGGGTTGACTTACCAGTCGATTATGACAAAGAAGAATTTGATAGAATTCTTAAAGCTTCTAAACGTATTAAAGAGCAATCAGATGTATTGTTAGTCATTGGTATTGGCGGTTCGTATTTAGGTGCAAGAGCTGCTGTAGAAATGTTGAATTCTACATTTGCTAATTATGAAAAAGGTGAAAACCCACAAATAATTTTCGTTGGTCATCATTTATCATCTTCTTATGTACATGATTTAATTCAATACTTAGATGGAAAAGATTTCTCAGTAAATGTTATTTCTAAATCAGGTACAACGACTGAACCAGCTGTAGCATTTAGAATTTTCAAGAAGCTTCTTGAAGAGAAATACGGTAAAGATGAAGCTAAAGAACGCATCTTTGCAACAACTGATAAATCTAAAGGTGCATTGAAAGATTTAGCTACTGGTGAAGGTTACGAAACATTTGTTGTTCCTGACGATGTTGGCGGTAGATATTCTGTATTAACAGCTGTTGGTTTATTACCGATTGCTGCGAGTGGTATAGACATTCAAGAAATGATGAATGGCGCGAGTGCAGCTAGAGAAGACTTATCATCTTCTGATTTAAATGAAAACATTGCATATCAATACGCTGCTATACGAAATATTTTATATGCAAAAGGTTATACAACAGAAATGTTAATCAACTATGAACCTGCATTACAATACTTCAGCGAATGGTGGAAACAATTATTCGGCGAATCTGAAGGTAAAGATTTCAAAGGTATTTATCCTTCAAGTGCAAACTTCACTTCTGATTTACACTCTTTAGGACAATATGTTCAAGAAGGGCGTCGCTTCCTATTTGAAACTGTAGTAAAAGTAGATAAACCTAAACATGATATTACAATTGAAGAAGATAAAGACGACTTAGATGGCCTTAACTTCTTAGCTGGTGAAACAGTCGATTATGTTAATACTAAAGCTTTCCAAGGTACACTATTAGCACATACTGACGGTGGGGTACCTAACTTAGTCGTAAATGTTCCGCAATTAGATGCATATACATTCGGTTATGTTGTATACTTCTTCGAATTAGCATGTGCGATGAGCGGGTACTTATTAGGTGTTAATCCATTCAACCAACCAGGTGTTGAAGCATATAAACAAAATATGTTCGCTCTATTAGGAAAACCTGGATATGAAGATCTTAAAAAAGATTTAGAAGACAGATTATAATATGATGAAGAATCGTGAAAAAAGCCCCCGAATTTTATTCGGAGGGCTTTTTTTATTTTCTTAATGCAAAAATTGAAAAAATGAGGTGTATTTTTTATGAATTTGCAAAAGCCCTTAATTATTAATTATGTAGATGCTTTGAGAGGAAGAATAGATAAAATACCTGATCAACTAGAAGAGTTATATGCAATTTGGAAACAAGGTTATATAGGAGAAAAGGAATTTAGCGAGATATTAAATGAGCAAAAATCTGAGACATGGTTGCATGATTTACAATTTAAAAATTATAATCAAGTTCAGCTAGATTTTATAGTGGTTACAGATGAAGCAATTATTCAATTTGAAATTAAAAATTATACTGGGGATTACTATTATGAAAATGGTAAATTATTCAGAAGCACTGGTTACGTAGCAAAAGATTTAATTCATCAATTTGAAGTATCTGATGAAACATTAAAAAGAATAGTAAAGAAATATAAAATCGACAGAAAAGTTATAAGTTATATTGTCTTTATTAATCCAACATTCACTTTATATGGAGACTTAAGATCACGAATAAATATATTGCTTTATAGTGAATTACATAAACTGAAGGATATGTTTGGCGCAAACTTTAAATATGATGAAAATGTATGGATATGCAAAAAGTTAAAATCATTACATCAACCATTCATTACAAGTTATTTATATTTTGAAAAGGTTGAATTCTCGAAAGTTATTGGTGGGCTCAAATGTATTAGCTGTAATAAGATAATAGAACCATCAGAAATTTTTAACGTTCGAAAGTATGTAAAATGTAAAGAATGCGGAACTATCTCTTCAAGATATTCAATTGTTCTTCAATCTTTAAAAGAATTATATTTATTAAAAGGAGAACCATTTTCAATAAACGAAGCAGAGAAATGGACTGGTGTATCAAATAGCGCAATCAAACGCATATTATATAAAAAGTTTAAAAGAATTGGTAACTATAAGAATAGTAAATACGTTGATGAAGATGCGGTCTGATAAAATAAAATTAACGAACCGCAAATACAAAATACAGGTCGATAAATAAAAATTATAGAACTGCAAACGTAAAACCTCTCCAAATCATAAACAAAGTATCATTTCTACTGAATCGCATACCTACGACTTTTGTATGATGCCAATTTACTTTAATAAATACGAAATTATGAGTATAATTAATATAAATTTTCAGAAAGAAGTTGCGTTAAATGATATTTCAAGATATTATAAATTGGTTTAATGAGGAAAATATTACGGGATTAATTGAAACATTTAAGTCATTCGGTATATTTATAGCTTTTTTACTACCTTTTATAGAGGCGTTTATCCCATTTTTACCTATTATTTTATTTGTTATTGCAAATGTTAATGCATATGGGTTGTTAGTCGGGTTTCTCATTTCATGGGCGGGCACTGTTACTGGTAGTTATTTTGTATTCTTAATATTAAGGTTAATTTCTAAAAAGAAATTTATGAAAAAGGTAATCGAGCATAAAAAAGTCGTAAAATTTATAAAATGGATCGATAATCACGGATTTGGTCCTTTGTTTATATTACTATGCTTTCCGTTTACACCAGGTGCATTAGTAAACATGGTTAGTGCCTTTTCTAATATTAGTAAACAAGTATATTTATTAGCGCTTATTTTGTCGAAAGCAATTATGATTTTTACGTTAAGTTTTATCGGTGCAGATATAAATTCCTTTTTTGCAAGTCCTAAAAAGAGTATAATAGTATTCGTGATTATCTTTGTGCTATGGTTAGTAGGAAAATGGCTCGAAAAATACTTTGATAGTCGTCTAGACAATAGGAGTTAATTATGAGAAAGATATATGAATGGTTGATTGCGATTATAATTGCGTTTGCACTATTATTTTTAGTTAGAGCGTTTTTATTTGTTGGTTATGTCGTGAACGGTGAATCGATGGAACCAACATTTTACGATAAAGAACGTGTTATCGTAAATAAGCTTGTTAAGAACATTGGACAAATTGATAACGGTGATGTGATTGTTTTCCATGCTAATAAAAATGAAGATTACATAAAACGAGTTATTGGTTTACCAGGTGATACTGTTGAAATGAAAAATAATAAACTGTATATTAATGGTACTCAAGTAAATGAAAGTTACCTAAAAGATGGTGAAAAGACACCAAATTTCAATACTAGAACAATACAAGGTTCTAAGAGTGATGTTATTCCTAATGATGAATATTTAGTCTTAGGAGATAATCGTAATAATAGTAGAGATTCAAGAGAAATAGGCTTTGTATATGAGAAAGATATTGTTGGAAAGGTCAATTTAAGATATTATCCATTTGACCGTATAGATACAAATTTCGATAAATAACGATAATGAGGTGGCATTTTTGAAAAAAGAATTATTTGAGTGGGCTGTGGCGATAGTCGTCGCTGTTGTAGTAGTATTACTTATACAAAAGTTTTTATTCACAACATACACAGTTTCTGGTGACTCGATGTATCCAACATTAAAGAACGGTGAAAAAGTAATTGTTAATAGAATAGGGTACAAAGTAAGCGATATTGATAACGGTGACGTGATAGTATTCCATGCGAATGCGAACGATGATTACGTTAAAAGAGTTATCGGTAAACCAGGCGATACTGTAAAATATAATAATGATCAATTATATGTAAATGACAAGAAAGTTCCAGAAGAATACTTAAAAGAAAACAAAGAAAATAAATCACGAGATTTATTAACTGAAAACTTTGAAGTAAAAGACCTTGTTAATTCTAACGGTGCTAAAGAAATACCTAAGGGCAAATATCTCGTTTTAGGGGATAACCGTGAAGTAAGTAAAGATGGTCGTTCATTTGGACTTATTGATGATGACGTAATTATTGGTGAAGTATCATTGAGATTCTGGCCACTAAATCAATTCCATTACAATTTTGATCCTGCAACAGACTAAATTTTAATATATACACCTTACTTAGAAAATACGATACAAAAGTTAGAATTAGATTTTAACTTTTGAAGTATATCTCAAACTAAGTAAGGTGTTATTTTTATGTTAAAATATAACTATTAGATTAAACGAGGGAGGTCGAATAAATGCAACTTAATGTATGGACTGGCCGAAGTGGTACCGGGAAAACACATCAGATGATAAAACAGATGACTGATGCAATGATACAAGATCCATTAGGCGATGACATTATCTTTTTAACACCTACGCAAAACACTTTTCAGTATGAACAAGCATTCGTTCGAAACCCGCAATTAAAAGGGAGTATACGAACTTCTGTATTTGGTTTTGAAAGATTAAGTTGGAGAGTATTAAGTGAAGAAGGCGGGTTAATTGAACAGCAAATTTCCGACGAAGCGTTAGCAATGCTGACTTATCACTTATTACATAAGAATAAAAAGCAACTGAACTTATATCAATCAACCATTCAACATTATGGCTTTAGTCATAAAATGATGAATGAAATTAAAGACTTTAAAAAATATAATGTTCAGCCAGAAGATATAGAATCTTATATTGAAAATGAAAAAAGTATTCCTAAGAGAATGCAAGATAAATTAAGCGATATTAAAACAATATATAAAGCATTAGAAGAACAATTAGATGGTCGTTACGTTCAAGCTGAAGATGTATTATACAAACTTATAAATAAAATCCCAGATTCAAATTATATTAAGCATGCTGATATTTATATAGATGGATTTCATAACTTTTCAACATTAGAATATAGAGTTATTGAAGCACTTGTGAAACATAGTCGTTCAGTAACAATTGGCCTCACAACAGATGGGGATAAAGATCCATTTAGCTTATTCAGAAAGACATCAGAAACACTTAGTCATATTGAAGACATCGCTAAAGATTTAAATATAAAGATTCAGAACAAACATTTCACAACACAAGAACGTTTTAGTGAAGAAAGAGATTTAAGACATTTAGAAAATCAATTTGATGCAACATTACCAAATCAAATTGATAACGGTAATTTAAAAATTATTGAAGCTTCTAATATGCGTGATGAAGTACAATATGTAGCAAGAGAAATTTTGAGAAAGACGAGAGAAGAAGGTGTGTCTTTCAAAGATATAGCTATCCTTTATCGTGATCCTAGTTATGAACAACTCATTGAAACAGTATTGCCTCATTTTGATATCGCATATAATCATGATGCTAAAAAGAAAATGGCTTATCACCCATTTATAGAATGTTTAAGATCAATGTTAGAAGTGATTCAAAGTGGTTGGCAATTTGAACCTGTGATGAGAATGTTGAAGACTGGCATTTTAACAAGTCATATATCTGACGACTCATATTTAATTGATATACTGGAAAACTATGCTTTTGAACGAGGAATTTCAGGAAAAAGATGGACTAGTCCTGAATTTTTCACAGTTGAATCTTTTGAAAAATTAGGTAAAAAAACTTTAAAAAAAGATGGCGCGACATATTCAGAAGAAGATAAAGAAACGATTAAACGTGTTATTCATTTAAAAGAATATGTTGTAAAACAAATTGAAACATTAAATCAAACGCTTAAAGAAAGTGAAACGGTAGAAGCTTTTACAATGAGATTGTATGAAGTGCTTGAACAATTTGAGTTACCAACACATCTTATGACAATGAGAGATGAATTAGAACTTAAACAGCATTTTGAAGAAGCTGAACAAATAGACCAAGTTTGGCAAGGTACTATAAGAATATTTGATGATATTGTAGAAGTGTTAGGCGATGTGTCATTATCTCTAAATGAATTCATTGAAATATTAGATAGAGGTCTAGATGAATTAAACTTCTCAATGGTTCCTCAAACACTAGATGAAGTGACAGTAGGTAATATGGACTTAGCCAAAGTAGATAATAGCGATACTGTGTTTTTACTAGGCATGAATGATGGTGTATTACCAGCAGTTTCAAATCAAGTTATGTTGTTGACTGACGATGAGAAGAAAGCTTTAGCAGAAACAAGTGGATTAGAATTAAGCCCAACAAGTGACATTTTACAAATGGATGAAGCATTTGTTTGTTATATTGCAATGACGAGAGCAAAGCGTAATGTCGTCTTTACATATAGTTTAATGTCAGATGGTGGCGAAGTAAGAGACAAGAGTCCGTTTCTTAATACGATTCAATCACTGTTTACAGACTTAGAAGTAGAATCACTCAAAGCGAGTGTCGAAATAGAACCTATACAGTTAATGGAACATGAACACCAAAGTCAAATTCATATATTCCAACACTTAAACGATTATTTGAATGATGAAATAGTAAACGATATTTGGCTAGATGCTTTTAAAGCTGTACAAGAAATGCATCATCTAGATTCAACAATAGAATATCTAACTTCAGCATTAACTTATAAGAACGATTCTGTTCAGCTCAATACTGAAGTTTCAGAGTCATTATATGGCGAAAAAATTAACGCAAGTGTTTCTAGATTCGAATCTTACAATAATTGTCCATTCCAACATTTTGTTCTGCATGGTTTAAGATTGAACGAGCGATCTAAATATCAAATACAAAGTGTAGATATCGGGAATATTTTCCACCAAACATTGAAATACATTTCTGACGAAGTTAATGGCGATTTTAGTAAATTATCTGCACAAGCGATGACGAAATTAATCAATGAAGCAATTGATGAGAGCTTACCAAAAATTCAGTTTGATGTTTTACATCGAACAGCTCACTATCGTTATTTGAAATTGAGAATTCAAAATATCCTTAAATCAACACTTGAGGCGATGAAGTATCAAACAAGTAACTCTAAATTTAGAGCATATCAGTTTGAACTTAATTTTGGTGCGACTTCTAAACACGAACTGAAGACTACGCCTTTAAAAACTAATAGAAATATTCCAATTCAAATAAGAGGGCAAATTGACAGACTAGATGTATTCAAGAGTAGAGAACGTGATTATGTTTCAATTATTGATTACAAATCCTCTGAAACAAGCCTTGATTTAACTAAAGTATTGTATGGTAAACAAATGCAAATGTTTACTTATTTGGACGTAGTATTGCAAAATAAAGAACTTCTAAACTTAAGCGAAAATGTTTCACCTGGAGCGCTACTTTATTTCCATGTACACGAACCTAGACTTAAAGCTACAAACTGGGGTGAAATACCTGAATTAACAGATGTTAACAAACAAACATTAGAAAAATTCAAAATGGATGGTTATGTTAATAGAAATCCAGAAGTTGTAGATGCGCTAGACAGTAAGCTATTAGACGAACTTAAATCAGATATGATACCAGTTACTAAGAAAAAAGATGGCGACTTAAATAAAAATAGTAAAGCGCTAGACGAAGAACTGTTCTATAAATTAATTAATAAAAATAGATCTAACTTCGTAGAAACTGCCTCACAGATTATGGATGGGCACACAGAAGTAGCTCCGATTGAATATAGAGGAGAACTACCTTGTAGATTCTGTGAATTTAAGTCAGTTTGTCATATCGATCCTATTACGGACGCACATCAATATAGAAGAATTGATCATACTTTAAGTAAAGATGAACTTATAAATATGTTAAGAGAGGAGGAAGAAGACGAATGATATCTATTCCAAAAAAGCCACATGATGCACAATGGACTGATGATCAATGGAATGCAATATACTCTGAAGGTCAAGATATACTTGTAGCCGCTGCAGCCGGAAGCGGTAAGACAGCTGTACTTGTGGAACGCATCATTCAAAAAATCATGCGTAATAAACAAGATGTTAATAGGTTGTTAGTCGTTACTTTTACAAACGCAAGTGCTAGAGAAATGAAAGCGAGAGTAAATGCCGCTATTCAAAAAGAAAGTACTAAACATCCAGAAGATGAGCATTTAAAATCACAAAGAATTAAAATTCACCAAGCACAAATATCGACACTTCACAGCTTTTGTTTATCTCTTATTAAAGCTCATTATGATGAGATTGATATTGATCCAAACTTTAGAACAGCTAACGAAGTTGAAGGAATAGTGCTTTTAGAACAAGCGATTGATGATGTATTAGAAAGTTATTATGAAAAAAATGAACAATCATTTATAGATTTAGTTGAACATTTATCGAATGACCGTTCAGACGACCAACTGCGAACAATTGTGAAAAGTTTATATCGATTTAGCATTGCGCATGCTAAACCATTTGAATGGTTAGCTTCATTAGATGAACCATATTACAACTTAAATAAAGATCATTTATACTTTCAAATGATGGATGAAATGATAAAAAGGAAATTAAACAGTGCTAAAAATGTTCTATATCAATCTATAGATTGTTATCAAAATTTAAATGCTGTTGATGCGCACATGACATATCTTGAAGGAGAGCGTGTGTGGATTGATGAAGTAATCGAAGGTACGAAATCATTAGAGAGTATTAGCAACGATTTGAAAAAGAAAAAAATACCTATGAACTCTAGCAAAGTTAAAAAGGAAAATGAAGGCGACGAACAACTACTTGAATTAGGGAAAGATTATCATAAAAAATATATTAATGAGTTAAACGACTTGAACAATAACTATTTAAGTCGAGAAAGAGATTATTTAATCCAAGATATGCAAAGTATCGCACCTCGTGTTGAAATACTTGCTGAAGTGACTAAAGATATTATTCGATACTTTAGAAAACTGAAACAAAATAAACGTATTATAGATTTTTCAGATTATGAACATTTAGCGTTAGATATTTTAACAAATGAAGATGGAGAACCTTCTGAAATAGCTCTACAATACAGAGAACATTTCGAGGAAATACTTGTCGATGAATATCAAGACACGAATAGAGTACAAGAAGCTATCATTAATTGTATAAAAACAGGTGACGAATCCAATGGTAATTTATTTATGGTTGGTGACGTTAAACAATCAATTTATAAATTCAGACAAGCAGAACCTGAGTTGTTTATAGAAAAATATAAACGCTTCAATTCTGATGGAAATGAAACTGGAAAAGTTATAGATTTATCTAAAAACTTTAGGTCTAGAAGAGAAGTGTTAGATAATACCAATTTTATCTTCTCTCATATGATGGACGAAGAAGTTGGGGAAATAGAATATAACGATGAAGCTAAACTTTATTATGGTGCAGATTATGACGAGCAAGAAACACCATTAGAAATGGATATTTTAGTTGAAGAATCCTTTGAAGAAACAGATAATAATTTAATTGAAGCTAAACATGTAGTAGAAAAAGTCCAATATATACTGGAAAATAAAAGCGTATATGATAGGAAAACGAAAGAATATAGACCTGCAACTTATAAAGACATCGTCATTTTAGAACGTGGTTACGGAAATGCTATGCATTTACAACAAGTGTTTAAAGACGCTAATGTTCCATTTTATGTTCAAACTAAAGAAGGTTATTTTGAACAAAATGAAGTTAGATTAATGCTTTCGTTCTTAAGAGTTATCGATAACCCGTTACAAGATAAATATTTAGTCGGACTTATGCGTTCTGTTGCTTTTCAATTTAAAGAAGATGAATTAGCAGAAATAAGAAATAAAGCACCACAAGAAGTCTATTATCTAGATTCTATACATCAGTATGTTAAGCACCCAGAAGCAGACGAGCAACTTGTAGAAAAACTCAATCAATTTTTATCTCAGCTTAAAGGTTACCAAACGTTAAGTAAGTCTATACCTGTGTGGCAATTATTAGATCAGTTATATAACGATTATTATTTGATAGCATATTATAGTGGTCTAACAGGTGGAGTTCAGCGTAGACAGAACTTATACGGTTTACTAAATAAAGCGGTACAATTTGAAGCTTCAAGTCTTAGAGGGATATTCCAATTTATTCGTTTTATTGATGAACTAATTGAACGTGGACAAGATTTTGGCCAAGAGAGTGTTATCGGTCCTAACGATGATGTTGTAAGGATGATGACAATTCATAGTAGTAAAGGGTTAGAATTTCCATTTGTTATTTATTCAGGTACGAAAAGAGAGTTTAATCGTAAAGACTTAAGTAAGCCCGTTATATTAAACAATCGATATGGTATGGCGTTAAATTACTATGATGTTGAGAACGAAATAATCTATCCATCACTTGCTTCGATTATTTTCAAAAACATTAATGAAACTGAAATGATTTCAGAAGAAATGAGATTAATTTATGTTGCATTAACTAGAGCGAAAGAAGGTCTATATTTAATTGGTCGCGTTAAAAATGAAGAAGCAATAGATAAGTTAGGTCTTATTCAAGCGAACCAACATGGTATGTTGGACCCTGGCTTCAGAATGAGCGCTAAATCTCCCTTTGATCTAATTGGTACAATACTAGCAAAGTCAAAACAAAAAGGCCTATCTAATGCTATTCCATTTACAACTGATCAAAGTGAAAAATTTAATATAAACATCATTAAAGAAGAAGAAAATGTAGACGAAGATATCGCAGATGAAGATAAACCAACATTAGAAAACTTATTAAACTATAGACCTTCAGATAAGAAGGACCAAATATTAGAACAAATTAGTTATGAATATCCAAATAAAGATTTATTAAATATTGCCGCTAAACAGTCAGTTTCTGAAATAAAGCGTCAAAAAGAAACAGAGGAAGCGGGGACCGACTATCAAATTGTAAGACAATATCAAGTTGGTGTTAGGTCTTATGATCGACCTAAATTCTTATCAAAAGAAAAACGGGATAGTGCTGAAATTGGTACATTAATGCATGCAGTAATGCAACATCTTCCACTTCAAAAAGGTGGTTTAAAAGAGGATGAAATAAAACCATTTGTACAATCATTAATTGATCAAGGAGTGCTACCAGAAGATGCGATCGGTGATTTAAGGTTAGATCTTGTTCATGCATTTACACATTCCAATTTATATGAATGTTTAGTAGATGCAGATAAAGTTATAAGAGAAGTACCATTTGTAGTTGGCCAAAATGATATTGATCAAGATGTTAAGTTAAATATTAAACAAGATGATAATAAACCAATTATCCAAGGGATGATAGACTGTATTTTTATCAAAGATGGGAAAGTTTCATTTATAGACTATAAGACAGATGCATTTATTGTACGTCGAGGAAAAACTAAAGAAGAAGTAGCAGAAACAATGATGAAGAAATATGAAGTACAAATGCAATACTATAAAAAAACATTAGAAACAATTTTACAACAACCTGTTGAAGGATATTTATATTTCTTCCAATATGGTACGAAACACATCAAGGAGAGCAATTAATGGCGAAAGAAAGAATATTTAGTATAGATGCGTTGAGAGGTTTTAGCTTACTAGGGATTATATTAATGAACATTTTAACATTTGCATATCCTTATCAAGTGATTAATCCATTTGAGTTTTTCCAACATCAAGACGGTGCTTTGTTTAAAGTAAGTTCATTATTTATTATTGCTTCATTTTATCCAATATTTGCGTTTTTATTTGGATATGGTTTATCAATTATGTACGATAATAGTATAAAAAGAAATATTGATTATTATCCAATGATTATAAGAAGATTACTATTCTTACTGTTGCTAGGTGTTATTCATGGTATTTTTCTATTCTATGGAGACATACTCGCAACATATGCTTTACTTGGTTTTATAGCGATTATATTTGTTAGACTAAAACCAAGTTATTCATTAGTAGGATTATCAATAGGTTTTGGCATACTTGCGCTATTGTATATCTTACCTATGGTGTTATTGCAAGATGTTGCAGAACTAGAAAATTTTGTTGGTTTACAAGAATTAGAACGTGTAAATAACATATTAATAAGTAGTGATTATTTATCAATTATGGGATTTAATTTAAAATATTTTGGTATGAATATTTTAAATGTTATTTTAGTAGGACCTTTTAGTATTTTACCTATAATGCTATTTGGTATTTATGCACATAAGAGTAATTGGTTTAACAAAATTACACAACATAAAAATCTCTATATTATCGTAGGAATAGTGGTATTTATTTTAGGACTATGTGTTAAAATGATTCAAATTATGCTTGCTGGTTCAACGATTTCACAATTAATCAGTCAAATGTTAGGTGGACCGATTGTAGCATTGAGTTATATTATCTTCTTCGTATTATTGTGTGAAGATAAAACAGTTCGAAAAATATTATCACCACTTCAAAATATAGGTAAATTAAGTTTAACAACTTATATTACACAAAGTATTATTTGTATGTTTATATTTTACGGCATTGGTTTTAGTTTATACGGTAAATTATCAGTATCTACAATTTATCTGATTGCACTAGCTATATTCGCTGTACAATTGGTTGCAAGTTATTTTTATTTAAAAAAATTCAAGCAAGGACCAATTGAAAAAGTATGGAGAAAAGTAACATATTTAAAATAATAGTTTGAAAATAATGCGATTTATCAAAAAATTCGGTATAATGGGTCACAAGAACAAGAAGGAGCTGACAGAGTGGATGAAATTTTTAACTTTTAAATATAACGATATTACTTCATATGGTGTTAAAGTAAAAAGAGAAGATGCAGTATGGGATTTACGCAAGGTGTTCCAAGACTTTGGAGAAGAAAAATTTAATCCAAAAACATTATTAGAAGGCTTACAAGAAAATGTTAATGTTGATTTTCAAGAAGCGGTAAGAAAAGCTGTAGTTAATGTAGAAGAAACTGCTCAAAAAGCCGATTATAAATATAGCTTTGAAGACATTGAGTTTTTACCACCCGTTACGCCAACAAATAATGTGATTGCTTTCGGACGTAATTACAAAAAACACGCTGAAGAATTAAATAATGAAGTAAATAGATTATATGTATTTACTAAAGCAGCATCATCATTAACTGGTGATAATGCAACAATTCCAAATCACCAAGATGTAACAGAAAAATTAGATTACGAAGGTGAACTAGGAGTTGTAATAGGTAAATCAGGAGAAAAAATACCACGCGGTTTAGCATTAGACTACGTATATGGTTATACGATTATTAATGATATTACTGATAGAAAAGCTCAAAAAGAACACGATCAAGCATTCTTATCTAAATCATTAACAGGCGGTTGCCCAATGGGTCCATATATCGTAACTAAAGATGAGTTACCAATGCCAGAAGACGTAAACATTGTTACGAAAGTAAATAATGAAATTAGACAAGATGGCAATACAAACGAAATGATTTTAAAAATTGACGAATTAATCGCAGAAATTTCTAAATATGTTGCGTTACATCCTGGAGACATTATTGCTACAGGAACGCCAGCAGGTGTTGGCGCTGGTATGAATCCGCCACAATTCTTACAACCAGGTGATGAAGTAAAAGTAACGATTGATGGTATCGGTACTTTAACAACATTTATAAGCGAAAAATAATTTATAAATACTGGCATAGAGTCTGGGACATAATTAATGTCTCAGGCTCTTATTATTTATAATGGTAATCGAAATTTTAAAGATTTTTGTTAAATTCGAATTTCATGAAATTTAATTTTGTATAAAATGTGAATTATAAGTGAAATTTAAATAAGGACGCTAAATTTTAGATGTTTCTTTTAGTTCCTATGTTATAATGCTTATTGGAATAGAAATATTAATATTTAGGGGGAACTTAAATTGACACATTTCCATATTTTTAGTTGGTTAGTAACAATTATTTTATTCTTCGTAGTCTATGTTAAAGTTACAAATAAACCAGTTCATATGGTCTTAAGATTGTTTATGGTATTTACACTTGTTTCTGGTGTTGTATTATTTATTCAAGCTATGGGTATCGACGGCATGCTATACGGTATTAAATTATTATTAGGACTTATCGTAATTGGCTTAATCGAAATGACTATTGCTAAAAAGAAAAAGAACAAAAACAGTCAAGGTTTCTTAATAGCCACAATTATCGCTATGGTACTTACAATTCTACTTGGTAGTTACTTACCAATGGGCGTATTACATTTCGGATAATTTTATTTAAAAGATTGCTAGTTACTAGCAATCTTTTTTTATGACAATTTCATGATGGGCTATCAGTAAAGTAAACGTTTTAGTATAATAGAGATAATTGGGTAATAAAGAGGGTTGAGTATATGAAAAAATGGACAAAGTTAGTTTTAAGTGTCATGTTAATGGCGCCAATTTTTAGTGGATATGTTTTTGCTGAAGAAGAAGAATATGAAGATGTAAAATATCCTAGAATATATAGTTTAGTCGTAGATAGATTTATGAACGGCAACAATGAGAATAATAAAATGATAAAAAATAATGATAAATCTAACGATCTTCCTTTAGGTGGAGACTTTCAAGGAATATCGTCTAAACTAGAATATATACATGATATGGGATTTAATACGATACATATATCGCCAGTATTTGAACACGATAAAAATGACTTTTTAGGTTATAAAGTAAAGAACTATGATGGTATTGATAAAGTGTTAGGTGGGGAGAAAGCCTTTAAATCACTAATCGATAAAATACATCAAAAAGATATGGAAATTGTAGTAGACATGCCTGTTACTTATACGTCAGAATTCAATAAATCTATTGATGGCGATTTAAATAATATACAAAAATCATATTTCAAAGATGATAAATTTATAGATTTAAAAGATCCTGAAAACCAAGGACTGTATAAAGCAAAAGTAGAATCTTTTGTTGAAGAATATCAAGTTGATGGGGTATCTATGAATATTGTTCAAGATGGTATAGATGCAGAAGAGTTTATACCTGAAGGTGTTGAATCTTACGGTATTATCAATAAAGACGGTATAAAAGCTAACAACTTTACACATTTATCATCAAATAACATGAGAACCTCTTTGCAAGACGCTTTTAAAAATGTAAATACTGATATACCTACATATAATAAAAGTAATGAAGTACTAATGGCAGATACTTGGTTCACAGAACGGTTTACTAAACATGCAGCTGATGAAAATATGTTCCCTGGCACACGTATAAAACAATTAATGACTTATATGTGGGGATATAAAGGCCCAATTATGATGAATTACGGGACTGAAATAGCTGCAAACGGTAGTAAAATAGAAACAATCAACCAACTGCAGAACTTTAGAACGGATAAAGAAGTAGTAGAATACTTAGAAAAGGTTTCAAATACTTTTAAACAATATCAAGAATTATTTGAAGGAACAGTTAAAGTATTACCTCATGATAAAGGAACGATGTTGTATTATTATGATACAAATACAATAGATTATATTCTTAATGTTAATGACTCAAGCAAATCTAAAAAAGTAACAATATCAGGGGAAGATATTGAAAAAAATAAAATGCTCTCTGGATTAATTGTAGGAGATAACATTAAGAAGAAAAACAATGAATATAATTTGATAACTGATCGTGAAGAAACAGAATTATACGCGATAATAAAAGAGCGAGGTTTAAATAACACTTACTTCGTAGCTGCAATAATGGTTGTCTTATTATTTGGTTTATTTATATATTTAGTATCCCGAAAAAGTAAAAAACAAAAAATGAATAAATAAATTTAATAAGAAAAAGGACCTTTACGTTTGCGAATCCAAACGAAAAGGTCCTTTTTAATGTATATATTTGTAAGTATTGAATAACGAGGTAAAAAGTCGGGTGATGTTGTGAACGAAGTATAAGATAGGGCGTTGTTATGATGTTGTTGTGATATTATTGTTGACACGTTTGGCAAGAAGTGACAATAAGAGTGTCGTTGTTGACACGTTTGGTGAGAAGTGACAATAAGAGTATCGTTATTGACACGTTTAGCGAGAAGTGACAATATGAGTATCGTTGTTGACACGTTTGGTGAGAAGTGACAATAAGAGTATCGTTGTTGACACGTTTGGCTAGAAAAGGCAATAAGAGTACTGTTGTTGACACGTTTGGCTAGAAGTGACAATAAGAGTACCCGAATGTTGCAAGACGAGTCCCACGTGCAACATAGCGCCTCCGAATGTTGCAAGACGATGTCCACGTGCAATATATCGCCCATATTATAAGCGATTTATATCCCGACTCAAATATATAACCACATCGCTATAATATAAAACCCCCCACTAAAGTGCAGTTATACTAACTTTAGTGGGGGATAACGTGTTTATTTAAATTTTATTAATCATCATACGCTCGATTAATTCGCTCTAGTTACTTATTTATTTTGTGCTTTGTATCCTATCATATTCACGATATCTTTTGGACTAGAGAAAGGTGGGGCATATGCAATTTCAATTTCTTTTAATTCATCTACTGTTAAACCACCGATAATAGCTGTTGAGAGAATATCGATTCGTTTATCGGCTCCGTCTTTACCAACCGCACAAGCTCTTAATATTTTACGAGTTTCTTTATCGAAATAAACGCGCAATGTTAGTGGTTCAGCATTTGGGTAATATCCTGCATGCTGTTTTTGAGTTTGTTCTACTACTGAATAATCGTATTGTTTTAATTCCGCTTCAGTAACACCGACACTTGCTAACGCATAATTAAAGAAGCGAACGATATTCGTACCTAAAAGGCCTTTAAATGAAGCTCTATCATTCTGTTTATTAATTTGTAAGTTTTCAGCAATCAATCCTGCCGCTCTATGCGCACCCCATGCTAGTGTGATACTTGTACGTTTTTTAGTATGGCGATAAAATGTTTCGATGACATCACCAAGCGCATATACATCTTGAACATTTGTTTCGAAAAATTCATTTACTGGAATATATCCTTTATCGTTTAATTGAACTGAGGAGGACTGTAACCAGTCGCTATTAGGTTTAATACCAACTCCAGCAATGATTAAATCGTATTCTTCTACTTTTCCAGATTTAAATGATACCGTGCGATCTTCTACATTTGTTACTTCTTCATTTAAACGGTAATTGATAGCGCGATCTTCAATTTCATCAAATATAGACTGGTTCAAGTCTTTATCCATACTTTTATTAATATGATCGCTTCTGTGAATCCAAGTAACATCAATACCTCTGTAATAAAGATTTTCTAATATTTCTAAACTGACATAACCTGCACCAATTATAAGAGCAGATTGAACATTTTTTTCTTCTATAAATTGTTCGATTTTATCAGTGTCTACTAAATTTCTTAACGTAAATAATCTATCAGATTGAACAGGTAGTCGATTAGCTTTACATCCTGGACTTAATATAAGCTGGTCATATTTATCTTCGAATGTTTCGCCTGTTTCATGATTTTTAATCGTAATTGTTTTTTCTTTATCATTTAAAGCAATGGCTTCATGAAAAGTTTTTACGGTTATATTTTTCTTTTCTTTGAATTGTTCTGGTGTTGCAGATAACATGTAATCTCTATCTTCAACGACTTGACCTAAATAATAAGGTAAACCGCAATTAGCGAAGCTCATGTCTCTATCTTTTTCGTATACGACGATTTCACTTTCATTATCAAGTCTTCTAATTTGTGATGCGACAGTTGCGCCACCAGCAACAGCACCTATAACTATAATTTTATTCATGTCGGTCACTCCTTATAATAGAAAATGGCAACAGTACCACTTCCAGTATGTGAACTAATAACAGGACCAATGTCAGATATATTAACATCTTTTGGTTTTAATGATTCGACCATTAATTCTTTGATTTTCTCCGCTTCTTCTAAATCATCAGAATGTGTTATATAAATAGTTTGATCACTATAATCGCTATTTTCGTTTTTCATTTTTTCAATTATCGCATGCCATAACTTTTTTGAACCGCGATACTTTTCAATTGGTACAAGTTTACCTTCTTCAACATGGAGTAATGGTTTAATGTTTAGTAATGTACCTAAAAATGCTTGTCCTTTAGATAATCTACCACCACTTGCTAAATATTTTAAATCCTTAACAGTAAATAAATGTCTAATTTTTTCTAGTTTGTTTTTAATATATTCATCAATTTCTTCAAATGAATAATCTTGATTAATTTTATCTTGCACATCTAAAATCATTTTACCAAGACCCATAGAAGCACTTAATGTATCATAAATTGTAAGGTCTAAATCAGGATATTCATCTTTGATTTGTTCTTTGACTAAACATGCTGTTTGATATGTACCACTTAAAGCACTGCTGAATGCTAAGTAAATAGCTTTTTCTTTCTTTTCTGCTACTTCAGTGAAAACTTTAGTCATCTGTTCCATAGTTGCTTGGTTTGTCTTAGGGTGTTTATTTTCTTTTATAGCTGCTAATACTTCATCATTAGATATTTCATATTGATCGACTTTACTTTCATCATCAATCACGATACCGTATGGTAAAAAGTAAAAATCATGCTCTTTAATTTGTTCTAATGTTAAATCAGAACCACTATCAACTATCATTTTCATTTATATAACCCCCTACATATTTAAATCAAAATAATTATTTAAGTATTTTCCAATACCATCAGCATTATTCGTGTCTGTAACGTCATTTGCTATTTCTTTTAATTCAGGTATCGCATTTCCCATAGCCACACCATAGTTAGCAAATTGTATCATTTCATAATCATTATCTTCGTCTCCAAAAGCGATAATATTATCAAAATCAATGTCTAAATATTCAGCGACATATTTTACAGCTTTCCCTTTATTAATTCCTTTTTTAACGATTTCAATTACAGGGAAGGGTGCACCCCAACGAC
The DNA here is from genome assembly GCF_022386955.1 of Mammaliicoccus sp. A-M4. NCBI lineage: Bacteria > Bacillati > Bacillota > Bacilli > Caryophanales > Staphylococcaceae > Mammaliicoccus > Mammaliicoccus sp. A-M4. Next base: position 105,526 of record NZ_JAJNHH010000005.1, read on the forward strand.
GATGTTCTATATGTTCAGCATAATATTTGCTTAAATGTCTTTTAATTCGAGGAATCTCGTCATCTTCCGCTTGTATTAATAAACTTGTCGGAGATTCAGGTAATAATTTATCTAGTTCTCCATATTTGATTTCTGGGTCGCCCATGCTAAAACCTTCGAATAAAGTTTGATCATAGTTATTAATATAAACTTGATCACGCACTTCAGCGATTATATTTTTTATATTTAATTTACTCACATCGTTGAAAATTTTTGTCGCAATTCGAGCGTCTAATTGTTCATGTACGGATTCGAAACGATTGTCATGAGGATGATGAATAAGTGCGCCATTAAAATTGATGATAGGTGTATTCATCTGCATAGCATTATAATAATCTATACTCGCTCGATATGGTCGACCAGTGGAAATGATAATTTCATGACCAGATTTCTTTAAATATTGTAATACCCTCTTGGTATAAGTTGGGATTTTCTTTTCATCTGTTAATAAAGTACCGTCTAAATCTAAGCAGATTAAATGTTTGTCCATACCGATAACTCCTATCTTTTTTTCTATCTTCTTACACTATAATATCATATCATTTTCTTTATCGTACGCTTTAAATTTGATATATTATATATAGTAACTTTTAGAATGAGGTGAAAAACATGGAAGAAGCAATGAAAGAAAGCATCTTAGGAGCATTGGAGAATGTTATTGACCCAGAGCTTGGAATTGATATCGTTAACTTAGGTCTTGTTTATAATATTGATTTAGACGACGAAGGATTATGTACAGTAGAGATGACATTAACTTCAATGGGTTGTCCAATGGGGCCGCAAATCGTTGATATGGTTAAAACAGCATTAGCTGAATTACCTGAAATCAAAGAAACTGAAGTAAATATTGTTTGGACACCACCTTGGGATAAAGACAAAATGTCACGCTATGCTAAAATAGCACTGGGCGTTAGTTAATATTATAAAAGAAAAACAGGCTGAGATATATAAATGTCTCAACCTGTTTTTTTATTCTATTCTACAAATAGATAGGGGACAATTATCGCAGTTAATAGCGTTTTTTAAATAATTTAAATCTTTAATGATAATCGTTTTATGTTTAACAGATACAATATTTTCTTTTTTTAAATGACTTAACATACGATTAACGCTTTCTCTTGTGACATTACAAAAATTCGCTAATTCATGATTAGTTAATTCGACATTTATTAATATGCCTTCTTCGTCTGCGACACCATAAGTATTTGCTAGTTTAATAAGAACAGAATAGAATCCTCCTGTTTTGCCAAGTGTATAAATATCTCTAATTTGATATTCATGTTTTTCATTTTCGTTTTGCACCCATAGCAACCATTCATATTTAAGCACTTCGTCATTTAAAATAGCTTCTTCAAAATCTTTTTTCGGTAATTTAATAATGGTTGCATTTTCTTTTGTTTTTGCGGATAGAGTGTGAGTCTTTCTGCCACAAAATAGTGTAGTAGAACCGAATATGCTCCTCGGACCAATTAATTTCGTGTTGAACTCTTTTCCATCTTCCATAATACGGTGAAGAATAACTTTTCCTTCAATTACAACATAAATGTGATTACTTAGGTCTCCAGAATGGTATATATAATTGTGAGCATTAAAATGCATACGCTGACCATGAGATATAATATACTCAATTACTGAAGTTGCTTCTGTGTATGTCGTTTGCAAATGATCACTTCCCGTAAGTATTATTCAATTATATTTTACCATATAATGTAATTGTAAAGGTTGGAAAATTTAAAAGCTTTATATTTGTCAAAGAAGGTCAAACAGTATATAATAAAAATAGGTCAAAGATAGTCAAACTATATTGACCGTTAAAAATTAAAGAGGTGATACATTTGGATATTAATCAAATGACATATTCAGTGCAAAGTGTTATTGAAAAAGCACAACAATTATCTCAATCTCAACAACTACAAAATATTGAAATCGAAGCTGTATTATTATCAGCATTAAATGAAGACGAAAGTATTTTTAAAAGAACTTTAGATAGAGCAAATATTGATACAGAAGATTTGGAAGAAGCATATAATAAGAAATTAAATCAATATTCTGTAGTGAAAGGTGACAATATTCAATACGGACAATATATTTCACCTAAACTAAATGAGTTATTTAATAAAGCAGATAAAATTAAAGAAGAAATGCAAGATGATTTCATGTCTATGGAACATCTATTAAAAGCAGCAATTGAAGTTGATCAAACGACTCAAGAATTTGTCGGAAACAAAAAAGAAGTTGTAAACGAAATTATAAATAAAATCAGGGGAGGAAATCGAGTGACATCACAAAATCCAGAAGTACAATATGAAGCATTATCAAAATATGGAAGAGATTTAGTAGAAGAAGTCAGAAAAGGCAAAATGGATCCAGTTATCGGAAGAGACGAAGAAATTAGAAATACTATACGAATTTTAAGCCGTAAAACTAAAAACAACCCAGTATTAATCGGTGAACCAGGTGTAGGTAAAACAGCAATCGTTGAAGGGTTAGCTCAACGTATTGTAAAAAGAGACGTTCCTGAATCACTTTTAGATAAAACAATTTTTGAATTGGACTTATCAGCATTAGTAGCTGGTGCAAAATATAGAGGTGAATTTGAAGAAAGATTGAAAGCTGTCTTGAAAGAAGTTAAAGATTCTGAAGGGCGCATTCTATTATTCATCGACGAAATCCACATGTTAGTCGGCGCTGGTAAGACAGAAGGTGCTATGGACGCAGGTAACATGTTAAAACCTATGCTTGCTAGAGGTGAATTACATTGTATTGGTGCAACAACTTTAAACGAATATCGTCAATACATTGAAAAAGATTCTGCATTAGAACGTAGATTCCAAAAAGTAAATGTTAGTGAACCAGATTTAGAAGATACAATTTCTATTTTAAGAGGTTTAAAAGAAAGATATGAAGTTCACCATGGTGTTAGAATCCAAGATAGAGCAATAGTGGCAGCAGCAGAATTATCTGATCGTTATATTACGGATAGATTTTTACCTGACAAAGCGATTGATTTAGTAGACCAAGCATGTGCAACAATTAGAACTGAAATGGGATCTAATCCAACTGAATTAGATGCTGTAAATCGTCGTGTAATGCAACTTGAAATTGAAGAAAATGCATTAAAATCTGAATCAGATCAAGCAAGTCAAATAAGATTAGAAGAACTTCAAAAAGAACTTGCTGATGAAAAAGAAAAACAACAGCAATTACAAAGTAAAGTTGAAGAAGAAAAAGAACAAATTAAATCATTACAAGATAAAAGAGCAGAATTAGATGAAAGTAAAAAAGCATTAGAAAATGCAGAAAATCAATATGATTTAGGTAAAGCTGCTGAACTTAAACACGGTAAAATACCACAAATTGAAGCGGAATTAAGAGAATTAGAAGATAGTTTCGCTGAAGAAAATGGCGATGACCACGATCGTTTAATTAGAGAAATCGTAACAGACGAAGAAATCGGTTATATCGTAAGCCAATGGACAGGTATACCTGTATCGAGATTAGTAGAAACTGAAAGAGAAAAACTTCTAAAATTGTCTGATATTCTACATGAACGTGTAGTAGGTCAAGATGAAGCAGTTGATTTAGTAGCGGATGCAGTAGTAAGAGCTAGAGCAGGTATTAAAGATCCAAACAGACCTATCGGTAGTTTCTTATTCTTAGGACCAACAGGGGTTGGTAAGACAGAACTTGCTAAAACATTAGCAGCAACATTGTTTGATTCTGAAAAACATATGATTCGAATTGATATGAGTGAGTACATGGAGAAACATTCTGTCGCTAGATTAATTGGTGCGCCTCCAGGTTATGTAGGATATGAAGAAGGCGGTCAATTAACTGAAGCTGTTAGAAGACAGCCATATTCAGTAATACTACTAGACGAAATTGAAAAAGCGCATAATGACGTATTTAACGTGTTACTACAATTATTAGATGAAGGTAGATTAACTGACGCAAAAGGAAGAAGTGTTGACTTTAAAAACACAATCATTATTATGACAAGTAATATTGGTTCTCAATTCTTATTAGATGGCGTAACTGAATCTGGAGAAATAGAAGAATCAGCTAAAAAACAAGTAACAGATAGTTTACATGCTCATTTCAAACCGGAAATCCTAAATAGAATGGATGACATCGTATTATTCAAACCATTGTCTGTTAAAGATATGAGCTTTATCGTTGATCACATTATCACTAATTTAAATATTAGATTAACAGATCAACATATTAAGATAAATGTAGATCAAGATGTTAAAGAATGGATTGCAAAAGAAGCATACGAACCACAATTTGGTGCAAGACCATTGAAACGATTTGTTCAAAGACAAATTGAAACACCTTTAGCTCGACTAATGATTGGTAAAGAATTAAAAGAAGGAACTCAAGTTAACGTACATCTTGAAAATGAAGAAGTAAAATTTGAAGTAAATGAATAATTAATAAAAAGTCCCACCAATAAATTGCATTGGTGGGATTTTTTGATGTAAAATTATTGGTGATCAACCTGTTCTTTAGGTTCAGATTTGCCTATTGTTAGGCTGAATAATATAACTACAACTGTAAAAACGATAGCATAAATAGTAGGGTTAAGAACATTAATAGATGCTTCAGAACCGCCTAAACTATGTAATACAAAGTTAATCATTTGTGATAACAAGAATGCCCATATAAACGTCATAATATAATGCATATCTTTTCCTCCGTTACATTTAGTATCATACATTTCATTATAATTAACTTTTTATAAAATGTATACCTTTAATCATGAAAACGATTTAAATATTTGGGTAAAGTTAATTGACTTGTATGTAATAGTAAAAGTATGATAAATTAGTACCTGATAATAATAACAGATTATAAGTAGGTGTCTCTAATGGATATTGGTATAAAAGGTTTTGGTGCATATTCACCAGAACGTGTAGTAACAAACGCACATTTTGAAAGTTATTTAGATACTTCAGATGAGTGGATTAGAAAAATGACAGGTATTAAAGAAAGACGTTTTGCTGCGGAGGACGAAGATACAAGTGATTTAGCATATGAAGCTGCAGTGAGAGCTATTGAAGATTCTGGTCTTGATAAAGATGAAATTGAAATGATTATAGTTGCTACTTCTACTGGAGATAAACCATTTCCAACTGTAGCTACAACATTACAAAAAAGATTAGGTTTAAATAAAATCCCTTCAATGGATCAATTAGCAGCATGTACAGGCTTCATTTATGGAATTGTTACAGCTCAACAATTTGTTAGTTCAGGACTTTATAAAAATGTCTTAGTAGTAGGTGCTGATAAATTAACAAAAATAACAGACATGAATGATCGTAGCACAGCGATTCTTTTTGGAGATGGAGCTGGAGCAGCTGTCATTGGAGAAGTATCTGAAGGAAGAGGTATACTCGGTGTTGAATTAGGTTCTGATGGGAATGGAGGACCATATTTATACCAAGATATGGACGCTAATACGATACAAATGAACGGCCGTGAAGTATTTAAATTTGCAGTGAGAATTATGGGGGAAGCATCTACTAAAGTTGTAGAAAAAGCAGGTCTTGAACCAGAAGATGTTGATATGTTCGTGCCTCACCAAGCGAATATTAGAATTATGGAGTCAGCAAGAGATCGATTAGGTATTGAGAAAGAAAAAATGAGTGTAACTGTTGATAGATATGGCAATACTTCAGCAGCTTCAATACCCTTAAGTATTGCATATGAAATAGAACAAGGTAAAATAAAAGATAATGATACTTTAGTCCTAGTAGGATTTGGTGGCGGCCTAACTTGGGGTGCCATAACGTTACGCTGGGGTAAATAGGAGGAAATTTAATAATGACAGAAAAAAAACGTGTTGTAATGACTGGTTTAGGAACGTTAAATCCTTTGGGTAATGACGTCCCTACAACATGGAAAAATGCAATCAACGGCGAAAACGGAATAGATGAAGTCACAAGAATTGATGTATCTGAATTTCCAGCTAAATTAGCAGGTGAATTAAAAGACTTCGATATTGAAAATCACATTCCTAAAAAAGAATACCGTAAGATGGATAGATTTACTCAATATGCGATTGTAGCTGCACGTGAAGCTTTAAAAGATTCTAAATATGAAATTACTGATGAGAATAGCAACCGTGTAGGAGTATGGATTGGTTCTGGTATAGGTGGTATGGAAACTTTCGAATACTCTCATAATATGTTGTTAAAACGTGGACCAAAACGTGTAAGCCCATTTTTCGTACCTATGATGATTCCAGATATGGCTACAGGACAAGTTTCTATTGATTTAGGAGCTAAAGGGCCAAATGGTTGTACTGTTACAGCATGTGCTACAGGTACAAATTCAATTGGTGATGCTTTCAAAATCATTCAACGTGGAGATGCTGATGTTATGATAGCTGGTGGAACAGAGGCACCAATTACTGAAATGGCTATGGCTGGTTTCAGTGCTAACAAAGCATTATCTACTAACCCAGATAGAGACTCAGCATGCCGTCCTTTCCAAGAAGGAAGAGATGGATTCATTATGGGGGAAGGCGCTGGAGTTGTTGTATTAGAGTCATTAGAATCAGCTAAAGCTCGTGGCGCTCATATTTATGCTGAAGTTGTTGGCTACGGTTCAACAGGTGATGCATACCATATTACAGCACCATCTCCAAATGGTGAAGGCGGTGCTAGAGCAATGCAAGCGGCTATTGAGGATGCAGGTATTAAAGCCGCAGACATTCAATATTTAAATGCTCATGGTACAAGTACACCAATTGGTGACTTATACGAAGTATTAGCAATCAACTCTACGTTTGGCGAAGCAGCTAAAAACCTTAAAATAAGTTCTACAAAATCAATGATGGGTCATTTATTAGGCGCAACAGGAGCAGTAGAAGCTATTTTAACAGGCTTATCTATACAAAATGGTATCGTTGCACCAACAATAAATGCAACTTCACCAGACCCAGAAATTAACTTAGATATTACACCTAATGAAGCGGCTAATTTAGACATTGAATATGCAATGAGTAACAGCCTAGGATTTGGTGGACATAACGCAGTATTAATCTTTAAAAAATTTAAATAATATAGAACGCTGAGACATTTTTTAACGAATGTCTCAGCTTTTTTGTGGATAATGTTTATGAAAGTTGCAAGACAAGGCCCACGTGCAACATACGAGGTCAGAATGTTGCAAGTCAGGGTCCACATGCAACATAGAAGGTCAGAATGTTGCAAGACAAGGTCCACGTGCAACATAGAAGGTCAGAATGTTGCAAGACAGGGTCCACGTGCAACATACGAGGTCAAAATGTTGCAAGACAGGGTCCACGTGCAACATAGAAAGTTATAATGTTGCAAGAAAAGCTCCACGTGCAACATAGAGCCTAACAGTTGTTTACTAACATTATAATGAAACAGGCTGAGACATGATTTTGTCCCAGCCTGTTTTTTACGTATGTATTGAATTTTGGTGTGTACTACATAAGGAAACGCACTAGACAACTTACGGTAATTTATTGACCATATTAATTAACACGAACAATCAGCTAAACTAAAAATCCTATTATAATAGATATGATAAAAAATACAGTACTAACAACAACAAACGGTATTACCCAATCATATACATTTCTTTCTTTAAGATTTATATCCTTCATATTTGGATTCATTACTTCATCGTCTTCTAAATATGATTGTGAAGCTTTAGATTTCATGTGAAAGTTAAATTTACGTATTGCTTGTCTAGATACTTCTCCAACACCATCCTGTTTCATTGCAATAAGCCAACTAATTGCAAATAAAATAGTCATCATATAAAAGAAAATATTACTCGCTTGATCTAAATCCTTCATAAATACTAAACATAAAATTAAAAATATGCCTATGTAACTGAAGGTAAAAATACTCCAAAATTTCATAATTACCTACCTCTAACGTTAAGAATTAATTGTATTATAACAGATTGAAAAATATTTTTTATATTTTAAGGAACTTAATAAAAATATTTGTGTAATTTTACATATGTATATTTTATGTATGCAAATACATATAAAATAATCCTTTACTTGTAAAAATAGGTAATTATTATACTAGTATTGTATATTTATACCTATTAATTGAATAATCGGGTCGCGTTGTCGCTTTATTGTGATAAAACAACAAGTAGATATTGGGTAATGCTTATTCAAAATTCAGAATATTCGTGTTGATTTAAGTTGAATAAATTCTGTATAATGTATATAAATATTTCTGAATATTAAAAGAAATATGAATTCGATAAGGGGATTGGAGGCAAAACAATGGTTAAGTACACTTTGAAACGTATTCTTTATATGTTCATATCATTGTTTTTAATTATGACGATAACATTTTTCTTAATGAAATTGTTACCGGGTTCACCGTACAACGATGAGAAATTATCAGAAGAACAAAAAGTTATTATAAACGAAAAGTATGGTTTGAATGATCCTGTATCAGTACAGTATGCAAATTACCTAAAAAATGTAGCTAAAGGTGATTTCGGTATTTCATTCCAATACGATAACAGAGAAGTTTGGAGTTTAATAAAACCAAGACTAGGACCATCTGTTGAAATGGGTACATACGCGATGATTTTAGGTACAATTACCGGACTATTGCTCGGTATAGTGGCTGCAATCAAGCAAAATACGATTATTGACTATGGAGCAACCTTCTTATCAGTTATTTTCATTTCGGTGCCGTCATTCGTTCTGGCAGTGTTGCTACAATATGTATTTGCTGTTGAATGGCAAATCTTCCCTGTAGCAGGTTGGAGTGGATTTATGACTGCAGTGTTACCATCCTTAGCTTTAGCAGCAGGTGTAACAGCAACAATTGCACGTTATATACGTTCTGAAATGATTGAGGTATTGGGCTCTGATTACATAGAATTAGCGAGAGCTAAGGGGATGTCCAGTTCAAGAGTAATATTCGGACATGCTGTACGTAATGGTTTAATTCCAATTATTACAATTATTGTTCCAATGTTAGCTGGGATTTTAACTGGTACATTGACAATTGAAAACATCTTTGGAGTGCCAGGACTAGGTGACCAGTTCGTACGTTCAATTCAAACGAATGACTATCCAGTTATTATGGCATTAACATTACTATTCAGTTTCTTATTTATAATTTCAATCTTTATTGTAGACGTATTGTATGGTCTTATTGACCCTAGAATTCGTGTTGAAGGAGGTAAAAAATAATGGCTAATAACGATCATGAGAAAGATAAATTAAACAATAGCGGTTATGACAATGCCTCAATCACACATTCTACACAAGGGGTGCCGGCTGAAAAGTTTGTTCTTCACGGTAGAGACAAAGTGGTTGAAGAGAAATTTGAAAGAAAGAGTCGTACATTCTGGCAAGATGCTTGGGCTCAACTAAAAAGTAATAAATTAGCAGTAATTGGTTTAATAGGGTTAGTACTACTTACTTTATTATCACTAGTTGGTCCACTTATGAATGATCATAAGTTTAGTGACCAAAACGTGTCACACGCTAACTTGCCACCAAAAATACCAGTATTAGATCAAGTTCCTTTCTTGCCATTTGATGGTACAGATAGAGACGGCTTCGATGTTTACGAAGGATCTAATGTAAATGAGAACTATTGGTTTGGTACAGATGAATTAGGACGTGACTTATGGACACGTACATGGAGAGGTACGCAAGTATCATTATTCATCGGTGTAATAGCAGCAGCATTAGATATATTTATTGGGGTAATATATGGTGCTTTATCTGGCTACTTCGGTGGTAGGACGGATGATATCATGCAACGTATTGTTGAGATATTATCTTCAATTCCAAACTTAATTGTTGTTATCTTGTTCGTGTTATTATTCGACCCGTCAATTTGGACAATTATTCTAGCCATGTCCGTTACAGGTTGGCTAGGTATGAGTCGTATTGTTCGTGGACAATTCTTAAAACTTAAAGAACAAGAATTCGTAATGGCTTCAAGAACATTAGGGGTATCAAATTATAAATTAATCTTTAAACATATTTTGCCAAACACACTTGGACCAATTATTGTAACGTCAATGTTTACAGTACCAAGTGCAATATTCTTCGAAGCATTCTTAAGCTTTATTGGTCTAGGTATACCAGCACCACAAGCATCATTAGGTTCTCTAGTTGATACAGGAAGAAAGATGTTATTGATCTTCCCACATGAACTATTTGTTCCAGCTGTGGTATTAAGCTTATTAATCTTATTCTTCTATCTATTCAGTGATGGTCTAAGAGATGCCTTTGACCCTAAAATGCGTAAATAATAAGGAGGAAATGAATTATGGCTAAGAGAATTTTAGAAGTAAATAACTTAAAAGTTTCCTTCGACATTGACGCGGGGGAAGTACAAGCAGTTAGAGGTGTAGATTTTTATCTTGATAAAGGTGAAACACTCGCAATTGTAGGTGAATCTGGTTCGGGAAAATCAGTTACTACAAAAGCTTTAATGCAATTACTACCAAGTAAAGTAGGCAGAATAAAAGAAGGTTCTATTTTATTTGATGGTAAAGATTTAGCGAAGTTAGAAGAAAAAGAAATGCAAAAAATCAGAGGTAAGGAAATAGGGATGATTTTCCAAGATCCAATGACTTCATTAAATCCAACTATGAAAATAGGAAAGCAAGTTATGGAACCTCTTATTAAGCACCAAAAATTATCTAAAAGTGATGCTAAGAAAAGAGCATTAGATATTTTAGATTTAGTTGGATTGCCTAACGCAAAGAATCGTTTTAATAATTTCCCACACCAATTTTCAGGTGGACAAAGACAACGTATTGTTATTGCAACGGCATTGGCTTGTGATCCAAAAATACTCATAGCGGATGAACCTACAACTGCTTTGGACGTTACTATACAAGCTCAAATATTAGAGTTGATGAAAGAGTTACAACATAAGATTGATACATCAATTATTTTTATCACCCATGACTTAGGTGTTGTGGCAAACGTAGCTGATAGAGTGGCTGTAATGTATGGTGGACAAATTGTAGAAACAGGTTCAGTAGATGAAATTTTCTATAATCCGAAACATCCGTATACTTGGGGGCTTCTATCTTCTATGCCAAGCCTTGAAACATCTCATGAAACAGAGTTGCTTGCAATTCCTGGTACACCACCAGATTTAATAAAGCCGCCTGTAGGAGACGCGTTCGCTAGGAGAAGTGATTATGCACTGGATATCGACTACAAGGAAGAACCGCCATGGTTCCAAGTTTCACCTACACATTTCGTGAAATCTTGGTTGTTAGATGAAAGAGCACCAGAAGTAGACTTACCAGAAGCGGTTAAAAATAAATTAAAAGAAACACCTGACCAGTTTGATAAGCCGAAGCGTGTAGAAAGGGTGACGTTCTAATGGCTGAGAAAAAAGAAATATTAATCGACGTACAGAATTTGAAACAATATTTCAACGAAGGCAAGAAAAATGAAGTAAAAGCAGTAGATGATATTTCATTCCAAATATATCGTGGTGAAACATTAGGTTTAGTAGGGGAGTCTGGTTGTGGAAAATCCACAACTGGACGAACACTTATTAAATTACATGATGCAACGGATGGAAAAGTTATATTTGATAATGTTGATATTCAAAACATCAAAAAACGTAAAGATTTATTAAAGTTTAATCGACGTATGCAAATGATTTTCCAAGATCCATATGCGTCTTTAAATCCAAGATTAAAAGTAATGGATATTATTGCTGAAGGATTAGATGTACATAAATTAGTTTCTAGCAACGGAGAACGAAAAAAGCGTGTTTACGAATTGTTGGAAACAGTAGGTTTAAATAAAGAACATGCAAATAGATATCCACATGAATTCTCTGGCGGACAAAGACAGCGTTTAGGAATAGCACGTGCTTTAGCAGTAGAACCAGAATTTATTATAGCAGATGAACCTATTTCAGCTTTAGACGTTTCAATTCAAGCACAAGTTGTTAACTTAATGCAAAGATTGCAAGAAGAAAAAGGAATTACATTCTTATTCATCGCGCATGATTTATCAATGGTTAAATATATATCAGATAGAATCGGTGTTATGTACTTTGGTAAATTGGTTGAACTTGGACCATCAGATCAAATATATAAACATCCACAACATGAATATACTAAATCATTATTGTCAGCTATTCCATTACCAGATCCAGAATCTGAAAGAACAAGAACAAGATCATCATACGATCCTGACGTACACCAATATACTGATGATGAAGAGCTAGAATTGAGAGAAGTAGGGCCGGAGCATTACGTATATTGTTCTGAGAAAGAATTTGCTAAGAAAAAAGAAAATTACAACAAGACATTTAATTTATCAGAAGCATAATATGTACTAATAGAATTATTATTACAACTAATTATTAATAATTTCGAAAGTGTAAAATAACAATTATTTGAAAATTGTGTGAATTTCTATTGTTTTTCATACATTTTTAAAATATAATATTATTAAAGCTTCTGAATTTTCAGAAGACAGAAAACAAGGGGGAGTAACTATATGAGGAAAAGACTTTCTGTACTCATGTCAATCTTAGTTGCAGCTGTACTAACACTTGCAGCTTGTAGTGGTGGAGGTTCCAAAAAAGATGATAGTGGAGGTAAAGGCGGCGTTAAAAGTGAAAAATCTGAAAACGTCTTAAACTTATCTTCAACATCTGATATACCAACGATGGATTCATCGTTAGCTACTGACCAAGTTTCATTCTTTACATTTAACCAAACTTTAGAAGGGTTATACGTGTTAGATAAAGATGATAAACCTGTACCTGGTGTTGCGAAAGGCGATCCAGAGAAATCTGACGATGGCAAGACTTGGACGATGAAGTTACGTGATGATGCTAAATGGTCAAATGGGGACCCTGTAACTGCTCATGACTTTGTATATGCTTGGCAACGTACTGTAGACCCAGACACAGCTGCTGAATATGCATATATGTTTGAAAACATCGAAAATGCATCAGAAATTACATCGGGTAAGAAAAAACCTGAAGAACTAGGCGTAAAAGCTATCGATGATCAAACTTTAGAAGTTAAATTAGTGAAAGACGTTCCATGGATGCAAAGTTTATTCGCATTCGGATCATTCATGCCACAAAATGAAAAATTTGTCGAAAAACAAGGCAAGAAATTCGGTACTACAGCTGACACAACATTATCAAATGGTCCATTCAAAATGACACAATGGAAAACAGAAGATAATTGGAAATTAGAACCAAATGATAAGTATTGGGATAAAGACAAAGTTAAACTTAAAGAAGTTAACTATAAAGTAGTTAAAGAAGTACAAACAGCTATTAATATGTACCAAACAGGTAAATTAGATATGGTAGGCTTAGATGCTTCAAATGTTAGTAAGTATAAAGATAGAGAAGACTTCTCTACTGAACTAAACTCATCTAACTATTTCTTTAGAATTAACAATACTAAGAATAAAGACTTAAAAAATGAAGATTTAAGAAAAGCATTTGCTAAATCAATAGACAAGAAAGAATATGTAAATTCTTTATTAAATAATGGTTCAGTTCCTTCTGATAAATTAATGGTTAAAGACTTCGTTAAAGATGAAGACGGGAAAGACTACATCGATGGTGTTAAATCTCCATTAAACTATGATAAAGAAGAAGCTAAAAAACTATTAGAAAAAGCTAAAAAAGCAACTGGTAAAGATAAATTTGATATTGAACTATTAACTTATGATCAAGATGAATCTAAAAAAGCTGCTGAATTTGTTAAAGAACAAGTTGAGAAAAATTTACCAGGTGTTACATTAAAAATTAAACAACAACCGTTTAAACAGAAATTAGCTTTAGAATCTAAAGGGGACTATGATATCTCATTTGCTGGTTGGGGTCCTGACTATCCTGATTCAACAACATTCTTAGACTTATTTAAGAAGGATAGTCCACATAACCAAACTGGATATTCAAATGCTGAATATGATAAAGCGTTAAAAGAAGCAAATACTGATGAAATGCTGAAAGAAGAAAATAGCGAAAAACGTACTAAAATGTTACAAGATGCAGAAAGTAAATTCTTAGAATCTGCTTCTATTGGGCCACTTTACCAACAAGGTGTAGCACGTTTACGTCAACCTTATGTTAAAAATTGGCAACCACATAAATTCGGTGGTGACTACTCACTTAAAGAAGTAGAAATCGCAGGATCTAAATAATCAAACAATTAAGGCAATCGATGGGAACATTGATTGCCTTTTTGTATAAGCTTCTTAATTAATTAACTGAAAGCTATTAAATCACTAAATGTAAGGGGAGTAATAAAATGAAGAGAAAACTCACAGCTTTATTTGCAGTGATAAGTGCGATTATATTAACGTTAGCAGCATGCGGTAGCAACGAAAAAGAAGATAATAGCGATAAAATTAAACAATCTAAATCCAAGAACGAATTAAATTTATCTTCTGGCGATGATATTCCTACTATGGATCCATCATTAGCTTCTGACCAAGTTTCATTTACGACATTTACACAAACATTAGAAGGTTTATATGTATTAGATAAAGATGATAAGCCAGTACCAGGTGTAGCAAAAGGTGAACCTGAAAAATCAAACGATGGTAAAACATGGACGATTAAGCTACGTGATGATGCAAAATGGTCTAATGGCAATCCAGTAACAGCTCACGACTTTGTATTTGCATGGAGACGTACTGTAGATCCAGATACTGCTGCTGAATTTTCATATATGTTTGAAAACATAGAAAATGCAAAAGAAATTACAAACAGTGATAAAAAACCTGAAGAACTAGGCGTTAAAGCAATTGATGATCAAACATTAGAAATTAAACTTGTAAAAGATGTTCCATGGATGGAAAGTTTATTAGCATTCAGCTCATACATGCCGCAAAATGAAAAATTTGTGAAAAAACATGGTGATGATTTTGGTACAACAGCTGAAACAACTTTATCAAACGGCCCGTTTAAATTAACAGAATGGAAATCTGAAGATAAGTGGAAATTAGAGAAGAATGATAAATATTGGGATAAAGATAAAGTTAAACTTAAAGATGTTAATATCAAAGTTGTGAAAAATACACAAACAGCAATTAATATGTACCAAACTGGTAAGCTAGATATGGTAGGATTGGATGCACAAAACGTAAAAAAATATAAAGATAGAGAAGACTTCTCTACCCAGTCTACTTCAGGAAGCTATTTCTTTAGAATTAACAAAGAGAAAAATAAAGATTTAGAGAATGAAGATTTAAGAAAAGCAATAGCAACATCAGTAAATAAAAAATCTTATGTCGATTCCTTATTAAACAACGGATCTAAACCATTAGATACATTAATGATTAAAGATTTCGTTAAAGATGGTAAAGGTAAAGATTATATAGATGGTGTGAAATCACCACTGGAATTTGATAAAGATGATGCTAAGAAATCACTTGAAAAAGCTAAAAAAGATTTAGGAAAAGATAAATTCACAATAGAACTCTTAACATATGATGAAGATGAATCTAAAAAAGCAGGAGAGTTCGTTAAAGAACAAGTAGAAAAAAATCTTCCAGGCGTTACATTAAAAATTAAACAACAACCTTTTAAACAGAAATTAGCATTAGAATCTAAAAAAGATTTCGATATTTCATTTGCTGGGTGGTTCCCAGATTATCCAGACCCAACAACATTCTTAGATTTATTTACATCTGATTCACCTCATAACCAAACAGGCTATGCTAATGAAGAATATGATAAAGCTTTGGAAGAAGCGAATTCAGATGAAATGCTTAAAGAAGAGAACGAAGATAAGCGAATTAAAAAATTACAAGATGCAGAAACGCAATTTTTAGATTCAGCATCTATCGCGCCGCTATTCCAAACAGGATCAGCACGTTTAAGACAGCCTTATATCAAAAATTGGCAAAACCATAAATATGGTGGAGATTATACCCTTAAAGAAGTAGAAATAAAAGGTGCTAAATAATATTTAATAGATAGAACCTTACAAAGCTTAAATGTTTTGTAAGGTTTTTTTATTTTATAAGTGGAATCACTAAATATATGAACAAGAAGAACATAATTTATACATATAATAGAAAAATTAAGTTGCGACAAATTATAAATATCTTTATAATTAAAGAAAGTTCAGAAAATGACTGAATTTTCAAAAATCGAATAAGGGGATATGTTTATGAGAAAGAAGAGGTTGAAATTAATTTCATTAGTACTTTTGTCGATAACTTTAGTTTTGTCAGCATGTAGCGGGGGTGGAAAGGAAAAGAAGGACAGTGATGCTGCAGGGGATGGCAAGTCATTACGTCTTATTTCAATTTCTGATATACCATCGATGGATTCAAGTTTAGCAACAGATGCAACTTCTTTTGATGTATTGAATAACACAATGGAAGGTTTGTACAAATTAGATAAACATGATAAAGCTATTCCGGGTATAGCGAAAGGAGATCCAAAGAAATCTGATGACGGTTTAACTTGGACGATAGAATTAAGAGATGCTGAGTGGTCTAATGGAGAGAAAGTTACAGCAAATGATTTCGTTTATGCTTGGAGAAAGCTAGTTACGCCAAAGACAGCTTCTGAATATGCATTTATCATGTTTGATATCGAGAATGCTGAAGATATTAATAAAGGTAAAAAGAAACCTGAAGAGTTAGGTGTAAAAGCGGTTGATGATAAAACTTTAGAAATTAAACTTAATCGTGAATTACCTTATTATCAAGAGTTACTTACTTTCGGTTCATTTTTACCTCAAAATGAAAAATTCGTTAAAGAAAAAGGAGATAAGTACGGTACAACAGCTAAAGATACATTATATAATGGACCGTTTACTTTATCAGATTGGAAAACAGAAGATAATTATACTTTGAAGAAAAATGATAAGTATTGGGATAAAGGGAATGTCAAATTAGACAGTGTTAACTTTAAAGTTGTTAAAGAACCTCAAACAGCTTTAAATATGTATAATGCTGGTGATGTTGATGAAGCTTTAATACCAGCTGAAAACGTAAATAAATATAAAGACGATAAAGCTTATAATACCGAACTAGAAGCTAGAGTTTACTTTATGAGAATGAATCAAAAGGATGTACCAGAATTTAAAAATAAAGATTTAAGAATGGCAATTGCTCAATCGATTGATAGAGAACAATATGTTAAGAGTAATTTAAACAATGGTTCTAAACCAGCTAAAACATTAGTTCCGACCGAATTTGTAAAAGATACTAAAGGTAAAGATTATACTAAAGGCGTCGAAACAGAAAATAAATTTGATAAAGAATCAGCTAAAAAGCATTTAGAAAAAGCTAAAAAAGATCTTGGTAAAGATGAATTTACATTTGAATTATTAACTTATGATCAAGACAATGCCAAGAAAGACGCTGAATACTTTAAAGAACAAATCGAACAAAATTTACCTGGTGTAAAAATTAAAGTTAAACAGCAACCGTTTAAACAAAAATTAAAATTAGAATCAAGTATGGATTATCAAATTTCATTTGGAAGATGGGCTCCTGATTATCCAGATGCTATGTCATTCCTTGAATTATTTACTAGCGATAATGTTATGAATGAAACTGGATGGAAAAACAAAGAATATGATAAGAAAATTGAGGATTCAGGAAATAAACTACTGAAGAAAGAGCAAGAACGTGTTGAAGCAATGCAAGATGCTGAGTCATTGTTATTAGATGAAGCGACTATTATACCTATTTACCAACAAGGTAATGCACGTTTAACTCAAAGTTATGTTAATGACATTGAAAGACATAAGTTTGGGGGAGACACAGACTTAAAGCATGCAAGTAAGCAAAAGTAACAAATCATAGTTTAAATAAATAGAAACTAAGGGGATGAGTTACATGTCAAAAGGTATAAAAATTTTATCGATATTGTTAACTGCAGTTTTAGTATTGAGTGCTTGTTCATCAGGAGGAAGCGGTGGAAAAAGTTCAAAAGATGGGCAAACATTAAACCTCCAAATCAATGGAGATGTTCCAACAATGGATTCTGCAATGGCTACTGATGGACTTTCATTTGATATGTTTTTCCAAACGATGGAAGGTTTGTATACATTAGATAAAGACGATAAAGCTATTCCGGCTGTCGCTAAAGGGGAGCCGAAAATCACTAACGACGGTAAAAAGTGGACAGTTAAATTAAGAGAAAATGCTAAATGGTCTAATGGAGACCCAGTTACAGCAAATGATTTCGTATATGCTTGGAGAAAAGTAGTTGATCCAGATACTGCATCTGAATATGCTTATATATTATTCGACATTAAAAATGCAGAAGAAGTCAATTCTGGAGATAAGAAGCCAGAAGAACTTGGTGTAAAAGCTATAGATGACCACACATTAGAGTTCGAACTAACGAAGTCATTACCATACTATAAAGAATTACTTTCATTCGGTACGTTTATGCCGCAAAATAAAAAATTCGTTGAGAAACAAGGCGATAAATATGGTACAACTTTGAAAAACACATTATATAATGGTCCTTTCAAAATGACTGAATGGAAAACAGATGACAAAGTTACCCTTGAGAAAAACGATGAGTACTGGGATAAAGATAAAGTTAAATTGGATAAAGTTAATTACAAAGTTGTAAAAGAAGCTTCTACTGCAGTAAATTTATACGAAACAAATAAATTAGACATTGTTGAATTACCTGCAGAACAAGTTAATAAATATAAAGATGATAAAGGTTACACAACGGAATTAGATACAATAACTTATTATTTCAAATTAAACGAAGATAAAGTTCCAGAATTTAAAAACGAAGACTTTAGATTAGCATTTGCAAAAGCAATTGATAAAAAAGCTTATGTAAAAAATAATTTAAATAACGGATCTATTCCAGCTGATAACTTTGTGCCAAAAGACTTTGTTAAAGACAGTAAAGGTAATGAATACCAAGATGGCGTTAAAAATGAAAATCACTACAATGTGAAAGAAGCTAAAGAACATTTTGAAAAAGCTAAAAAAGAATTAGGGAAAGATGAATTTACGATTGAATTAATGACATACGACAAAGATACAGCTAAAAGAGATGCTGAATATTTCAAAGAACAACTTGAGAAAAATTTAGATGGTGTAAATATTAAAATTAAACAACAACCATTTAAACAAAAACTAGATGTTGTTTCTAAAGGACAATATGAAATGTCATTAGAAAACTGGATACCAGACTATCCTGACCCGATGACATTCTTAGAGCTTTATGTAACAGATGGTTCACATAACAACACAGGCTGGTCTAATAAAGAATATGACAAGATTATTAAAGCAGCAGACTCATCACTAGCTGAAAATCCAGATAAACGACTAAAAGAATTACAACGAGCAGAAGGTATGTTGTTAAACGAAGCGGGCATAGTACCACTTTATCAAGTTGGTGTAGCTCAACTACAAAAACCAAATGTTAAAAACGTCGTTAATCACCAATTTGGTGGGGTATCTACATTGAAAGAAGCATATATTGAAAAATAAAAAATAATGCACAAATATTAAATAAGAGTTACTCATTTAGACTATGATGTCTAGACGAGTAACTCTTTTTATTATGGAAGTAACAATAAAGATTTTTATTATAATTAAGAATTAATTTACGAAATCTAATGTGTAGTATTAACATCGCTGTCATTATGAATACATTGAGGACCCCGTTATTGACACGTTTGGTAAGAATAGTCAATAAGACTACCGTTATTGTCTCATAAAGTTGTTCCTAAATTATATTATATATTGGCAGTAGTTGATTGGATTGAAAATGCGTTCAAATCAAGCTTTTTCAACATTGCCAGTGTCGTCTATGAAAACTTTGTATAAAAAATTGAAAGTTATAACGAATTTGTCTAGTGCTGTCACTTAGTAGGATAGTATGAGTATGTGACTACTGGATCAAACTATATCAAGTGCAACCATGTATGAACAAAATTATAGATTTAAAAAATAAGCATATCACTTACAAACTGTATTAATCAGTTAAGTGATATGCTTATTTATTTTGAGTTAGGATTGATCTTCTAGTCTCATAATTTTATGGTTATTTTCTTTTTCTACCTAATCCCATTGCATTTTCCATTTTTTTAAGCGTCTTATTAGCGACTTTACTAGCTTTATCTCTACCTTGATCAAGAATTTCGTCTAGAATATCTTTGTTTTCATAGAAATAGTTATATTTTTCTTGGAAGTCTGTTAAGAATCGTTTAACTTCTTCTGATAAATCGGTTTTAAAATCTCCATAACCTTTGCCCTCATATTGTGCTTCTAATTCTTCAACAGTTTGACCTGTGATACTAGAGTATATGACAAGTAGGTTACTGATGCCTGGTTTGTTCTCTTTATCGTATTTAACAATACCATCAGAGTCAGTTACGGCACTTTTTATTTTTTTAGCGGCAACGTTTGGTTCATCTAATAATGAAATAAAGTTTTTCTGATTATCATCACTTTTACTCATTTTTTTAGTTGGATCTTGTAAGCTCATAATTCTTGCACCGAATTTCGGCATATGAATAGAAGGTTTAGTTAAAATATCATTGTATTTAGTATTAAAACGATCTACTACATTTCTAGTTAATTCTAAATGTTGTTTTTGATCGTCGCCCACTGGAACGATATTTGTATTATATAGTACAATATCAGCTGCCATTAAAGGTGGGTAAGTTAATAAACCTGCTGGTATACCTTGAAATTGTTTCTGAGCTTTATCCTTATATTGTGTCATTCTTTCCAATTCACCAATTGAAGATATTGTTGTTAAAATCCAACCTGCTTGAATGTGAGCAGGAACTTCAGATTGGATAAATAATGTTGCTTTCTCATGGTCGATTCCGGAAGCTAAATAAATAGCTGCTAACTTACGTGTGTTTTCACGTAATTTTAGTCGATCTTGAGGTACTGTTATTGCATGTTGATCTACAATACAGAAATAGCAATCATAATTATATTGAATTTCATTGAATTGTTTCAGCGCACCAATGTAATTTCCTATTGTAGGAATCCCACTAGGTTGGATGCCAGAGAATAAAGTTTCCATTAAAAAAATGCCTCTTTTCTACATAATTTCTTTCTACTATTATAACAGTATTTTATTAATTTGTAAGTTGTGTTATTCTTAATGAGTAGGGAAATGCGCAATTTACACTGAATTAATCAATAATTTATTCGCTTTTTAATGAATTATTAGTTTTTTCTCATTTAATTTTAATCTTTGAGTTATATAATATATTTATAGCGTTAAGATAGGAATTAAACAAAGTGAGCATTTATGTTTAACCTAGTGCTATATAGGGTAAATGATATATAAGTGGAATATAATCTTATAAAGTTCACTGACGTTTAACATAAATAATATTCAATTAGGAGAGTGAGATGTATGGTAACATTATTTACTTCACCAAGTTGCACATCTTGCCGTAAAGCGAAAGCATGGTTACAAGAACATGACATTCCGTATACGGAGCGTAATATTTTTTCAGAACACTTAACATTAGATGAAATTAAATCAATCTTAAAAATGACAGAAGACGGAACAGATGAAATTATTTCAACTCGTTCTAAAACATATCAAAAATTAAATGTGGATATCGATGCATTACCACTACAAGAACTATATACAATTATTCAAGATAACCCAGGACTATTACGTCGTCCAATTATCTTAGATGATAAACGTCTACAAGTTGGTTATAACGAAGATGAAATTCGTCGTTTCTTACCACGCAAAGTGCGTACATTCCAACTTTTAGAAGCTCAACGTATGGTTGACTAATTTGGTCTAATATTAGAATTATGGCTCCTGTTTACAGGGGCTATTTTTGTGTATAAAAATAAAAGAAAATAGTTCGAACAAATTACTGTTAAAATGTAAGAGTTTATAATACAATGGATGTACTATTCCTAGAGTAAGGGAGTGTGACATTATGAGAATAGAACGAATTGATGAAACAACGGTAAAATTATTTATAACTTATCAAGACATCGAAGCGCGAGGTTTCAAGAGAGAAGATTTATGGACCAACCGCAAACGTGGTGAAGAATTTTTCTGGTCAATGATGGATGAAATTAATGACGAAGAAGAATTCGTAGTCGAAGGCCCGTTATGGATTCAAGTGCATGCATTCGAAAAGGGTGTAGAAGTTACAGTTTCTAAGTCTAAAGGCGATGAACTGTTAAATATGACTGATGAAGAATCTAATGAACAATTAGAATATCAAGTCAATGATTTCTTATCTCAAGCACTCGATTCCGATCAAAATATTGGAGAACTCTTAAACGATCAAGATGAAGAAACTAGAAAGCAATTTGTTCCTAAAGATATAGGATTGCTTGTTAGATTTGAAGAGTTAGAAGATATTATTGAATATGCACATTATAATGAACATAAAGACTTAGTATTTACAGACTTATTATATATGTTAGACAACAAATATTATTATTATGTACAATTTGATCAAATAGATAACGAAGAAATTATTAATGATTTCTACGGACAACTATTAGAGTATGCAAATCCAACTCAAGTGTCTAAATTATATTTAGATGATTATGCTAAGGTTGTTATGAGTTATAATGTAATGGGTCAAATCACGAGATATTTTGAACCAAAAAATCAAATTAAAAATAAGTAATTTTAACACCTCTTTACGTTTAATAAAGTAAAGAGGTGTTTTTTTATGCTTATGGGATTAAATACTAGAAATGAACTTGTATATGCTCAACATGCAAAATCCAATGAATTGTATAGATGTCCTGAATGTAATTCTGAGTTAATTCTTAGACGTGGAAAGCATACTATTGCTCATTTTGCTCATAAATCTAATAGTTATTGTTTAAAAAACGTTTATAAGAAAGAAACTTTAGCCCATTTAGCATCTAAGCACCACATTTATTCAAGTTTAAATAAGAAAGTACAAATAGACATGGAATATTATTTGCATGAAATCGAACAAATACCAGACATATTGATAAATCGTAACCTTGTTATAGAGTTTCAATATTCACCAATTAATCTAGAGTTGTTAGGTAGCAGAACAGCAGGATTTAGGGCTTTAAATTTAAATGTGATTTGGATAAGTAAACCGGCGAATGAGTATAATGGGATATTAAAGTTAAGTTATTTTGAAGCTGCTCTCATCAATCATACGCATCGAACACTTATTACATATGATTATAATCGTAAGTTGCTAATTAAATATGATCAATTACAATCATTAGATGTTTCCCATTTTATTTTTAGAAAGAATATCATAAAATGGGAAGATTTATTACAAGCACATAATGTATCAAGAGTGCCAACATTTCTTTTGAATGATAATTTTTATAATAATTATCTTGGAAAATGTAGACAAACAAGAAGTGTTTTAGAACCAACTTTATCCTTATTATATCAATCTGGTCTCATACATAAGAATAGACCTAAATTTTTAGGAATAATTGTACCTGAACAATTATATATTTTAACGAATGCTATAACGTGGCAATGTTATTTATATTTAGAAATTAATAATGGTACGTTTACTTTTGAACGTTTTAATTCTTTCATTAAATTTAGAACTTTTAATAATGTGAACTATTCCAAGGAAGACATTTTAAAAAGCGCCTTGAAGTCATATTTATCAATACTTAATAAAATGACTTTATCACGTGCAAAAAAATGAGATTAATGAGAAAATTATTAATATGAATGTCAAAGGAGGCTATTAATATGGCAAAATTAATTACTAGGGAAGAACAAGAAGAAAAGTACACTTGGGATTTAACAACAATATTTTCTTCAGATGAAGCATACGAAGAAGCTTTCAATGAATTAGAGTCTTATTTAGGGAAAGAACAACAGTATAAAGGACATTTGAAAGATAATGCTGAAACACTATATAACGCTCTATTATTAGATAGTGAAATTGACGAGAAATTAGGTAAAGTATATGTCTATGCACATTTAAAGCACGATCAAGATACTGCTAATGATAAATACGCTGGATATGAAGCAAAAGCTGCAACTTTAGCTAATAAATTTGCAAGTGCTTGGAGCTTTATTTTACCTGAATTAATGTCTATAGATGAAGATACATTAAATCAATTCGTTGAATCACATGACGGATTAAAGAGATACCGATTTGATATTGAAAAATTAAATAAAAAGAGACCTCATATTTTAGGCGATAAAGAAGAAAAAATATTAGCTGAAGCGGGCGAAGCATTGCAAACGCCAAGTAATGTTTTCGGTATGTTCAATAATGCTGATTTAACATTTAAACCAGCAATTGATAAAGATGGTAATGAACACGAATTAACGCAAGGAACATATATAAAACTATTAGAATCTGAAGATAGAGTATTAAGAAAATCAGCATACGATAATGTATATGAAGCTTATGGTAGTCATAATAATACTTTAACAGCTACTTTAAGTGGTAAAGTAAAAACAGCTATATTCAGTTCTAAAGTACGCAATTATGATTCTGCTAGACAACAAGCATTATCTAATAATTTCATACCAGAAGATGTATACGATAACTTAATTGAAACTGTACATAAGCATCTACCTTTATTACACCGTTATACAGAATTAAGAAAAGAATTATTAGCTTTAGACGAAATGCATATGTATGATATGTATACACCATTAGTTCAAGATTCTTCATTTGATATGCCTTACGAAGAAGCTAAAGATTGGATGGTTAAAGCATTACAACCAATGGGGCAAGAATATATAGAAGTTGTTGAAGAAGGATTGAATAATAGATGGGTAGACGTTTATGAGAATAAAGGTAAACGTTCAGGTGGTTATTCATCTGGTGCACATTTAACTAATCCATTTATTTTATTAAACTGGACAGATTCAATTTCTGACTTATTTACGCTAATTCATGAATTCGGACATTCTGCTCATAGTTACTTTAGTCGTAAACATCAATTATCAAATGAAAGTGATTATTCAATCTTTGTAGCAGAAGTTGCATCTACAACAAATGAAGCACTTTTAAGTGAATACATGGATAAAAACTTAGAAGATCCTGAAAAACGTAAATATTTATTAAACCAAGAACTTGAAAGATTTAGAGCAACATTATTCAGACAAACAATGTTTGCTGAATTCGAATATTTAATCCATAAAATTGTAGAAGACGGCGAACCTTTAACGGCTGAAAGATTAAATAATGAATATGCTGAACTTAATAAAAAGTATTTTGGTGATGCCGTTATAACAGATGACAATATTGCTAAAGAGTGGTCTCGTATCCCACACTTCTATTATAATTTCTATGTTTATCAATATGCTACAGGATATAGTGCTGCACAAGCATTAAGCAAACAAATTTTAGAAGAGGGCGAACCAGCTGTTAAAAGATATATCAATGAATTCTTAAAAGCAGGAAGCTCAGATTATCCAATTGAAGTATTGAAAAAAGCTGGTGTCGATATGACATCTACACAACCAATCGAAGAAGCGATGGAAGTATTTGAAGAGAAATTAAATGCCTTTGAAAAACTGGTTAAAGGCGAATAAAAGCATGTACACGTTTCCAATATGACAAGTGTGTGACAAATAGAAAAATACGATGTTTTCTGTTGAATTATGTGTACATAGCATGTTATATTACGTATATGAAATTAATCACATAACAAACATACCCCTTTGTTTGAAGTGAAAAATTTCTCCCATCCCCTTTGTTTAAGCACCGTGTAATCAGACACGGTGTTTTTTATTTATTCGTTCATAGTTAACATCCCAAAAGTTATCTATTAGGCAATAGCCCAAAAGATTAATTAATCTTTCATGCAAATTAAAAGGATTTATCCATTAGGTGAAAACCTACGGATAAATCCTTTTTTTATTTTGGTATTAATAAGTAAGAATGTTATTGTAGAAATCAATAAAATACAAAATAGTGCCCTCGAAAGTTGCAAGAGAAGGTCCACGTGCAACATAGAGGCCCCGAAAGTTGCAAGACGAAGCTCACGTGCAACATATTGCCCCTGGATGTTGCAAGACAAAGCCCACGTGCAACATATTGCCCCCGGATGTTGCAAGACGAAGCTCACGTGCAACATATTGCCCCTGGATGTTGCAAGAGAATGTCGACGTGCAATATAGCACCTCCGAAAGTTGCAAGAGAAAGCCCACGTGCAACATAGAGCACTTCTTATCCCTAGATTTCTGAATAAAAGTGAATTATCATCGCTCCTCATACAAAAAAACAGCCAAAATTCTTATTATCTAAAGAATTTTGGCTGTTTTTATAATGCTTTCCCAATCCCGTTTGATTTGAGTCTAATAAACTTATTGTTCAAGGCTCAGTTTGTAAATTTCATTTCTTATATTTCCAGAAGTCTCCATGAATAGATTCTTGTTGTTCAATGTAACCTTGTAATTGTAATTTTTTAAGTTCTCTTTTTACAATTTTCTCTGGCCACTCATATATTGTTGCTATTTCTTGTTCGGAAACGAGTTTTTGTGATTGTATATATTCGATTAGTTTAGGTGGAAGTTGTTTCTCAACTTCTGTCCCGATTAATTCTTGAATGATATACGTATAAATATGATAAGGATATGTTCCTTCGACTTTTAAACCTTCTGAATGTATATCTTCATTAAAGAATACAAGGGAAGGTGTCATATTTACATCCATTTCTCGAGCAATATGCATGTCCGTCTGTAGACTTTCTGTTAAAGCTTGTTCTTTTAAATCATTTATAAAAACAGATAAGTCTATTCCCGATTTAAAAGCGCATTTTCTAATAAGTTCTGTTGTAATAATTTTTTCATGAGGTATAATCTCATTCTGAATTAAATTTAAAAATCTTGTAGCTCGATTATGTCCTTGTAATTCAGCAGCTTTAAAAGCTAGTGCTATATTATCAAATTCACATGTACTTTGAGCCTGACATTTAGTTAATACTATAAGAGATGGGTTCAAAATCTGACGAATCTTTACGTATTTTTGATATTCTATTTTTAACTTTGCTAATGTAGAAGAAAGATTAAAACAATCTTCGCAAAATGGATCGAAAAATGAATATATTTCTATTTTGCTTGCTGGTGTTAAATCAGCATTACTTTGTTCATTAGCATGGATTAATCTTAATTCTTCGGCCATATTATCCACCTTCAACTATATTAAGCGTTAACCATGTGATTTGCAGTTAGCTTAAGTCTTTCAAATAAATATTCTTGTATATCTCTTTCTAAATGAGATGTCGTAAGTGCTTTTTCCATATTTTCTAACCATGCATCTCGTTCTTTAGTTGTTATTTTAAAAGGCATGTGACGTTGACGTAACATAGGGTGTCCATGTTCTTCTGTATATAAAGCAGGACCACCTAAAAATTGTGTTAAGAATTGTTTTTGTTTACGACTTGTTTCTGCAAAGTCACCAGGGAAAAGATGATTAATCCGTGTATCCTTTTCTACAAGGTAATAAAAGTGATCAATCATGTCGTATAAATCTTTGGGGTCGATTACTTCATATGGAGTCATAATTTCACCTTTTCTTGCTTATTTCAATCTTGATAATATTAATATAACATGTTCTTATATATTTAAAAGTAATTCGACTTGTAATCAAAACAAATTCATGTTGATTGACTTTGGGCGTCAAAAAAGCGTTTCACTTTGTTATCTGGTTTACGATTTTCAATTTGATGTTCAGCAAGTAGTTCTAAAAAGGCTTCTTTTCCTTTATTATAGTCTGTTACTTCAAATTCCAATTCGAAATCTTCTTTCCCTAAATATTCGCTATGATCTAAAACGAGAAGGCCTGTATCTAGGCTTTTTTCTAATCTATATGTGGTTAAGTCGCCCAAGAGCTTTAGTTCATTTAAGGGAACTTGTTGTTTATTTAATATTTCAGAAATATTTTTTGGTAAAAAATGTTTGTCTAACGGTTCATTTATTGGTGGTAAACTGTCTACTACTTCGTTGTACTCTAGTAAACCCACTTTTTGTGGTACTTTTAAAGTCATTTCATATTGCTTGTTTTTCTCACGTATTCTTAGTGCCATTTTTTGAGAAATGATATCGTGGTTTTCTGTATCTATGTAGTGATTTGTTTGTTTAAAAGGTTCGTTTTGTTTAAAATAATATTGTTTTAATGATGAATATTCTTCTTGAGTAAGTAAATTTTTAAACTCTATTTCTAATTCTTGTCCCATTGTCTTTAACACTTCCTTTAATACTATTATTATAGAAGATAATAGGTTAAACAAGTAATTATGTAAAAATAGAGTCATGTTATGAATCTTTAAATTAAAATGTGTTAAAATGAATGGGAATAAGGAGGAACAGTCATGCGTATTTATGTAAATGAAATTAAAATTAATGATAATCAAATACAATGTTATACTGACCAACCAACTGATGGATTAAAGCCGGCTGAACATATGATTGTTGATAGCGATAATCTTGCGTTTGTATATATGTTAGACAGTGGGGAACAATATGATTATTTATTATTTGTCGAAGAAACATGGTCAATGATTCACGAGAATTTTGATAAAGAAGTCATCGTGAACGATCATTTAATATTAACTTCATTTAAAGAAGAAATGGAATTTTTACTAGACAACATCGCAGATAATCACAACTATGGTAAAGCATTTGTCGCTTCTGTAGAAGAAGCATTTGAATTAAACAAAGCGGAGTGATGGTTATGAATCAATGGGACGAATTTTTGGCACCATATAAACAAGCAATTGACGAGTTGAAGATTAAATTGAAGGGGTTACGTAAACAATACGAATCTTTAGATAGACCTTCGCCAATAGAATTTGTTACAGGTCGCGTAAAGCCAATTTCAAGTATTATTGATAAAGCAAATCAGCGTAACATACCTTTCGATAGATTAAAGGAAGAAATGTATGATATTGCAGGTTTAAGAATGATGTGTCAATTTGTTGATGATATAGATGTTGTTGTGGAATTACTAAGACAACGTCAAGATTTTGAAGTGGTAGAAGAACGAAACTATATTCAATACACTAAAGAAAGTGGATATCGTTCATACCACGTCATCATAAGCTATCCTATTGAAACATTACATGGTAAGACAACTGTTTTGGCTGAAATACAAATTAGAACGTTAGCAATGAATTTTTGGGCAACAATTGAACATACTTTAAGATATAAGTATGACGGTGCTTATCCTCCAGAAATAAGGAATAGGCTTGAAAGAGCAGCAGAAGCAGCATTTTTATTAGATGAGGAAATGTCTGAAATTCGTGAAGAAATTCAAGAAGCTCAAAAATATTATTCTAGACAGAAAAGCAATAAACATAATCATGATTGAGGGGTGAATGCTGTGAAATATAATATTTTGTCAAAAGGTGACTCTAAGTCTAATGCGTTAATGTACAAAATGAAAAACCATATGACTGATTTTAATATGGTTCAAGATGAAGAATCTCCTGATATTGTAATTTCGGTAGGTGGAGATGGTACATTATTGCAAGCATTTCACCAGTATAGTCACATGCTAGGGGATGTAAGTTTTGTCGGCGTACATACAGGACATTTAGGTTTCTACGCTGACTGGCTACCGCATGAAGTTGAAAAACTTATTATTGAAATTAATAACTCTACATATCAAGTAATAGAGTATCCATTGTTAGAAGTAATTGTTCGTTATAAAAAGGGTGGATATGAAACAAGATATCTTGCTTTGAACGAAGCGACAATCAAAACAGACGATGGTGCGACATTAGTTGTGGATTTAGTATTGAGAGGAGAACAATTTGAGCGCTTTAGAGGTGATGGTTTATGCGTATCTACACCGTCTGGCTCAACTGCTTATAACAAAGCATTAGGTGGTGCTTTAATACATCCATCTTTAGAAGCGATGCAAATTGCAGAAATCGCGTCTATAAACAACCGAGTGTTTAGAACGGTTGGCTCACCACTAGTATTACCTAAACATCACGTTTGTCACATACATCCAGTTAATCAAGATACATTACAAGTTACGATTGATCATGTTAACGTTAAACATAAAAATATTGAGTCTATACAATATAGAGTTGCAAATGAAAAAGTGAGATTTGCTAGATTCAGACCTTTCCCATTTTGGAAAAGAGTGCATGATTCATTTATCTCAAATGAGGATTAACATATGAAAACTTTACAATATAATGCAACATCGACTATGTTGTTAAAGACATTTTTATATGACAAAGGCATATCTAAAAAGAGTTTAAGCGCCATTAAGAAAAATGGTGCTTTATTTGTTAATGGGGAACATGCAACTGTAAGAAAAGTATTAGAACAAGGGGATAAAGTAGAAGTATGTTTACCGAATGAAACGCCAAGCATTAATTTAGAGCCTTGTGATATTACATTAAATATATTATATGAAGACGAATGGTTAATTATAGTGTCTAAACCAGCTATCATTAATACAGCACCTTCGAGAGAACACCCGCACAATAGTTTAGTTGAAGCGGTGCTATACCATATGAATAAAAATGAAGAACAAACAATACCACATATCGTTACACGTTTAGATAGAGGGACAAGTGGTATAGTTATATTTACGAAACATCAACTATTGCACCATATGATGTCACAAACGGTTATTAATAAATATTATTTAGCAATTGTTCATGGTTTAGTGCAACGAAAAAGTGACGATATCATTGCACCTATAGCGAGAGCGAGACATTCTATTATAGAAAGAGAAGTTTCTGACTCGGGAAAATTTGCGCATACATATTACGAATTATTGAACCAAAAAGATACGCGCTCATTATTAAAATTACAATTATTTACCGGAAGAACACATCAAATCCGTGTTCACCTTTCACACATTGGCCATATTATTGTAGGAGATAGTTTGTATGGTTCTAATGAAACAGCATACTCTCACCAGCTATTACAATGTCATGTTGTGGAATTTGAACACCCAATTACGAAAAGAAAAATTTATATTGAAGATGATGTCCATTATCACTTATAATACGTAGATGTGCTATAATGAATTGAATTTTTTAAGAGGAGGTGGCAAGATTGGCAAACGAAAATAATGAGCAATATGTCGAAGATGAAGCATTTGATAAAGAACAGTTAGATGCTTTATTAGAGAACAATGATATTGATCAATTTCGAGAAGAATTTTTACGCTTACATACTTATGATCAAGGTGAATACTTTGAAATATGTGATGACACCTTTAAGCAAAAAATATATCAATTTCTTTCACCTAATGAAGTTGCGGATTTCTTTGAAACCACTGAATTAGATGACGAAGAATATGAAGAAATATTTCAAAATATGAATGCCAATTACGCGAGTGAAATGTTAAGTGATATGTCTTACGATAACGCAGTAGATATTCTAAACGTGTTATCTAGGAATAAAGTTGCCACTTTGCTCACGCTTATGAACCGGGAAGACGCACGTGAAATTAAAGCGCTACTTCATTACGAAGAAGATACTGCCGGCGGTATCATGACAACAGAATACATTTCAGTTTATTCTACAATGTCTGTAAAGGAAGCTATGTTTTATGTAAAAGAACAAGCGCCTCAAGCAGAAACAATTTACGTTATTTTTGTTGTAGATGAGAATAAAAAACTAGCTGGTGTCATTTCACTACGTGATTTAATCGTCGCAGAAAACGACGCATATATCGAAGAAATTATGAGTGAACGTGTAATTAGTTCTAATGTAGCAGATGACCAAGAAGACGTAGCTCAAACGATGCGAGATTATGATTTAATTGCATTACCTGTTATTGATTATCAAGATCATTTATTAGGTATTATAACAATCGATGATATTTTAGATGTTATGGATGAAGAAGCAAGTGAAGACTACTCTAAATTGGCCGGTGTGTCTGATATAGACTCTACTAACGATACTGTGTTTCAAACAGCAATGAAACGTTTACCTTGGTTATTAATTTTAACAGTATTAGGTATGATTACAGCATCAATACTAGGCCAATTCGAAGAAACCTTATCTCAAGTAGCTTTATTAGCAGCTTTTATCCCAATAATTAGTGGTATGAGTGGTAACTCAGGCACGCAATCTTTAGCCGTTTCAGTACGTAATATATCCACAGGGGAAATTGATGAGCAAAGCAAATTCAAGCTCGCTTTACGTGAATCAGGCTCCGGTTTATTAACTGGTTTCTGCTGTGCACTTAGTTTATTTCTAATTATTATTTTATTATACAGAGAGCCAGTTTTGGCGTTGATTGTTTCCATCAGTCTTACAATTGCAATGACAGTTGGTACATTAATGGGAGCAATCATACCTATGTTTATGAATAAAATGAATATAGATCCTGCAGTAGCAAGCGGCCCGTTTATAACGACAATTAATGACATTATTAGTATGTTAATATATTTTGGTTTAGCAACTGCATTTATGTCATATTTAATATAAGGAGAAAAATATGGAACATTCTAGTTTTACTTCGCTAGTAATAGTGGTAGTAGCAGCATTTTTAACCCCTATACTAGTCAATAGACTTAAAATATCTTTCTTACCTGTAGTCGTAGCCGAAATTATAATGGGGATTATAATTGGTGATTCTTTATTTGGTCTAGTTAAAGAGGATGCTTGGTTATCCATTTTATCTACACTTGGATTTATCTTTTTGATGTTTTTAAGTGGTTTAGAAATTGATTTCAATGCATTTAAGTCAAAGAAACATTCAGAAGATGAAGAAGCGAATAAAATTCCAAGCAATTTATCTTTAATGACTATCGTCTTTTCAATGATTATGATTTTATCTATATTTTTAGCATTTGTATTTAAATGGACAGGTTTAATCGATGATGTTTTACTTATGGTTATTATCATTTCAACAATAAGTCTAGGCGTAGTTGTTCCAACGCTTAAAGAAATGAATATTATGCATACGAGCATAGGTCAGTTTATTTTACTAGTTGCAGTTGTAGCAGATTTAGTAACGATGATTCTATTGACTGTTTACGGTACGATAAACGCAAAAGGTGATTCACCGCTATGGTTAATAACGATTTTAATCGCATTTGGAATTGTATTTTACATAATTGGTGGCTATTTCATTAAATCACCGTTCTTAAAAAAGTTAACTTCAGGAACAACACAAATAGGGATAAGAGCAGTATTTGCACTTATTATACTATTGGTTGCTTTAGCTGAAGGCGTAGGGGCTGAAAATATACTTGGTGCCTTCTTAGCAGGTGTTATTGTTTCATTGCTTGGTCCAGATCAAGATATGATAGAGAAATTAGATTCATTTGGATATGGGTTTTTCATACCAATATTCTTTATCATGGTCGGTGTAAATTTAAACATACCTTCTTTAATAAAAGAACCAGGCTTGTTGCTTATCATACCTTTATTGTTTATTGCTTTCTTAATTTCAAAATTAATACCAGTAAGTATTATTGGAAAATGGTATGATATGAAAACAACAATTTCATCAGCATTTTTATTAACGTCAACACTTTCTCTTGTAATTGCAGCTGCTAAAATTGCTGAACAATTAGGCACTATTTCACCTGAAATCTCAGGTATACTTGTATTAAGTGCAGTAATAACATGTGTGTTTGTACCAATAGTATTCAAGAAGTTATTCCCAATACCAGAAGAAACTAAAGTAATTGTTAAAGTAAGTTTCATTGGTAAAAACCAACTGTCTATACCAGTTGCTCAAAGTATTCATTCACACATATATCAAACGACTATGTTCTTTAGAAAAGACTTAGCTGATCATCGTAATTTAGATGAAAGTATTAAAACACATGAGTTAGATGATTATGTTGAAGAAGAACTAATAGAGCTTGGGTTATTTAAATCAGATATCATTGTTTGTTCTGCAAATGATGATGCTATTAATAAAAAAGTAGCTTTAATGGCTCATAAACATGGTGTTAAACGTATTATTTGTAAGCAAGAAAACATTTCAGAAGATGATGAATTACACGATAAGAACATTGAATTCTTTAGTAGTTTCTTAAGTAATAAGATATTACTTAAAGGTTTAATTGAATCTCCAAACGTACTGAACTTATTAAGTAACGTAGAAACATCACTATATGAAATCGAAATGAAAAATCACAGTTACCATAATGTGTTATTACGTTCATTTCCTTTTGCAGGCGATATCATTTTCGTACGAATTATTAGAGGAAAAGATTCAATCGTACCGCATGGTGATACAGAATTACAATATGGAGATAAACTGATTGTTACAGGTTCGAAAGAATATGTATCAGAACTAAAACAAGATATGGAATTCATTTGATTTAAAGTGAAAATGAGGAGTGAAACTTGCTTCTCATTTTT
Organism: Mammaliicoccus sp. A-M4; assembly: GCF_022386955.1. Classification (NCBI taxonomy): domain Bacteria; kingdom Bacillati; phylum Bacillota; class Bacilli; order Caryophanales; family Staphylococcaceae; genus Mammaliicoccus; species Mammaliicoccus sp. A-M4. The sequence goes on from NZ_JAJNHH010000005.1 coordinate 139,836, forward strand.
GCTTTTTTCTAAATGAAAATAAAGGTATTATGCTTGTCAGGTGGTATGACCAGTGGTATCATTACCAGTGAATGTAAAGAATAATATACATATTAAAGGAGTTAAATGAATGTTTAATTTAGAAGGAAAAACATATGTCATTATGGGTATTGCTAATAAGAGAAGTATTGGTTTCGGCGTAGCAAAAGTATTAGATGAACTTGGCGCTAAATTAGTATTTACTTACAGAAAAGAACGTAGTAAAAATCAACTTGAAAAATTATTCGACGAACTAAAAAACCAAGATGAAGCATATTTATATGAATGCGATGTTCAACAAGACGATCACGTTGTAAATGCTTTTAAAGAAATAGGCGATAAGTTCGGTAAAATAGATGGCGTTTATCATTCAATTGCTTTCGCTAATATGGAAGATTTACGTGGTAGATTTAGTGATACAACAAGAGAAGGATTCTTACTTGCACAAGACATCAGTTCTTATTCTTTAACAATTGTTTCAAGAGAAGCTAAAAAACTTATGCCTGAAGGTGGCAGTATCGTTGCTACTACATACTTAGGCGGGGAATTCGCAGTTCCTAACTATAATGTTATGGGCGTAGCTAAAGCAAGTTTAGAAGCAAATGTTAAATATTTAGCAAGTGATTTAGGCGCAGATAATATCCGTGTTAACGCAATTTCTGCAGGACCTATCCGTACTTTAAGTGCTAAAGGTGTAGGTGGATTTAACTCTATCCTTAAAGAAATTGAAGAACGTGCGCCATTACAACGCAATGTAGACACAGAAGAAGTAGGTAAAACAGCTGCTTACTTGCTAAGTGATTACTCTAGCGGTGTAACTGGTGAAAACATTCATGTTGATTCAGGTTATCATATCGTAAAATAATTATTAGTTTGGGAAGTAAACTAGTCTCATAAATAGTGCTCACAATTCGTTGTTGTTTAACCTTCGAATTGTGAGTTTTTATTTATATGAAATGATATTTAAAATGGGAGAGAGATTTCGTAGTCCCGTCCCGGCAAGGATGACTAGGATTTAAAACAGCTTGATATAAGTGCATTTTCAATTTAATTAGCTACTGCCGTCATAATAAAGAGGTCTGATACATTGTTATGTTTCAGACTTAAACGCAAAATACAGGTCGATAAATAAAAATTATCGAACCGCAAATGCAAAATACAGTCCGATAAATAAAAATTATCGAACCGCAAACGCAAAATACAGGTCGATAAATAAAAATTATCGAACCGCAAACGCAAAATACAGGTCGATAAAATAAATTATCGACCCGCAAACACAAAATACAGGCCGATAAATAAAAATTATCGAACCGCAAACGCAAAATACAGGCCGATAAATAAAAATTATCGAACCGCAAAATGAATATAGCTTGAAAGAAGAGTAGCGTACAGTAAAAAAGCCGAAACACGAACGCCGTGTTTCGGCTTTTTAAATAGTCATTATTTTAAATCATTATCTACTATTGGATCATCTTCTACCGTTCTCGATGCTGTTGAACTTATTGATTGTCTATGTGTGTATACATTTCTAACAATTGTCTTAATAACAGCATAAGTTGGTACAGCAATTAAAATAGCTACGAATCCTCCTAAATTACCAGCTGCTAATATAACAGTAATAATTGTTAGGGGATGAATGCTTAAAGTCTTACCCATAATATTTGGTGTAATAACATTACCTTCTAATTGCTGACAAATTAACGTAATAATACTTACCCATATAAACATCACTGGGTCTTGAATTATTGAAATAATGGCTGCTGGTATGAAAGCTAACCATGGTCCCAGGAATGGTATCATATTAGTTACTAATGCGAGCAAGGCAAGTAATAGAGCGTAGTCTAAGCCTACAAATGTATAACCGATATAAAGTAAGACACCTAAGATTAAACTGACTGTTACTTGGCCTTGTATATAAGCTTGTAGCGTTTGGTTAATGTCTTTACATAAATTAACTACGAACCACTTTGTACGTCCTCTAAATGGTTTAGCGATAAACGGGATAAATCTTTCATGATCTTTCAACATATATATTAAGAAGAAAGGTACTAAAATTAATAAGAAAAGTGTTGATACTAATGAAGATATATATCCAAATAAGTTTGAAAGCATATCTGTCACAATACCACTAATACTTTCTATAGAGTCATTAATTTTTTGAGAAATGTTATCTGGTAGTCTATCTCTTTGTTGTAAAGCATAATCTACTGCATTTTGTACTTCACGCTGGATGTAAGGCATGTTTCTAATTAAATTGTTAATTTGATCTGTTACTAGAGGTGCAACTATAGAAATGAACAACATAATAACGAATACTAATGCAATCATTAAAATAGTGATGCTGCCCCATCTAGGTATTTTTCTTTTTTCTAACATTTTTTGGAATGGTAAACAAATATAGAATAAGAAACCACCTAATAATAAAGGTAATAAAATCGATTGAACAATAACAATGATTGGATAAAAAATCTGATTAATTTCCATAAATACTTTTATGATTAGAAATGTTAGGAGAATGGCGATTCCTGAACGGAACCAAGCTTTATTTAACAAGAGCGTACCTCCTTTAATCTAGTTTTGTATACCATTATATTATAAGCGAAAAATGAAAATTGACAATGATAATTGGAAATACTTTTAAATCTATATTCGTAAATTAATCTATACTAATTTTAAGTTGTACGGATTAGAATAAATATTAATCTTTCATGAATAGAAAGTTAATAGTATTTTAAACTATATTAATATAAAAAAAGATTAAATCAACAAAGAAAACGCTTACAAATATTATAATTATTAAGTGAAAAAATATATTGATTGTGTTTTTATACATGGTATAATCATAACAAGATAATTTCCAAATTTTCAGAATTCAGAAATTATCTTACAGGCTTACAACAAAGGGGAGATTATTATGGAATCTATTGTTAGCTTTGCCAATGATATAGTGTGGAGTAAAGCCCTTGTATATGGTTTATTACTTACAGGAATTTTATTCTCATTTATGATGCGGTTTTTTCAAATTAGACATTTTAAAGAAATGATAAGGTTAATGTTTCAAGGGGAAAAGTCACCTACAGGTATTTCTTCTTTCCAAGCGATAGCAGTTTCATTAGCTGGTCGTGTTGGTACTGGTAATATTGTGGGTGTTGCGACAGCGATTTTCATCGGTGGTCCTGGTGCAGTATTTTGGATGTGGGCAACCGCGTTCTTAGGTGCTAGTTCAGCTTTCATCGAATCAACGCTCGGTCAAATTTATAAAAGAGAAATTAAAGGTCAATACCGTGGGGGTCCTGCTTACTATATAGAAACTGGAATAAAGGGTAAAGCAGGAAAAATTTACGCAGTTATTTTTGCACTTGTTACAATACTTTCAGTAGGTTTGTTACTACCTGGTGTTCAATCAAATGCGATTGCCTCTTCAATGAAAAATGCATTCGGTTTGAATGCGTGGATTATAGCTATTGTTTTAGCAATATTACTAGCGTTAATTATTTTTGGTGGTATTAAATCAATTGCAAATGTAGCAACGGCAGTTGTTCCGTTTATGGCTATTATTTACATAGGTTTTGCAATATTAATTATTATTCTTAATATAGATGCAGTTCCTTCGTTAATTGCGCTTATATTTAAATCAGCCTTTGGAGCTGAAGCAGCATTTGGTGGTATATTTGGTGCCATGATTGAGATAGGTGTAAAGCGTGGACTGTACTCAAATGAAGCAGGTCAAGGTACTGGGCCTCATGCCGCTGCTGCAGCAGAAGTTTCACATCCAGCAAAACAAGGATTAGTACAAGCGTTCTCTGTATATATTGATACATTATTAGTGTGTACAGCAACAGCATTAATGATTTTAATGACTGGTACATTTAATACTACAGATGGTGCTACAAATAAAGATGGATCGCCACATTTAATTCATGATAATGGAATTTATGTAGAAAGTGCTGATGGTAGTAAAGATGTGAGTGGTACAGCAATGTATGCACAAGCAGGTATAGATAAAGCATTCTCAGGAGATGACTACACATTTAGTCCGGGCTATTCTGGAATAGGTTCATATTTCATCGCATTAGCGTTATTCTTCTTTGCTTTCACAACTATACTCGCATATTACTATATTGCAGAAACCAACGTCAGCTTTATAGTCCCCTCCGACAAGCAGAAAATATGGATAAATCTTGTGCGGGTAGTGCTCATAGCTGCCACAATTTATGGTTGTGTTAAAACGGCGGATGTAGCATGGATGATGGGTGACTTAGGTGTTGGTATGATGGCGTGGTTGAATATTATTGCAATATGGATACTACACAAACCAGCATTACGAGCACTTAAAGATTTCGAAAGGCAAAAGAAAGAAAAAGGTTCAGGAAAATATGCAATATATAGACCCGATCCAAATGAAGTTCCAGATGCAAAATTCTGGCATGAAGATTATCCAAAACGTTTAAAAGAATTTGATATTAAAGAATAATTTATAAATATCAAACGCTTTCAAATATGCGCTCTCTACTGTACAATGTATTTATATGTATAGTTGGGAGCGTTTTTTATGGATAAAAAAGTAGGTCTAGTTGATCAAATTAATTTAGAAAGTAAATTTTTAGAAAGGGAAGTGACAGTCTCAATCTATTTACCCAAAGATTATACAGATTTGTATAAACATCATGTGATTATTACTTTTGATGGTCGTGATTTCTTCCAATTCGGCCAAATACATCGAACGTATGAAAAGCTAAGATCAGCGAATCAAATAGATAAAGCAATCATAGTAGGTGTTCACTATGAAAGTGTCGAAGAAAGAAGAAAAGAATTTCATCCAGATGGTTCGCATAGAAAAGAAATGTCAAAATTTGTTGTGAAAGAGCTTTGTCCTTATATTGATAAAACATTTTCTACGTTGAAAGTGGGAAATGCTAGAATACTATTAGGCGATAGTTTAGCAGCAAGCATTGCTTTATTAACAGGTCTAGAATACCCACATCATTTTAGTCAACTAGGTTTATTTAGTCCAATGATTAACGATACCGTTACAGAAAAATTTAAAGCGTGCTCATCATTAGGGTTGTTAAACATTAAACATTATATTGGAAAAGAAGAAAATCATTTTAAACTGATTAGTGGCAATTATGCTGATTTTCTTACACCAAATAGAGCTTTTAGTGAACTTTTACAAAAATATAACATAACTTACGAATATAGAGAATTAGAGGGTGGGCACACATGGAAAACATGGAAACCGCACTTAGAAGACATGTTAAGTTACTTTTTAAGTCATCAAAAACAGAAAAGTTTGATATAATAAAATAGAAGACAAACAAAGGAGGAAGTATCATTATGAAATTAGGCATCGTACTTATTCCATCAAAACCATTCCAAGAAGCAGTGAATGCTTATCGTAAAAGATACGATAAACACTATGCATTAATTAGTCCGCATATTACTATTAAAGAAAAATTTGACATTGAAGACAATGAACTAGACAAAGTTAAAGATAGACTTGCGGAAACTGCTAAACAACATCAACCAGTAAACATTCAAGTATCAAAGGCGTCTAGTTTTACGCCAACTAAAAACGTAATATACTTTAAAGTAACAAAAACAGATGAATTAGAAGCATTGTATAATGAATTTAATAATAGTGAATTCTATGGTGAAAGCACACATCCATTTGTCCCACATTTTACAATTGCACAAGGTCTTTCTAGCCAAGAGTTTGAAGACATCTTTGGGCAAGTTAAAATGGCTGGTATCAATCATTCAGAAACGATTGATACTATTAAATTAATGAAACAAAATGATGATGAAACTTGGTCTGAAGAAGCATCTTATACATTAGGATAAAATTAAACAATATAAGACATAATTATATTATTTAAACAGATTATTCTAGAACTTAATTGTTCAATAAAAAAACAGAGGATATTCCACTTAAAATGGATATCCTCTGTTTTTTTATATAGTATTTGATCTTTTCTTTCTTCGGACATTTAAAAAGTATATACCATAAAATAAAGCTAAGAATAAGAAAATTAAACTTGAAGCATAAATTGTATAGTATACGTCAGCGAATATTTCTGAAATAACGCCACCTAGTATAGGTCCAATCATCGTACCAAAACCTTGTACGCTGTTGAATACACCCCATGTTTCTTCTTGTACTTTTGTATCTATATGACTAGCCATAAATGTATTCCATGCTGGCAATAATAGGCCGTAAATCGTACCGATTAATAGGGCGATTGTTATAACAATAAATAGCTGTGTTAATAAAGTTAATCCAAAAATAAATGAACTGTAAGCTAAGAAGCCTATAAAAATAATGATATGAGTAAATACTTTAGCGTATTTATCCATCAGTTTTGAAAAGAATAGCATCGAAATTGTACAACCAATACCACCAACTATCAAAATAATCGTATATTCTAAGGTTGTTACACCCATATGTTTAGTTGCGTATGTTGGTAATATTGGAACAAGCATTCCTATTGAAGCACCTTGTAAAAATATACCTGGGAATAATAACAAATGTCTCTTTGTAACATCTACAATTTCTGTTAATTGTTTTTTTACAGATTTACTTTCATAATCAGTCAATTGTACTTTAACAAAGTAGAACAATACCCAAGCGACTAATACACATAATGCCATCATAAATGAAAATTTAGTTGGATGTAATTTGAATAATAAATTCATAAATATCATACCTGAAAGCATACCGACTAACCAACTAAAGTAAACATAACCCATTTGTTTACCACGTGATGATTCTTCTACGCTTGAAAGCATAATCACCCATATAGGGCTGACTGCAATTCCGAGTAAAATAGCACTCAGAATATAAATAACAGGTGATGGGAAGAAAATAATTAATGCTAAACTTGTAAATGCTAATAAAAAACCACTAGTTAAGATTACAGTTGGACCGAATCTTTTTAATAGAAAACCAATTACGAAATTTGTTAACGCGTCACTTATAAAATGTAAAGAAATTGCTGTAGAAGTAATACCAACAGTCACTTTCGCTGTAGTCGTTGGTAAAAATGGTAAATAACTTAATATATACATACCTCTAGCAAATTCCATCATAAATAAAATGACGAGCATTATCCAAAAATCTTTTTTATAGAATGATTTACCTGATGAAGTATTTGGCATACATAGGGACCTTTCCATAAATTTCATTGTAAGTAAGTGAATCGCTTAGTAATGAAAGTAAATCCTTACAAATTGTTTCAGTTGGTTTTTCTAAATAGTTTTCTTCTAGTAGTTGTGTCATTTCTTTAAGTTCTTCAGGTTGATTTACAAGTGAAATAACTAATTTAGTAGCTTCTTCAGGTGTGTTAGCAACTTTCCCATATCCTTTTTCACTAAAGTATTCAGCATTCTCTAGTTCTTGTCCTGGAGCAGGGTTAAGAAAAATTAATGGTAAGTGTCTAGCAAACGCTTCAGATATTGTTATACCACCAGGCTTCGTAATCATCAGTTGGCTAGAAGCCATCCACTCATTCATATGTTTTGTATAACCTAATATAAGTACGTTTTTATTACCTTTAAAGTATTGAGCTAAATCAGAGCGTAAAGATTTATTGTTTCCACAAATCATGACTACTTGAGAGTCTTTAGCATGTGCATCAATTTTTTCAATCATAGATGAAAAACCTGTAGAAACTCCAAATGCTCCAGCGGACATTAATATAACGCTTTTATTTGGATCTAAATTTTGTTTCATTAACCAATCATGACGATTGATAGGTTCTTCAAACTGTTTTGAAATAGGTATTCCTGTAACTCTAATCGATTCTGAGTCGATACCTATTGAATTAAACTCTTCTTTCAAATCTTTAGTCGCTACATAATAGCGATTTGAGTGTGGTGTAACCCAGTTTTTATGCAAACGATAATCAGTCATAACTGTAGCAATAGGTATGTTCAAATTAAATTGTTCAGTCAAAACAGATACTACTGGCGTAGGGAACGTCAGTAATATTAAATCAGGTTTCTCTTTAATTAGTAAATTTAACAATTTATTTAATCCATAATATTTATAAAAACACTTATCTATTTGTTCAGGACGACTATAGTAGAAAAATTTATACATATTTCTAAAATATTTGAAGCTATTAATGTACCATTGTTTCGCAATAGAAGTCATAATAGGATGTGCTTCAAGAAATAAATCATGTTGAATGACAGTTAAATGATCAAGATTCATTTCACCAAATTGTTTCACAATACTATTCGTTACTTGTAAATGACCGTTACCAAAAGAACCGGTAATAATCAATAATTTTTTGTTTTGAGAAACCATTAGCCACACTCCGTATTTGTATTTATTATCTATGATAGTTTAACGTATTTTCCTTAATTTGTGAAAAGATATTGCATTTATTACATAATCTATACAGTTTCTTATGATTATCTCAACATTTTTATCAATAATTGTTTAGTTAATATGATATTTTCATTTAATTTTGATTTTGAGTAATCTTGAGAAAGTAATACAGGTAACATCACACTAATCGTTTGACTAGCCATCATTCGAAAGGCTAAATCAGCGGGTATATCTTTATCAATTTGATTGTTGTCTTTTAAATTTTGAATATATTGAGAAATAGTGGGACCGATTGATTGCTTAACAACATCAGTCATTATATTACGAAAATCTGTATTATACATTATTTCTCCAAAAATTATTTTTATTATATTTTTATTATTATCAATGAATTTTATTCTATTATCTACAAATGTGTCAATAAATGCATCTAAATTATCACATTTTGATAATTCTGAACTGAATTCTTTTAACACTTCAGGAGCAACTACCGATTTATATAAAGGTAATAATCCTGCATATAATAATTCATTTTTTGTTTTGAAATGTTTATATACAGTGCCTTCAGAAACTTTTGCCATTCTCGCAATGTCTTTTGTCGAGGTATTATAAAATCCACGTTCACTAAATAATACCGTTGCGCTATTTAATACTGCTTTTTGTTTTTCACTTATTTGTGATTGCTTTTTTAGTTGTTCGTTCATAATTTCTTTAATAGAGCGATTCATAATATAAACCTACACTTTCCGATATCTTTTCATACCTAATATATTTAAGACTAGCAACAAGACAAATATTAGGAAGAGAATAATCCAATTCACATATATATCTGATATTTCATAACCTCTGATCATAACGTTTTGGATTGCATCGCCAGCGTAATAAAGCGGCATTATATGTGCAATATATTGCAATGTTTTGTGCATTGAGTCTACTGGTATTATACCCGCAAAAAACACTTGTGGAACAATAGCTAGAGGTATAAATTGAATCATTTGAAATTCAGATGATGCAAAAGTTGATAATAACAAGCCTAAAGTTAAAGCAATAAATGAAATCAATATATTTGTTATAAATACGAGCGCAATATTTCCTTCTGTTATCATCTGTAATATATATATTGAATAAATAACAATTAATGCTGTTTGAATGACAGCAAATGTACCATAACCAATTATATAACCTATAATAATTTGATATTTCTTAATTGGAGAGGATAGTGTACGGTCAAGTGTGCCTGAAGTTCTTTCTTTCAGTAAAGAAATACCTGAAATTAAAAAGGTAAAGAAAAATACAAAGAATGCAATTAAAACTGGGCTGATTGTATCAAAATAATTCGTATCTTTATTGCCATGCAAATAGTGATTTGATGTTTCAATTTTTTCAATTTTTGGTTTGTCTTGTTGAGGTAAATCTTGTTTTATGTTGTCTGGTAACTTTTTCGTTATTTCACTTAACATTTTACTTTGATTATTTAACGCATTTGTTAACTGATTGATATTTTTACTGACTAAAATTTGATTAACCTTTAACTTTAATTGATTCGTTACACTAGGGTCTGAATTTTCATAAGTAATAGAATACTCGTGATTACTTTCTTCTACAAAACCATCTAGGTCATCATTTTTAAATTTATCTTTTAAATTTTTATAATCATCATATTGAACTGTTTCAATGTTTTTATCATGTAATTGGTTTATTAAATGTTCATTAGCTTGATACGTGCCGATTTTTAACTCTTTAGATTCATCTGAGTAATTAAACAAGAAATAAATTAATGTTAAGATGAGCAGTGGGGCAACGAGCAGAAGCATTAGTGTACGTTTATCTCGCAACACTTGTTTAAATATTCTTGTTGCTATATTAAGCATCTACACCATCTCCTAACTCAAGAAAAACTTCTTCTATCGTGTTGACTTTAAATGATGATTTTATTTCATCAGACGAACCGTAAGAAATAATATTGCCGTCTCTCATTAATAATAGTCTGTCACATTTATCCGCTTCATCTAACACGTGAGTCGTGACGAGTATCGTTTTTCCTTTATTACGTTCCTCAAATAAATCGTTCCATATAGACTTTCTTAATTTTGGGTCTATACCTACAGTAGGCTCGTCTAAAATTAATATTTTTGGGTTTTGAATAAAACTAATAGCGAGAGAAAGTCTTCTTTTCATACCTCCAGAAAAAGCACTTACTTTTTTCTTGCGTTCATTATATAAATTCACCATCTCTAAAGCACGTTGTATATTGGTTTGTAAATTTTGTTCTTTAGTAATATATAATTTTCCAAAGAATAACATGTTCTCGTAAGCAGTTAAATCCTCGTATAATGCATCACTTTGCGCCATATATCCAATTGAACGTAAAATTTTACGGTTAGGTATGTCGACATCTTCAATCGTAATATTACCTGAATCAATGGCTTCCATTCCTAAAATACATTTTATGAGTGTTGTTTTACCAGCACCAGAAGGGCCAATTAAACCTGTGATACAACCTGGTTCAAAATGTGTTGTCATATCATTTAATATATTAACTTTTCCGTATGACTTAGTTATATTATCTACTTTTATCATTATGAACACCTCTTTTAATTTAAAAGTGAGTACTCACTCATTTTACAACTAGATATATCTTAAGTCAAAACTATAAAATCATATAAAGAAAGTGTATAATAGACCTATTGAAAATAAAGGAGAAATAACGATGAAAGTTGAGACGTTATTAAACAAAATAAAATTAAAGCAAGTTTATGGGAATACAAACCAAGAAGTAAACGATATTACAACTGATTCTAGAACTGCAACTGAAAAATCTATATTTGTAGCCTCCCGAGGCTATACAGTAGATAGTCATGAATTTATCCCTAATGTTATTGAACAAGGGTGTACTGTAATCGTAAGCGATAGATATATTGAATTATCTGAAGAAGTACTATTAATTGTTGTAAAAGATACATTAAAAATAGCAAGTATTTTTAGCCATATAATTTTTGAATATCCAAGCCAAAAATTAAAAACAATAGGTGTTACTGGAACGAATGGTAAGACGACAATAGCAACGATGGTACATCATTTAACTAGAGCGCTTGGTAAAAATAGTGCTTATCTTGGAACAAATGGGTTTCAAATTAATGAAACTGTAACGGAGGGTGTGAACACGACACCGGAAACAGTTACATTAACTAAACATATATCCGAGGCTGTTAAGCAAGAATGTGAAAGCATGACTTTTGAAGTATCTAGTCACGGTCTAGTAATAGGTAGACTAAGAGGCGTAGAGTTTGATATTGCGATATTTTCAAACTTAACACAAGATCATTTAGATTTTCATGGCACAATGGAAGCATATGGTCATGCCAAATCATTATTATTTAGCCAATTAGGCCAAGACTATAGAAAAGACAAATTTGTCATATTGAACGCTGATGATGCTTTTTCTAAAGAGCTAGAGCCGGTTACTCCATTTGAAATATTTACATATGGAATAGACAATGAAGCTGATTTTATGGCTCAAAATATTAATGAATCTATCAATGGCGCGACATTTACTTTAACAACGCCATTTGGTGAATATGAAGTTGAATCTCCGTATTTAGGTAAATTCAATATTCTTAATTTATTAGCGAGCCTTCTTGGTGTTTGGGTGCAAGGTTATGATTTAAAAGAAATCATTAAAGCTGTTAAACAGATGCCCCCAGTTGAAGGACGTTTAGAAGTATTAGATAAAAACCTACCGATTGATTTAATTATTGATTATGCGCATACATCTGATGGTATCGATAAATTAATTGATGCTGTAAAACCTTTTGTTAAGCAAAAATTGATATTTTTAATAGGTATGGCTGGAGAAAGAGACTTAACAAAAACACCTGAAATGGGTAAAATAAGTTGTCGAGCAGATTACGTTGTATTTACACCAGATAATCCAGCAAATGATGATCCGAAAATGTTAACAGCAGAATTAGCTAAAGGAGCGACACACCAAAACTATGTAGAATTTGAAGATAGAGCAGAAGGTATTAGGCACGCTATTGAAATTTCAGAACCAGGAGATACAGTGGTATTAGCATCAAAAGGAAGAGAACCTTACCAAATTATGCCAGGAAATATTAAAGCACCTCATAGAGACGATTTAATTGGTCTAGAAGCAGCTTATGAAAAATATGGAGGTAAACCTAGTGAAGATTAGAGAAAGCCATTCTGATAACTTAAAATGCAAAGTTTTTATATATGAGAATAAAAAGGAAGAATATTTTGTTATTTCTATTCCAGATTTATTTTGGTCTATCCAAATCGATTATGACTTATTCGGTGAATCATTAATTGAACATCTGTATATACATTTGTTTAATATATTAGATGAAGAAGACGCAAACGAATTAGCGAATAGAATTAGCCATTGGACATCCGAATTATAAGGAGAAATGAATTGTGACAATAAAAGAAGAAGTAGAAAGTAGAAAAACCTTTGCGATTATATCGCATCCAGACGCTGGTAAAACGACGTTAACAGAGAAATTATTACTATTCGGTGGTGCGATAAGACAAGCAGGTACCGTTAAAGGTAAAAAGTCAGGAAAATTTGCTACGAGTGACTGGATGAAAGTAGAACAAGAGCGTGGTATTTCAGTAACCAGTTCTGTTATGCAATTTAATTACGATCACTATAATATCAATATTCTAGATACACCAGGACACGAAGACTTTTCGGAAGACACATATAGAACATTGATGGCTGTAGACAGTGCTGTCATGGTAATTGACTGTGCTAAAGGGATAGAGCCCCAAACTTTAAAATTATTTAAAGTATGTAAAATGAGAGGAATCCCTATTTTTACGTTTATTAATAAACTTGACCGTATGGGTAAAGAACCATTTGAATTACTTGAAGAAATTGAAAAAACTTTAGAAATTGAAACATATCCTATGAACTGGCCAGTTGGAATGGGTCAAAATTTCTTCGGTATTATTGATAGAGAAGAGAAAACTATTGAGCCATTTAGAGATGAAGAAAATGTACTACATTTAAATGATGATTATGAATTAGAAGAAAATCATCCAATTAAAAATGATTCACAGTTTGAACAAGCTATTGACGAATTGATGTTAGTTGAAGAAGCGGGTGAAACATTCGATAAAGAAATGTTGCTTGCTGGAGAGTTAACACCTGTATTCTTTGGTTCTGCATTAGCTAACTTTGGTGTACAAAACTTCTTAAATGCCTATGTAGATCATGCACCAATGCCAAATGGCAGAAAGACTGAAGAAGGTGAAGTAGTTGATCCATTTGATACAGATTTTTCAGGCTTTATATTCAAGATTCAAGCAAATATGGATCCAAAACATAGAGATAGAATCGCATTTATGCGTGTCGTGAGTGGAGCCTTTGAACGAGGTATGGATGTAACATTGCAAAGAACGAAGAAAAAACATAAAATCACACGTTCAACTTCATTTATGGCTGATGATACACAGACTGTTAACCATGCAGTGAGTGGGGATATAATCGGACTGTATGATACTGGTAATTATCAAATAGGAGATACACTTGTAGGAAATAATCAGAAATTCCATTTCGAAAATTTACCACAGTTTACACCTGAAATCTTTATGAAAGTTAGTGCGAAAAACGTTATGAAACAAAAACATTTCCATAAAGGTATTGAACAATTAGTACAAGAAGGTGCTATTCAGTTGTATAAAACATTACACACGAACCAAATTATACTCGGTGCTGTTGGACAGCTACAATTTGAAGTATTCGAACATAGAATGAAAAACGAATATAATGTTGACGTTGTAATGGAACAAGTTGGAAAGAAAATAGCTAGATGGATTGAAAACGAAAAAGATATTAAAGATAATATGAACTCTAGCCGTTCAATATTAGTGAAAGATCGTTATGATAATTTCGTATTCTTATTTGAAAATGAATTTGCTACAAGATGGTTTGAAGATAAATTCCCAGAAATTAAATTATATAGTTTGTTATAAACTAAAAAACAATGTATAATAACGAAGAAAACTAAATAGACCTACGACTTTGTCGAAGGGGAGTAACTTTAGAATGTAAATTCTAGCATATTATCGTCATTACGAAACGCAAGTTTCCGGTAATATGGGCATGTTATAAATGTTAAGTGAGACCTTTGCCTTTTATTAGGCATGGTCTCTTTTGTTTTGCAAAATAAAAATTGGAGTGTGAGAATGATGGATCCAAGTTTATTGCTCAGCTATGGTTGGGTTTTAGTCGTATTGGTCTTTCTTGAAGGTTTATTGGCTGCAGATAATGCAGTTGTAATGGCAGTAATGGTAAAACATTTACCTGAAGATTTAAGGAAAAAGGCATTATTTTATGGTTTATTAGGTGCATTTGTTTTCCGTTTTATTTCGTTATTCTTAATTAGCTTCTTGGCTAATTTCTGGCCAATTCAAGCAGCAGGGGCACTTTATCTTATTTATATGTCTGTTAAGAACTTAATAGATTTTAAAAAGCATAAAGATAAAGAGATTAAAACGCCCGATGATGTTGAAGAAAGTGATGAGAACTTTACCGAAGAAGAATTCCCTTCTGATAGTGAAGGTCATCATAAATTGAAGAAGAACTTCTGGATGACAGTATTAAAAGTTGAATTTGCAGATATCGCATTTGCTATAGACTCTATGTTAGCAGCATTTGCAATCGCGGTAACATTACCAGCTTTAGGTATTCATTTTGGCGGAATGGACTTAGGACAATTCAGTGTAATGTTCATAGGTGGTATGATGGGTGTAATCATTATGAGATTCGCTGCAACATATTTCGTAGAATTATTAAATAAATATCCGAATTTAGAAGCAGCAGCTTTCGCTATAGTTGGTTGGGTAGGTATAAAGCTACTCGTTATCGTATTAGCACATGATGAAATTGCATTGATACCACATGATTTCCCACATGGTATTGTATGGCAGTCTATTTTCTGGACAGTTTTATTAGCATTAGTGATTATCGGCTGGATTACATCAGTTCGACATAATAAAAAATCTTCATAACTAGTTATTTACGAGGGAGTGAGATTGAGTTCTCATTTTGCTAAAAACTTCGTAGCCCACCATAGGTAGAATTACTAGTAATGAAAAAAGTTTGATATAAGCACTTCGTTAATTTAGTTTTTGTCATTATTAATTAAATTATGCGAAGTGCTTTATTTTTTTATAAATATGGAGTTGATATACTGGTCTAACGTGCAAGAAATTCGAGACAAGCCCGTTACATTTTCTAACGAGCTAGTGCTTTTAAACAAGCCCGTTAGCGTGATATTTTTCATGACTGCATTGTAATTTTAACTTAAATACATATGGTAAACAGTCAAGTCCATATTTATGTGTAATATCTTTAGAAGTAATCAACCTTTGGTTTTTTAGAATGTATTAACAAAATAAATCTGTTTGATTTTTAGCAGATTCATTTTGTTAATCTCTACTTATTTTTCAAAAATAAGTAGTAAGTTTAAGGAATAAAAGGTCTTTTAGCATTATCTAGATTTTCTTGAATATCCATGAGTAATGCACCAATTAATCTAAAAGCTGAGTCTAGGTTAGGGAAAGTCTTAATGACTTTCTCTCTTTTTCTAAGCTGCATATTTATATTTTCAATAGAGTTAGTAGTTCGTATATTCTTATGGTGTTGTGCTGGAAATCTATAAAACTGTGTGGCATCTTCGAAGCCCTGATCTAATATATTTAAAGCTTCTGAATACTTAGGATTATTTTCATACTTAGTTACAAATTCATTTTTACTTTCAAGCGCATGTTGATATGTAGGAGCTTGAAAAATAGATTTAAGTAATGTTCTTGCCTCTTGTGAATTCTTTTTTGGGAATCTTTCAATGATGTTTTTAAGAAGATGAAATGTACAACGTTGCCAAGTTGAATCTATAAATTGTGATTTAATAGACTTAATAAGACCAGAATGTGCATCAGAAATAATGAGCTCAGGAGTTGTGAGGCCACGCATTCTTAAATCTTCAAAGAACTCAGACCAAGCCTGTTCAGATTCTTGATTAGAAATTTTAAAACCAATAATTTCACGTCTTTTAAGTTCATTTACTCCCATAGCTATATAAACGCCTTTAGAAACTATTTTATTATTCTCTCTAACTTTAATATGCATGGCATCAACAAATACATATCTGTACTGATGACTAGTAATAGGTCTACTCGACCACTTTTGAATATCGGGGTCAATATTTTTCATAACTTCTGAAATCGTAGATTTCGAAACAGATTTACCTGCCAGAGCC